>NZ_JAKEUW010000001.1:0-315286 GCF_022398115.1 Vibrio sp. Isolate22 | reverse complement strand
GGAGGTATGGTGGGCACAAGTGCAAGAAAGTGGAATTAAGCCATTGAAAGAGTTCGCACGAAAACTGAGGCCTTATCTTCACGGTATTATTGGATCGGCAAGTTATCCGCTCAACACCTGCACATTGGAAGGGATAAACAACAAAATAAAGTTAATCAAGCGAATGGGGTATGGGTATCGAGATACAGACTACTTCTTCTTGAAGATAAAAGCGGCTTTCCCCGGAAAGCCGCGATGAACCAAAAAAAAGCCCTATAACGATGAAACGTTATAGGGCTTTTTCATTCAACGATAGAAAGAGTCAGTTATGCTGTTGCTGTTTCCGCAGCTGCTTTCGCTTTTTCTTCTTCATCCGCTTTACGGATAGCCGCTACTTTCTTACCGAAAGCAAGTTGGCAGATAGCAAGCGCACCAAATGCAACACCTAGACAAAGAGCAGCAGGTAAGTCAGCAGCACCTTTAATTAGCATTGCACCTGAAGCAATCAGTAGTACAAATACCATTAGGCGGAACACAGATGTTGGAATGCGTTTATGAACGTACTGACCAACAACAGAACCAAGAATCATAGTCGGGATAGCGAACATTACTAGCTTCACTGTATCGACAGTCAGAATACCGCTTGTTGCCAAACCACCAATGATTGTTAGGTTGTTTGCAGTAAAGAACGCGTTCAGTGTGCCACGGAAAGCCGCAGGACCAAGGTTACGAAGCATACCGTAGATAACAACCGGTGGACCATTCGTAGAGAACGCCGCACCTAACGCACCCGCTACTGCACCCATTGGCGCTGCAATCCAGTTTTTATCGTAAACCGGTAGGCGTGGAACAAATAGGCTGTAGAAAGAGTACACGATTAGGAAAATACCTAGGCCCATTTTCATGATGCTGTCTGGTAGGTAAGACAGTGCGTAGATACCTACTGGTACACCTAAGATAGAGAAACCAATCAGAACCATTGCTGATTTCCAGTCAGTCTCTTTACGAGATAACCATGTCGCGTATAGCGCTGTTGCGGTACCAACCATAACGGACATCGGTGCCGCCATTTTTACTGGTAAAAGCATTGATACCAAAGGCATCGTCGTTAGGCCGCCACCAAAGCCCGCACAAATGCCGACAAAGGTGTACATGAACATAAGACCTACAACAGTGATTACCGTTGTACCACTTAGTGCATCTCCATCTGGAGTTGTTAAATCAAAAAATGACATTGCTAAAAATCCATTTAATTATAATTAGTTAAGAGTTAGACCTGCATCCACTACGAAGTCTTGGCCAGTACAACCACAAGATTCATCCGAACCAAGGAACAGCGCTAGTCGAGCACAGTGAGTGCCATCTAAGCGGAATTTAAGCGCTTGAAGTTCTACGAATTGGTTTACTGCTGATGGGTCTAGTTTTGCCCACATTGCGTCTTGCTTAGGTGTGCGGATTGCACCTGGAACAAGGCTGTTCACACGAATACCACGCTCACCTAGTTCTTGAGCTAGAGTACGAGTGAAACCGTGGATAGCCGCTTTAGACAGTGAGTAACACACACGACCTGGGCGGCCACGCATCCAGTTGATTGAACCCATGTTGATGATTGAGCCCGCACCTTTTTCTGTCATGCCATCAATAACGCTTTGAATCGCAAACAACTGGTGACGTAGGTTCATGTTGATGCGGTTGTCGAAGTATTCTTCTGTTAGATCATCGATAGTATGGTGATCATCAGAACCAGCGTTGTTCACTAGGATATCAACCGTACCGTAGTGCTTAGACACTTCTTGGAAACAGTTTTGAAGCAGTTCAGTGTTGGTCACATCACAGAACAGGAATAGGCAACCAAGTTCTTCAGCCAGTTTCTCACCTGCTTCTTTGTCGTAATCTAGGAAAGCAACTTTAGAGCCTTGGCTTACAAAGCTGCGTACCAGCTCTTCACCGATACCACTTGCACCACCCGTAATTACAGCAACTTTACCTTCAAGAGATGCGTATTTTACATTTTCTGCGTAATTCATTTTCTTTTGCCTCGATTGGAAATTACCTCCAGCCGATAGCCGGAGGTCAAATTAGTTATGCTTTTGAATTTTGTTGAACAACTTTGTAAGTTGCACAGAAGTCTTCACCGCCGATACCCGCTTCTAGGCCTTGGTCATAAACAGACTTCACAACCTCTGCGCCTGGTAGCGTCAGGCCTGACTCTTCCATCATTGATTTCATGATGTGAACGTCTTTTGCCATGTTCTCTAGAGAAAACGCAGTGGTGTAATCTTGTTTAGCGACAGCAGGAAGCTTGCCTGTCATGTAAAAGTTCGACGCACCACCGTAAGAACATGCAGTACCAAAGTCGTCTTTTTCGATGCCGTAGTGCTCAGCGGCTGCAACCATTTCGTTCATCGCGTTTTGAATGCCACCAACTAGGTTGTTGTGAAGGATTTTCATCACAAGACCACGGCCATTGTCACCAAGGTGGATTTGGTTTGAACCCATCATTGCCAAGATGTGCTCTACTTTTTCGTATGCAGCTTTGTCACCACCGATGTAGATACCTAAGTCCGCAGCGATGGCTGCCGGTACTGATTTAACGACTGGTGCATCTAGCATGATTGCGCCTGTTTCAGCCACTTGCTTCGAGACTTCGATAGACACGCTTGGGTCGATAGTCGACATGTCGATGGTAATATGGCGCTCAGACAGTTCTGGGATAAGCTCTTTGTAAACGGCTTGTACGTGAACTGACTTCGGTACCATTGAGATGATAACGTCGGCTTTTTTCGCAACTTCTGCGATGCTGTCTGCTGCTGTTGCGCCAGCGTCCACGAGCTTAGCGACTTGCTCTTTATTTAGATCGTAAACAAAAACTTTACCTTCGTGTTTTTGAACGATGTTCTTTGACATCGCTTCACCCATAAGACCTAGGCCAATAAATCCAATAGTTTGCATATTATTCGTTCTCTAAAAATGTTGGTTTGACCATACCGGCCACGTTGGTTCTCATTGTGAAGATCGCACCGGAAAGCGGGCGCTCTTCAAGTTCTTCCTGTTCCATGTTTTCACGAGTAGTTGTAATGAAGAGTGTCTTCATATCGTCACCACCAAAGCAGACCATGGTTGGGCAGCGCACTGGCAGTGGGTACTCTTCAAGGATATCGCCTTCAGGGCTGATTCTTGCGATACGGTGACCATCAAACAGTGCCGTCCAGTAACAACCTTCCACATCAACTGCCGCACCGTCAGGACGACCATTGCCTTGAGGGAAAGTCTTAAACACTTCACGCATTCCCAGCTCACCGTCCGCCAGTAGAGGGGTTCGGTACATCACATGGTTAGGAGTGTCAGTGGTGTACATCCACTTTTTGTCAGGGCTGAATGCAAGGCCGTTAGCGCCAAGAATGTCGCACTGCACAACCTTTGGTGTAAGCGATGCATCAATACGCATCAACATTGCACCGTTGAACGTCCTTGGGCCCCAGTAAGTGCCCGCATAGAAGCGGCCATCTTGGTCAACACCGCCGTCATTGAAACGCGCAACAAACGGATTGTTTGGGTTTTCACATACTTGCTTTTCGATCTTGCCGCTGTCATCAGTAAGGAAGATGCCTGTGCGCATAGCTGCAATGAAGCCGCCTTTTTCACGCAGAGCAAAACAACCCACTTCTTCATCGAAGTTCAGTACAGTGTGAGCTTTGCTCTCAGGGCAGAAACGATGGATCTCGTGTTCTAAAATGTCTGTCCAAAGTAGAGTTTGGGTCTTGGCATCCCAAGTTGGACATTCAGGTAAATGCCCGATGTAATCGAATAAGACTTCTGGATTACTCATAGTCTGAAACCTTAATAATCATTGTCATTGATACGGACTGACCAGCATCGACTAGCTTCATTGCTTGGTCACTTTCACCACTGGTGAGGTCATTAATTGCGTTGTTCACATTCGTTACTGGCTCGATAGCAACGAAGTTTTTCTCAGTTCCTGGCACGAACACAATCACATTGCTTGCATCCGGAGAACTCATTTCCGCTCTGATACCTTGTTCAGGCCAAATCACATTGGCGTGACCATCCCAACCTGAGAAACAGTTGTCGACTGACTCTGGTTGAGGGCGTCGTAAAGTACTGAAATCCCACTCTTTAGGCACATCAACAGTGGCACATGGCAAGGTGTTTTCATCGTTGAGTAATACCTTGTCTGCGTTAAGTTGAATCAAGCTTCGATCGGCATTGGCAAAGTAAGGGTGGAAACCAAGGCCAACAGGCACAGTGCGCTCTGCTAGATTGAAATATTTCAGTGTCACTCTCAGCTCATTTTCAAGCAGTTCAAACGTTTGAGTTGCTTGATAAGGCCAAGGCCAGTGGTGGTACTCTTCCAAATCAGCTTGGTGTAAAAACTTGAGGACACACCCTGTCGCAGACTCTTCTGCGACTACCCATTCGCCTTTCCAAGCGTTCCCATGAATGGAATGTGGGTGGTCCCCAAAGTTTTTAATTAGCTCATAACGCTCACCACCAAACTCAAATTTACCCAGCCCGATTCGGTTGGAGTAAGGCACAAGAGGAAAACTGCCCGACTGATTCACAATCACATCATCTTGATTGGGTAACGGTCTTAAAATATCGATACCTCGATAGGTTAAGCCTGCGATTGCACCGCCAAGTTGTGGAGCGACTTTAAGTACAAGTTCGCCTTGAGTTTTAGTGACGACATTAAGCATTAGTAAACCTCACCGCCTGATACTGTGATTTCTTCACCGCGGATAGCTGCTAGCTGCTCTTTTGCACGAGCCATTAGGTAGCTCATATCAGAACCAAGTGCGACGAATGAGAAGCCCATTTCTTGGTATTTGTTCGCCAATTCAGGTGTACCGCCAACGATCCCGCAAGGTAAGCCCAGTGTTTTCGCTTTATCTAGACCTTGTGCGATTTTTGCTTGTACCTCAGGGTGAGACGGGTTACCCGTATGACCCATTGCCGCAGACATATCGCCAGGGCCGATGAAGAAGCCAGTAACACCTTCAACCGCTGCAATCTCTTCCATATTGTCGATCGCCTCTGGTGTTTCCATCTGTAAAATGAAGCATAGCTCTTCGTTTGCTTCACGTAGGAAATCAGAGTTTGAACCGTACATAGAAGCGCGGTGAACAGCTGCAAAACCACGTTTACCTAGTGGTGGGTAGTAAGCCGCTTCTACTGCCGCTTTTGCTTCTTCTGCTGTGTTAATGAATGGCACCATTAGTGAGTTTGCACCACCATCAAGAGCACGCTTAATCAACACCACGTCATTCCACGCTAGGCGGTAAAGCGGTACTGTTTTGTTTGATGCGTTGCGAACAGCACGGTCAATGCGGACTGCATCGAGTGAATCTACTGGCACGTGCTCTTGGTCAAGAACCAAGAAGTCAAAGCCCACTGTCGCCATCGCTTCAGCAACGGTATCGCTGCCAGTCATCATCCAAGTACCAAGCTGTACGTCACCAGCTTCAATTGCGTTTTTAAATTTGTTCATTGTTTATACCTTAGTGAATTGGTGGTTCTGGAACGTCGCTGCCCGCTTGAAGGAAATCGAAATCACACCCTTCGTCTGCTTGAGTTACGTGTTGCTGGTATAGCGCAGCGTACGAACGCTCGAATGTTTTGTGTGTTGGCTTCAGGTTCTCACGGCGATTTGCTAGCTCTTCTTCAGACACCAGCATGTTCAGTGTGCCTGCTTCAATATCGAGCTCGATGATGTCGTCAGTTTTCACCAATGCGAGTGGACCACCTACTGCTGATTCTGGCGCAACGTGTAAGATACAAGTGCCGTAGTGTGTGCCTGACATGCGTGCATCGGTAATTCGAACCATGTCAGTGACGCCTTCTTTAAGAAGTTTCTTAGGAATTGGAAGGTTGCCCCATTCCGGCATACCCGGTGCACCAACTGGCCCTGCGTTTCTTAGGATGATGACTGTATCTTTAGTCACATCTAAGTCTGGTTGATCGATGGTGTCTGATAAATCTTGATGATTATCGAATACCAGTGCACGACCACGGTGCTTACGCAGTTCAGGCAGTGCCGCTGAAGATTTCATTACCGCACCGTTCGGGCATAAGTTACCTTTAAGAACAGATAGTGCGCAGCCTTGAGAGAGTGGCACTACTGGGTTTTCTAGGTCACGGATTACGTTGTCATCGTAACAATCAGCGTGTTCTAACCAGCTACTCATTGGCGTGTTGAGCACACCCGTTACGTCAAGGTGTAAGAATTGACTGATTTTCTTCAGTTGAGCCATTAGGCCGCCAGCAAAGAAAAACTCTTCCATAAGCTGATCACCCGATGGGAATAAGTTCGCAAGTACAGGTACTTTACGAGCAATTTCTTCCATATCATCAAGCGTGATCTTAATTTTCGCTCGGTTAGCCATCGCAATCAGGTGAATGGCTGCGTTTGTTGAGCCACCTACAGCCATGTAAGCAACGATGCCGTTCAGGAAGTTTTCACGAGTTAGCCAAGAAGACGGTTTATGGTCATACCAAACCATGTCGACAATCGTTTTACCGCACTGCGCAGCCATTTGTGTATGGCGAGAATCTGCAGCAGGAATAGAAGAAGCACCTGGAATCATAAAGCCGATTGCATCAGCAATAGAAGTCATCGTTGATGCAGTACCCATAGTGTTACAAGTACCGATAGAACGGGTCATGGCACCCTCTAACTCAACCCAATCGTGCTGAGTAATCGCGCCTAAACGAAGTTGGTCCCAGTATTTCTTAGTGTGAGTGCCTGCGCCTGTTGTTGTGCCACGCCATTTGCCTGAAGACATAGGTCCTGCTGGGCAAAATAGCATCGGAATATCCATTGAAATTGCGCCCATTAATAGAGCAGGTGTCGATTTATCACAGCCACCCATCAAAATTGCACCATCAATTGGGTGCTGACGCAGTAGTTCTTCTGCTTCCATAGCAAGGAAATTGCGGTATAACATCGTCGTTGGTTTGACCAGTACTTCACCTACCGAAAGCGCAGGGAGTTCTACTGGGTAACCGCCTGATGCCCATACTGCTCGTTTTACTGCTTCTGCACGCTCTCTTAAGTGAGAGTGGCAAGGGCTTAGGTCACTCCACGTATTGATAATGCCAATAACGGGTTTACCCATGAACTCTTCGCGATTCAGGCCCATTTGCTGGCTGCGTTGACGATGAGCAAACGCTCGAATCGTATCTGGTGCGTACCAACGTTGGCTTCGTAGTTCCGAAATATCGCGTTTCTTCAAATTCGCTGTATTAAACATATTTTCCAACTTGTTATTCGTATCTCTTGGGGTGAACTTTATTTTCGTAGCGCTACGATCGCAACGCCGAAAAAACAATAATGAGATCTCTATCAAGAAACATAGCATACGAATTAACTTTTATTGTTTTAAGTCAACTTTACGTAAGAAACAGGGTGAGACGCCCAAAAAATGTAGGTATTTTCCACGTAAACGCTATCAAATTGGTACTTTTAATGAGTCAGTCACTTTTTATTACATTTAGCTTTTTGCTCTTTACAGTAATTGTAGCGCTATATTCTTATCGAAAAACGAAGGGAATTAGTGAAGAGGGTGTGTCCGGTTTTTTCTTAGCTGGCAGGGGGTTATCCGCCTACTTCATTGTGGGTTCACTGTTGTTGTCTAATTTATCTGCCGAGCAACTGATTGGGCTAAATGGCAACGCATATCGATTTGATATCAGTGGTATGGCTTGGGAGAGTACAGCCGCCATTGCGACTATCATCATGGCGTTGTTCTTTCTTCCTAGGTACTTGAAGCGAGGGCTAACAACGATTCCTGAATTTTTGGAAGAACGCTTTGACGCCCACACCCGCCGTATGATCAGCATGATGTGTCTGATTGGCTACGTCATTATGGCCAACCCGGTGAGTCTTTATCTCGGCTCAATCACCATTGAGAAAATGTTTCACATACAAGAGATGGTCAATATCGATTACTTCTGGGTAATCGCCGGGTTGTCATTGGCTATGGGTGCTGTAGGTGGGCTATATGCCGCAATTGGCGGGCTAAAAGCAGTGGCAATTTCAGATACGATTAACGGAGTTCTGTTACTACTCGCCTCTCTGCTTATTCCTGTTTTGGGTTTAATGATGCTAGGGGATGGCAGTGCGCTAACTGGAATAGAAGAACTAATAAAGAGTAACCCAGAACAACTCAACGCCATTGGTGACGCAGATAGCAGCGTCCCATTCTCAACCATCTTTACTGGCATGATTGCGGCGAACTTATTCTACTGGTGTACCAACCAGATGATCATTCAGCGTACCCTTGGTGCTAAGTCTCTTTCTGAAGGTCAAAAAGGCGTGTTATTCGCAGGCTCTATCAAACTGATTGTGCCTATCGTTATGGTACTGCCAGGGCTCATCGCTTTTAAGATTTACGGTGATACTCTAGAACTGCCTGACTTAGCATACCCAACGCTGGTGAAGCTGATTCTTCCTTGGTGGTTAACGGGTCTATTTGCTGCAGCCTTGTTTGGTACGGTGATCAGCCACTTTAATAGTATTGTGAACGCAAGTGCGACCTTGTTTGCACTCGATTTCTACAGCCCACTAATGAAGTGTAATGATGAGAAGAAACTGGTTAGAGTCGGTAAAATGACGTCACTGGGTTTTGCGCTAATCTCTATTATTATCTCTCCGTTACTATTGGAGTTCCCAAGCGGTATCTTTGATCTGCTGCGTCGATTCACTGGCTTCTATAATATTCCGGTTATTGCGATTGTATTGGTTGGCTTTTTAACGACTAAGGTGCCAGCGAAAGCAGCGAAGTTTATCCTACCTTTCCATATCGTTGTTTACAGTGCTTACAACTTTATCTTCAAAGATGCTATTACCGTTCACTACATCCACCTAATGGGGATATTGTTCGTACTGGAAATCTCGATTATGTTGCTGATCGGCCATTTCTCACCAAGTCATGCTTATGTCGAGAAAATGAGCAAACCTCAGATTCCTATGGCGAAGTGGCGTTATGCCGAAGCTTATAGTGTATTTATGGTCGCGGCATTAGTTCTCATTTATGTTACGCTATCGCCACTTGGTATTGCTAACCCTAACGGGGTACCAGTAACCTACCCATATTTGGTTGCCGCTATCGTTTTTGGCGCGACTGTGATTATTGTTAAACTCGTTAAGTCTTCAGGTTTACGTCCTTATGCGAAAAAAAGCCACTCAAACTGTTAAGATTGATGACGTTGCGCTTCACGCGAGCGTCTCACCATCTACGGTTTCTCTCTATATCAGAAAGCCTGAAAAGGTCTCTAAGAAAACTGGCGATAAGATTCAAAAATCAATTGATGAGCTTGGCTATGTTTACAACAAGATCGCGAGTCAGTTTACCGGCAGCAAGAGCAAAAGCATTTCTGTCATTGTTCCATCCATTGCCAATGAAGTGATCAGTGACATTCTGCAGCAGTTAGAGGAATTAGTTAGCCCAAAAGGCTTCCAACTAAAAATAGCATCCCATGATCACAACTTAGATAAAGAAGAAGAGCAGGTTCGCTCAATGCTTGAGTGGTCACCTTCGATTCTAATCATCACAGGTCAAGAGCATACTGATGCGACCAACAAGATGCTTAAAGGAAGCTCTGCGACTGTCATTCAGCTACTCGATTTAGGTGGTGATACCGATATTAGAGTCGGACTTGAGCACGAAAAATCTGGCTTTGATACAACCCAATATCTTATTGATTCAGGTTGTAAAAAAATCGCTTATTTTTCAACGCGCTATAAAGATGACATACGTGCTCAAAAGCGATATATCGGATACTGCGAAGCGCTTCGTAATGCAGAGCAACAAGAACCTGTGCTTATTGATATCCCTTACACGCGAAATTCTTACGAAGATACGCGACGCCATCTCTCGCAAGCCTTAGCAAACCATCGGGGCATTGATGGGATTGTTGCTACCAATGATGCGATAGGTATCGGCGTCATCTTAGAAGCAACACAAAGAGGTATCGCCATCCCAGAGCAACTCAGTGTGATTGGCTTTGGTGATTTCTCAATAAGCTCATGTTTGACTCCAATCAGCCTATCCAGTGTGAATCTTAATAGTCAAATCATCGCTGAAGAGCTGGCTAACTTAGCTTTCGAAAGCTTTCACGATGAGAACTTTGTACCAAGAGTGGTCGACACGGGCTATAGCATTGTCCCACGAGATTCAACAAAGCTAATCTGCTAATAATAAAAAGCCCCAGAGCATGACACTCTGGGGCTTTTTAAACATTTGACGGTTAATGTAATCAGCGGTTTTCTATCAACATGGTGCCAGCGCCGGTATTCGACACGGGGGCGTGATAGCTGCTTTTCAGCACGTTAAGCTCGCCAGTCAATGCACCACGCATACCAAGCCACATAATGAATTCCGCACCTTGCGCACCGCCCAGCTCTACTAGGTCGTAAATCGAAAGTTTAGTCAGCTCTTCTGGGTTGTCGATCAGCTTCTTCATGCAGTAAAGGTCGAACTCTTTATTGATAAAACCAGCACGCTCACCGTCTAGCTGGTGAGAAAGACCACCAGTGCCAAGTACAACAACCTTCAAGTCTTTATCGTAGCTTTCTACTGCCTTACCAATCGCTTTACCTAGATCGTAACAACGTTTAGGTGATGGCATTGGGTGCTGTTCTACGTTGATACATACCGGAATCACCTTCATGTGACCGTAGCTGAAGTTTGGCCACATCAGCTGCATTGGTACAGTTAGACCGTGGTCAACTTTCATCTCTTGGCAGATGGTAATATCAAACTCGTTCTCAACCAGTTCGTTACAGATGTGCCACGACAGCTCTGGGTCACCGTTGATTTCTGGAATAGTTGGAATACCCCAGCCTTCATCGGCATTCTTATAACTTGGCGCGGCACCAATGGCGAAGGTCGGTTTCTTATCTAAGAAGAACTCTAGGCCGTGATCGTTATAAAAAACGACTGCTACATCTGGTTGAACTTCATCTAGCCAGTGGTGAATCGGTGGATACGCATCAAACAGAGGCTTCCAGTATTCAGTTTGTTGTAGATTGTTCTCAATTGCTTTACCAATTGAAGGAATGTGGGAAGTGGTAATTCCGCCAACGATCTTTGCCATAACTATTTCCCTGCCTCTACTAACATCTGTTTAAATTCTTCAACTGTCATACCCGTTTGCATTGCACCAATGTCTTGCATGTTGAGTCCCAACATACCGACGAATTTGGCAAGGTAATAGATACTGCCACCTTCTGCGATCAACCCTAGAACATCACGCTCCTTGATTGCCGTCTTTTGAGCTTCCGTCAGGCCATACTTGTCGCAGTAAGCCATTTCATCAGCTGAAAACGCATCACGCCCCGCTTGTTCGTTAAGTGAATGACACATCTTGTTCAAGCCATAGCCTTTACGCGCCATCGCGCCATCAAACATGGTTGTGCCGGGGATCGGCTTGTTATTTAGGTAAGTCATGTTACACGCTCTCCGGCCAGTAAAGTTTCATTGGGTTAGTAACAAGTAGTGCTTGCTGCTGCTCAACAGTAGTGGCAATTTGTGGAATCACATCCACTAAGTGGCCATCGTCTGGAGTGTGTGACTTCATGTTTGGATGTGGCCAGTCGGTACCCCAAAGTACGCGGTTTGGAAACAGATCAACCAAGGTTTTTGCAAACGGCACCACATCGGAGTAATCCGGTGGCGTTTGAGTCAAACGCTCTGGGCAACTCACTTTGCACCAGATATCTGGGTTACGCTCCATCAGCGAAATAAACTTGCCGAACTCTTGGCTATCAACACCTTTTGTCACGTCAGGACGACCCATATGGTCAATCACTACCGTCATGTTAAGCTCTTCTAAAAACGGCGTCACATCATCGATATCTTGCGCTTCAAAGTAGACCACAACATGCCAGCCTAATGGGCGGATCTTCTCAGCTATCGCTTTAAGTTTTTCAGTTGGTACTGTATCAACCAAGCGCTTCACAAAGTTAAAACGAACACCGCGAACGCCAGCTTTGTCCATCGCTTGCAGCTCTTCGTCAGTGACAGTTTCGTCAACGAATGCAATGCCACGAGCTAACTCACCAGCGGTCTCTAGCGCATCAACAAGCGCGCGGTTATCGGTACTGTGGCAAGAAGCTTGAACAATCACATTACGGCTAAAGCCTAAGTGATCACGCAGGGCAAAAAGCTGCTCTTTTGACGCGTCGCACGGGGTGTACTTACGCGCCGGAGAGTAAGGGAATTTAGCCGCAGGACCAAAAACGTGACAGTGGCTATCCACTGCGCCTTCTGGCACCACAAACTTCGGCTTGCTTGGATTTGGGTGGAACGGTAGGTAATCAGCGTCCATGTTTCTTCCTTGTTATTTTCAGCAGGCTTACAGTCCAAATACGGTGCCATCGAACAGCTTTCTTGCTGTGCGAAGGATCGCGGCGGACTTCACTTGATTTTGTTCAACGTCTAGCACCACGCTCATCTTTCCGATTGGGTGTTCAACATCGATATGTATTTGTTTTTCTATTTTGACTTCAGCAAGTTGCTTTGCTGGGGCGTCATTCAAGATGCAGGCACTCGCGACACTCACTGCGCCCAATACACCAATCGACGCATGGCAGCGATGGGGGATAAAAGTTCGCGTTGAAATACCACCACCATATTGAGGTGCGCTCACCAGTGTCATTTTCGGCACGCTTAGCTCACGAACATCACCGAGATTCATCATTGGCCCAGCTTGCAGGCGTATCGACTCCAGACGTTGCTTAAGTTCTGCGTTGTCGTCCAATTGCTCGCGAGACTCGTCACCAGTTAGGCCAAAATCTTGCGCTCTTAGCACCACGACAGGCATACCGTTATCAATCAGAGTTACGCTCACGCCATCAATCACGTCGACTTCGTTCCCCGTTGGCAATAAAGCACCACAGGTAGAGCCAGCCGTATCTTCAAAGCAGACCGCTAGCGGAGCCGCTGTATTAGGGACTCCATCAATATGGCAGTCACCAGCATAAGTCACTTGCTTGTTTGGGGTTTGCACAGTAACCGTTGCTACCTGCTGCGTGTTTTCCATGAAGATGCGAACAGAGGTTTGACCCTCTTGTGCTTCTACTAGTCCACGTTCAATCGCAAACGGTGCAACACCCGCTAAAATATTGCCACAGTTTTGCTTGCCACTAATAAGCTTTTGGTCAACAAATACCTGTTGAAATAGGTAGTCAACGTCGACGCCTTCACGTTTTGACGATTCCACTATCGCCACCTTCGAAGTGAGTGGGTCTGCGCCGCCAATACCGTCGATCTGTCTTGGGTCCGGGGTACCCATCATCGATAACAAAAACTGCTCACATGCTTGCTCGCTCTCTGGTAAGTCCTTGCGCAGGAAATAGGCTCCCTTTGATGTACCAGATCGCATCCACATGCATGGTGCACTGAAGGGATGGCTAGACATATTTCAGCCCTTTCTCTTCTAGACGGCCACGCATTTGATAGATGTCCAGACCCAACTCGCCGTTCGCTAATCGAACACGCTTTGCTTCTTCACGTTCCATGCGCGCTAATGATTCATGCAGAACCTCTTCCGCCTCCTCGCGACGCACAACTACAACGCCGTCTTCATCCGCAACCATCACATCACCTGGGTAGACCAGAGCGCCGGCACAATTCATTGGCACGTTCACTGAACCCAATGTCTCCTTGATGGTACCTTCACTGAAGATCGCCTTAGACCATACTGGGAAATTCATTTCACGCAGGTCACAAGTGTCACGTACGCCACCTTCGATGATAAGGCCGACCACACCGCGCGCTTGCGCCGATGTCGCTAGCAAGTCACCAAAGAAGCCGTGATTAGAAGGGGAAGTCGGTGCGAATACTAAGAAGTCACCCGCTTTTGCTTGCTCGATCGCTACGTGCATCATCCAGTTATCACCCGCTGCACCTGAGATGGTCAATGCAGAACCTGCAACCGCGTCGCCTTGGAAAATTGGGCGCATGTAGTGAGCCAATAAGCCTTTACGTCCCTGAGCTTCATGAATGGTAGCCACACCACATTGACGCAGGCCTTCAATAAGCTCTTTGTCTGCGCGCTGAATATTTTGTACTACGACGTTGTTCTGCATTTGTGTTCCCTCTTAATCCATTTCGGCAGGTGAATCCCTTCAAAGGTGGTTACTGCTCGCTGATGTATTCACTATAAAGAGGTGGTGACAAAGGCGATATTTCAATTATTTCGCAAGGTATAAGATTTTGAGATAGGGAGTGCAATTACACCAGTTACCGCTTAGGTGCTGCGCCCTGCGTTATCGGCAATCTTCAAAAATTGAATGGGTGTTAGGAAAAAACAATTATCGCGATAAAGAGGGTTTTGCTAGCGTAGTGACAAATAACGATAAGGAGTGAATCATGATTCAATGTCGACTCATAGGGCAGAACATACAACGTTCTCAATCGCCAGATTTTCACAACACCCTTGCTGAAAAGCTTAATATTGAACTGCACTACCAACTCGAAGAGCTGACCACGAACAGCGCAGAAGCACTCCACCAGCACACTACTGACTTGTTCGACAACGAGATTGATTCAGCTAACGTTACCTACCCCTACAAAGAACAAATACTATCGGTCGCCGATCAGCTCGCGCCTTGTGCCAAGCGAGTCGGTGCAGCTAACACGCTGGTTAAACGTGACCAACAGGTCATCGCTTACAACACAGACTACAGTGGCTTTATCGCTGCATTTAACCAATTTGCTCAGCACAAGCCGGGCAACGTGGTAGTGCTTGGTTGTGGTGGCGTCGGCAAAGCAATCTGCTTTTCACTGGCCGATCTCGGTGCGACAGAGATCGCAATATATGACCGGGATCTAACAAAAATGAATAGCCTAGCGAAGCTACTTGCGGCTGAGAATATAGATACCGTATGTTTGAATGAAACGACGCTAGAAACAGCGGTACAAAAAGCAGAAGGTGTCCTCAATTGCACGCCCATCGGTCACTATCAAACACCCGGTTGCCCAATTGAAGCCTCTTGGTTGCAGGATCAGGCTTGGTGTTTTGATGCCGTATACACACCGCGAGAGACAGAGTTTCTAAAAGCCGCACAGCAGAAATCGATCAATACGTTGAGTGGCTTTGAACTCTTTTTCCATCAAGCACATGACGCGTTCACCCTGTTCACTGGTGCCCAAGTTTCAACTCAACAACTCAATACTTTTAAGCAAACACAGCTTGCGAATTTACGTTAAGGACAATGACTCAATGAAAAAAATCTTAATACTCAACGGACCAAACCTGAACCTACTTGGCACACGTGAGCCTGCACAATACGGCTACGAAACACTGGCTGACGTAGAAGAAAACTGCCGCAAAGTCGCAGCGGAGTACGGTTATGACGCTGAGTGTTTTCAAAGCAATACTGAAGGCAGCCTAATTGATGCCATCCACAAAGCTGGGCGTGAGTTTACTCAAGGTGAATGCGCTGGCGTTGTGTTTAACCCAGGTGCTTACACGCATACGTCGATTGCTCTTCACGATGCGATCAAAGGGGTTGAGGTACCAGTGGTTGAAGTACACATCTCTAACGTGCATGCACGCGAAGCTTTCCGCCATCACTCGTACATCTCACCTGTCGCTGCAGGCACCATAATAGGTATGGGCACAAAAGGCTACAAATTAGCTTTGGATTTTTTGTTAGATAAGTAATCAAACTGAATACGTTGAGAGGTGCTTTGAAGAAGCCGCTGTAAGCAGATCGGCTTGAGCAACGCCCTATCAATCGCAGTCTCAGTCCAAAGTAAGGGAGCATCGCTAAGTTGCTCCCTTAATTGATCTTGAGTACAACTGAAAACATAATGTGGGTTACGAGTCGATCTCTACCGTGATCTCGGTTTTTACAGAGTTGGCAATGAAGCAGTTACTGTGCGCCAGGTGATGCAACTTTTCGAGCTGTTTATCCGTTGGGCGCTTATCACCAACAAACTGGATTTGAGGTCTAAGCGTCACATGGCTAACCCAAGCTCGCCCTGCTTTATCTTCTTCAAGAACGCCTATCGCATCATCAACGTAAGACTCAATCACGTACTTTTGTTTAGCAGCAATGCCCAAAAACGTCAGCATATGACAACTGGCAATCGCGGCAATAAAGGCTTCTTCGGGATCAACATTTTCAGCCACCGAAAGTGGCAATGGCACCACATGAGGCGATGACGAGGCGGGTACAATAACGCCACCGTCGAACTCCCATGTATGCCCGCGACTGTATTGGTTATCGCTAAATACCTCATCGTCACCTTTCTGCCAGCGAATCAGGGCACCATAATCAGACATGTTTTCTCCTTAGCGATCCGCAGGATGGTTTACACCATCGTTAGTCACCACATCACCGATATCGAAAGGGTTCACCCCTTCCAAACAACCAATATTGAACCCATATTCATTTGGGCTAGAGCGACGTTGATGGTGGGTATAGATACCGCAGTTCGAACAGAAGTAGTGCTTCGCGGTGTTGGTATTGAATTGATATAACTTGAGATGCTCTGCACCTTTGAGGATCTTGATACCATCCAAGGCTACCGAGCCCACTATCGCCCCTTTACGACGACAAATAGAGCAATCGCAGCGACGCGGCTTTTCGATGCCGTTAGGTAGGCTGAGCTCTAACTCCACCGCACCACAATGACAGGTCGCTTTATGGAATGGTTTGATCACCGTATTGCCAACTATTTTCATTGTTCTCTCCAGTAACATCCATGTATTGCTCACATCATAACCAGTTCAGCCAGTTCTGTCCGCAGCCTCGTTTTCAGTTCGAGAGTTTTGTCATATCGCGTTAATTAATTGATTTATCTGTCAAACGGCCAAAATTATCGATTAGGAAATCCAAAAATAGTCGAATTCGCTTAGGTTGATACTTCTTGCTGATGTACACCACATTCAAGTCTGCGCTTGATACAGAGGTCGAAGTATTGAAGTTTTTCATATAGCCGTTGAGCAGCGTGACAAGGCGTTGGTTATTGATGTCATCTTGCACATCCAGCACGGATTTGAGCGCAATACCCTCGCCTTTTAATGCCCAGTAGCGAATCACTTCGCCATCGTCTGAGAATCGCTTTGGCACAACGGTAATCGACTTCTTCATATCGTGATCTTGAAAGTGCCAAGTCTTGAGCTCTTCATTGCTGCGCAGCATTGCTAAGCAATCATGGTCTGCTAAATCTTGAGGTGTTAATGGCGTTCCATGCTTGGCAAGATATTCAGGAGAAGCACACAACACACGTCGGCTCGGGGATAAACGTCTTGATATCAAGCTGCTGTCAACTAACTCTCCGTAGCGAATCACCACATCCATGCCCGACTCTGCAATATTCGACAGGTTATCGTTCAAATACAGGTAAGGGATCACGTCAGGATATTGCTGACAGAACTCAGAGAGAATCGGAAGAATGTATTGCTTACCGATGTCTTTCGGTGCGGCGATCTTTAAAGGGCCTTTAACCTCTTTGACGCCATTTTGAATCAGGTTTTCGGCTTCGCTAACGTTATCCAATATCTCTAGACACGCCTTGTGATATAGCTCGCCAGAGTCAGTCAAAGACACATGTCGAGTACTTCGATTCAACAGCTTCACGCCATATCGCTCTTCCAGTGCCTGCAACCTTGCCGTCATGGTCGCTGGTGATAAGCCTAGCTCACGCCCTGCTGCAGCCAGCCCTTGGTGCTTCACGATACTGACGAACATCGCCATGTCTGAAAACTTATCCATGCTATTTCTTCCTCGCCACACTGTTCACCTAAACCGAATAATGAATTCACATTTTAGCCAATTATCAAAATTAATCGAATAAATATAATGACAACTATCAGCAGAACACGCAGGAATTCAGAACATGAACAACGTATTAACGAACCAAGAAAGAAGCACTTTCGTCATCATTGGTGGCACATCAGGCATCGGTAAAGCATTAGCGATGCAATTGAGAAACGAAGACAACACAGTACACATTGCTAGTCGACACACAGGCGTTGATATCAGTAATGAAAAGTCGATTTGCGAATACTTCGAATCGATTGGTCCCTTCGATCATTTGGTGGTCACGGCTGGCTCATCTGCTCCCGCAGGAAAGGTGACCGACGTTGCTCTTAAAGACGCAAAAACGGCATTTGATACCAAATTTTGGGGCAGCCTAAACGTCGCCAAGCATGCGGCACGTTACATCAAACCCAACGGTTCTATCACGCTCACCACAGGCATGTTGTCACGCAAAGTAGTCTCAGGCACTTACGTAAAAACCGCCATCAACGCCGCACTAGAGAGTGTGACTAAAGTGCTTGCAAAAGAACTTGCGCCTATTCGAGTGAACGCCGTCAGCCCAGGCTTAACCATGACCGAAGCCTACAAGAATATGGACGACTCATCTCGTAACACCATGTACGACAACGCCAAGAAGAACTTACCTGTTGGCAAAGTCGGTGATGCTTCAGAGGCCGCCATGGGCTATCTGTTCGCGATTAAAAACTCATATGTGACTGGCTCAATTATCGACATCGATGGCGGCGCGCTGCTCGGCTAAAACACCTCGCAAAGACACAAAGAACAATCGTTAGGACGTGTACCTAAGCGTCCTAACAAACCAGAATTTACATAGGCAGATCATCATGAAAAAAGAACAGATCCCATTCCAAGTTTGGATACTGACACTCGCTGCATTTGCAATCGGCACCGCTGAGTTTGTTATCGCAGGCATTCTTCCACAAATTGCCACATCCCTTTCGATCACAGAAGGCCAAGCAGGTTATCTAATCAGTGCTTATGCGTTAGCTATAGTTATCGGCGGGCCGATCTTAACTATCTATCTTGCACGCTTTAATAAGAAGATGGTTTTGATTGGATTAATGGCGCTATTCATTATTGGTAATGTCTTGTCAGCCCTAGCGCCTAACTATCCATTACTGCTCGCTAGCCGTGTGATTGCTGGCTTAGTTCAAGGTCCTTTCTATGGCATAGGTGCGGTTGTCGCGACCAACCTAGTGTCGGAAAAAATGGCAGGCCGCGCGGTTGGTCAAATGTTCGCAGGCTTAACGCTGGCAAACGTTCTTGGCGTTCCCGCTGGTACATGGATTAGCTTGCAGTTCGGTTGGCACACCACCTTCTTTACCGTAGCTGCACTTGGCACCATCGCGATGATTTCTATCCTAACGTCAATCAAATCAAGCGGTCATAGCGAAGCGAAAGACATCAAGACTCAACTAATGGCATTTAAAAATCCAATGCTGCTTATCAGCTTGGCGATCACCGCTTTTGCTTGGTCTGGGTTTATGACGCTTTACGGCTACCTTGCGCCTATTGCCATGCACATCACGGGTTACAGTCAAGACTCAGTCACTTGGATCTTAGTGATTGTCGGTGTGGGCTTAATCATAGGTAACACATTGGGCGGCCGCTCTTCAGATAAAGATTTAGGCAAAGCTTCCATGTTTTGGGCAATCGCGATGATCGCTTCACTGGTTGTGGTGGGCCTAGTGGTAGACAACAAAATCCTATTCGTTGCAGCTGCATTTGTCTTTGGTATTGCATCATTTGCGAACGTTCCTGCCATGCAACTTCGAGTAATGAACCACGGTGGTGAAGGACAAGAACTTGCTGCTACAGCCAACATTTCAGCCTTTAACCTAGCGAATGCCTTCGGTGGTTTCCTTGGTGGCATGGTACTCGACAGCCAGTTAGGTGCAGGCATGATTCCATTCGCAGCCATTGTTGTTCCTGTAATTGGCTTGCTACTTATCGCTAAAGCCAACCGAGCTGATAAGCCACAAAGCAACTCTATTTTCAGCCCAGCGGAAAGCAAGTAATCCGCTCTATAACCCGAATACAAAACTAAAAACATTGAATTAAAAAGTACTGAATTAAAACAAGGTAGATACCATGAACAAATTATTCGAAACATCAGAGCTCAAAGGTCTAGCACTTCAAAACCGTGTCGTTATGGCACCCATGACACGCGCTCGTACTAGCCAACCTGGAAACGTGCCAAACGACATGATGGCGACCTATTACCAACAACGTGCTAACGCTGGGCTTATCATCACTGAAGCGACGCAGATCTCTGACGACTCTCAAGGCTACTCATTCACTCCCGGCGTTTATACCGATGCACAAATTGAAGGTTGGAAGTCAGTAACCAAAGCAGCCAAAGAACAAGGCGCAGCAATATTCTGTCAGCTCTGGCATGTCGGCCGCGTGTCTCACCCTACCTTTCAAAAGGGAGAACTACCAATTGCTCCGTCAGCTTTGGCTCCAATAGAAACTCAGGTGTGGATTGCTGATGAGAATGGCAACGGCAATACGGTGGATTGCATCCAACCAAGAGAGATGACTCAAGCAGACATCGATCGAGTGGTTCAAGATTTTGCGAATGCAGCAAAGAAAGCTATCAAGGCAGGCTTTAATGGCGTCGAGATCCACGGTGGCAATGGCTACCTGATTGACCAGTTCCTAAGAACCAACTCAAACAAGCGCAACGACAACTATGGTGGAAGCCGTGAGAACAGACTTCGCTTCCTGATTGAAGTGGTTGATGCTGTGATTGCAGAGATAGGTGCCGATAAAGTTGGCGTGCGTTTGGCGCCATTCATCACCTTCAAAGACATGAACTGCCCAGACATAGTGCCAACAATTTTGGAGGCTTCGAAAGCAATGCAAGCTCGTGATATCGCTTATTTGCACCTGTCAGAAGCTGATTGGGATGATGCGCCGGTTATCCCTGAAAGCTTCCGAGTCGAACTAAGAGAGTTGTTCTCTAACACCATCATCGTCGCTGGCAGCTACACACCACAACGCGCCGAAGAAGTGCTAAGCAAAGGCTACGCGGATCTCGTCGCATTTGGTCGCCCATTCGTAGCAAATCCAGATCTTGTATCACGCCTACAAAACGGCAGCGAGCTAGCACAACTCGATGGTGCGACCCTATTCGGCGGCAACGAAAAAGGCTATATCGATTATCCTGCGTTGTAGTGGATTTTGAAGTGATAGTGCTGCCTTAAGTTTTCCTTCAGGCAAAAGAAAGGCTCGCGTGACTAGTGCGAGCCTAATGCAGTTTAGGGGGTAAACCACAATCTGATATTAATTTGGGCTAATTATTTAACTTATGAGCCATTATGCACTTGCGCGCACTGATATTCCATTTTTAAATGATTCACGGCAATTAATCAATCGATAAAAGTTAGCGTTTGGTCAATTTAAACCACATAAATAACAGTGATTTAGTGAACTGCGTCTACTAATTCATCAGAAGGCCCATACCAATCAGATTTATAGACTTTTCATTTGCCAATAGCCTTCACCATTGGTTGCAAGCTGACTATGCAAATAATCAAGCGTGTCAGCAACCGTCCCTGCAATGCCTTGTGGTGGGTTAAATAACAGCAAGCCACTACCAATAAGGCGGTCATCTCCTTTCGGATCACGCAATCGTAATTCCGACTTTATCGGACTTGGCAGCAAGCCATCTGTCACCGCTGTCACACAGTGGTCCAATATTAGAGAACTTCGATCATCGGTGTATAACGGATACCAAATTAATGCAGATACTCTCTCTGACTGTTGATAGGCCTTAACCAAAGCATCAATCACCGCGAGATATTCGGAATCCGTTTCGTAAGGTGGGTCGATCACAATCAGGTGGTGGCTATCATGTTTCGCGACATCGTCAGGCAGTGCTTTAAGCCCATCGCCCGCACTAATGGTCAGCTTGCTAGAGACATCCAGATCGCCTTGCAACTTCTCAATATTGGTTTGCAGTAAATCGGCTTCATCTTGCTGAATATCGGAAAAATAAAAGCTATCTTGGCTACGACCTTGTTGATAGGTGATCGCCGCCGAGCCGGGATACAACGTGATAAGTTGATTCGGATTGTAGTATTCCAGCACCGACATAAAAGATGCGAATGACTCAGGAAGGTAGGCCTTGTTTCGCCAAAGGTACCCAACCCCTTCTGCAAATTCGCCTGCGTGATTACTTGGTGCTGTGGTTAGGTCATAACACCCTGTACCTGAGTGAGTGTCGATAACATTGAGGCGCGAATGCTGCTGCATTAATGACTGAACCAGAGCACTTAATACAGGGTGCTTCAGTGCATCACCGTGGTCGCCTACGTGACATTGATGTCGATATTCCATTCCCTTGCCTCATTTCTACTAACGTCATATAAACATACTTCATATCATTAGTGCTTGCCTGCTCAACCCGTCGTTTTTTGAAATAGGCTCTCTTTTCTCTAACTAATTGACTCTTAAATAAAATAAAGCCCTTCGTTCGGTTAAAAACGAAGGGCTAAAGTAAACTCATTTACTGAGTTGCAGCATTATCAAACTAGATAACTTAAGGGTACTCACCCTCAACTTCTACAGGCGGTTTCACTTGGTAGTGACAAGGCTGTAGGCCAAGTAGTTTCGGAAGGGTGATACCGACCGAGATTGAAGACCAAGTACCACTCGCAATGCCCACAACCAATGCAATCGCAAAACCTTGTAGCGCTGCGCCACCAAGCAACCAAAGCGCAGATACCGTCAACAACGTCGTACCTGAAGTCACCATAGTACGAGAGAACGTTGCTTTGACTGATTCGTTAAGCAGGTTGTCGGTATCGCCGTTAGGGTTGCCACGCAGCATCTCGCGGACACGGTCAGCAATGATGATTGAGTCATTCAGTGAGTAGCCCAGAATCGCTAATACCGCCGCTAACACCGTTAGGTTAAACTCGAACTGAGTCAAGGCGAATAAGCCGAAGATAATCGTCACGTCGTAAATGATCGCAGCCAGAGCACCTAGAGCTAAACGCCATTCAAATCGTACACTTAGGTAAAGCATGATCATTAAGAAACACACCAATACCGCTAAGCCACCTTGGTCAACCATGTCTTGACCCACTTGAGGGCCAACCACGCTGCTGTTCAGCACTTTCACTTGGTCACTCACCGATGCCAAAGCATCAACTAAGTTGATCTGCGGTGCGTCTGTTAGTTGACTGTAGCGAATAGTCCAGCGGTCTTGCTCTGCCATGCCAACCACTTGCACGTCTTGTTGGAACGCGGCATCAAGCTGTGTTTTCAATGCGTCTTTGGTCACTTGATCAGAAAGTTGAACCTCAGCAACTACACCGCCTGTAAAGTCCAAGCCCCAATTAAACCCTTTCACGGCCACCAGCATTACTGAGCTCATGAACAACACAATAGAGATTACCGACATCACCTTACGCAGGAGAGTCATATTGCTATTTGAAAAATAGCGTTCTGAAATTGTCATTTTTGTTGAAGTACTCATGCTTAAATCCTTACATCGTGGCGTTGGTCACGCCCCCAAACCAAATTGATGATCGCTCGTGAAGCAAAAATGCCCGTAAACATACTGGTTAAAAGACCTAAGCCCAGTGTCAAAGCAAAGCCTTGAATTGGTCCGTTACCAATGGTGTAAAGAGCGACAGCTACAATCATTGTGGTGAAGTTAGCATCAAAGATAGATGAGAACGCGCTATCGAAACCACGATCGATGGAGCTAGCAAAGCTGCGTCCTTCTTTCATTTTGTCTCGAATACGTTCGAAGATAAGTACGTTAGTATCCACCGCCATACCAACGGTTAATACCAAGCCAGCAATACCCGGCAGCGTTAAAACCGCCCCCGGTAGCAATGCGATCAGACCAAATAGCGTCACCATGTTAACGATAAGCGCACCATTCGCGACCCAACCAAGACGGCGATACCATAGCGCCATGAACGTTAGAGTAAGACCAAGGCCAAGCGCCAGTGCAGCAAAGCCGTTAGTCACGTTTTCTGCGCCCAAAGATGGACCAATGGTACGCTCTTCAATAATGGTAACAGGCGCCGTTAGTGAGCCTGCGCGAAGCAACAGAGCAAGCTCTTGCGCTTCAGCCATGCTGCCTGCCCCTGTGATTCTGAAGCGGCTACCCAATTGAGATTGGATGTTCGCAACGCTGATCACTTCACTGGTTTTCTCGCTGTTACCGGCTCTGTCGCGGCTGTACTCGCTGTACACTGTCGCCATTGGCTTACCGATATTATGACGAGAGAACTCAGACATTTTCTTACCACCCGCAGAATCTAGGGTGATGTTTACTTCTGCGCTGCCCATTTCACCAATGCCACTGCGTGCATCAATAATATGTTCACCACTTAGTACTGCTTTGCGAGCAACAACCACATGGTTGCCATCGGTATCTTTTAGCGTTTGAGTGTTGCGTGTTGGGTTGTCGTAAACCGAGTAGAATGCCAATGATGCAGTGGCACCAATCACGTCTTTTGCAGCTGCAGGATCTTGTACACCCGGTAATTCGATACGGATACGGCTTTCGCCTTGGCGCTGAATTGAAGCTTCGGTGATACCTAGCTCTTCAATACGGCTGCGCATGATTTGTAGGTTTTGTTGAACCGTTAGGTTGCGAAGCGTGCGTTGTTCATCTTCAGATTGCGTTAGAGTCAGCTTTTTGTCTGAGCTGTCACGTAGCCATTGCGGGAACTCTTCACGAATCAGCTTCTGCGCCTTTTCAAAATCCGCATCGGTACGGAAGTTAAATTCCACTTTGTCGTTTACAACTTTACCGCGGGCATAACGCACTTGGCTGGTGATCTCGTCCACCACGGCTTGCGCTTGCGCGTGGTAAACCGGTTCCATGTCTACTTCGAGCAAGAACTGCACACCACCACGTAAATCCAGGCCTAGCTGAATCGGTGCAAAACCCATGTCAGTTAGCCATTTTGGTGCCGCTGGCTCCATTGCTAGCGCGACGGTTGCAGTATCAAGCAGACGCTCATTCAGCACTTCTTTGGCTTTTGCTTGCTGCTCGACATCTTCTAAGATCACCACTAAACGCTTGTCTTTCTGATAAGCCGATTTAGCTTGGATGCCTTCGCTCGCTAGGTATTGAGTCACCTGCGTCGCGTCGATGGTTTGCTCAGAGCGATTGTTAATTTGTACCGAAGCATCTTCGCCATACCAAGACGGTAAAGCACTCAGAATCATGATGATAATGGTGGTGATAAGTACCACGTATTTCCACTTCGAGTAGTGGTTGATTTGTTTTCTTGGAATGCGTTTTTTCACAGTCAAGATCTCTTATTTCTTAAGCTAATATGTTGCGAACAGGCACGAAACTTACGACAACCAGGCCAAACTGATTGAACGGCAGCAGAGTGCATTCGCGAATTGTTTTGAGGATTGGCTAGAACAACGGACACAAGGGATCGTCGATGCGACCAATCAGGGGCAAACGATTAGCTAATAAGCTCTCGGAAATGTGAATATTGGATGTTGCCCTCTTTCCACCCCGACAAACGGGAAGGTGGAGAGCTGACAATACTGGTCCAGTGCTGTTTGAGGTCCAACATCGGAGTTGTCGCTAACAGCGAAGCCAGTAAAGAAGGGGGAGAGAAGTCAATCAGCAAATGATAAGCAGGCTCAAGATCGGGCGCGCTTTCTTGCTCATTAGTTGATATACGTCGGTAAGTGGTCGCTTGAAGGCTAGATTCAGTATCGTGATAATTGGAGCTGTCACCTACTGACGAAGCGCCTACTTGAACTTTATCGCACTCCAAATAGGCCGATGGGTCATCAATGGCAGCGTTCTGACACTGTTTTTGCGCGAAAGATTGCTGTTGAGCAGTCTCGATTTGAAACGGCTTAGAAGGAAACGAATAGCCGTTAGAATTCACTAAGCCAAAGCTCAGTAAAAACAACATTAAGACTAATCGGGTACCCAGTTTAAGCAATCTAATATCCAAACAACATTCTCTTAGATCGCCAATCTACAACACAAATGAAACGCTGTCTTGATTTAAAACATTTTTTTAGAAAATGATTCGATGCAACCGATTAAGCTTCAATGCTTCTAAAAAAAGAAAAAGCCAAGCAACTAGGCTTGGCTTTCCATTACGTATGCGTCCAACGCTGATTGTTATGACGCTTTCGGTCGCATGATGTTCTTAACCTTACGGCTATTTTCACCAAAGATACGTTGCACTAACGCATTCATATCTTCTGCAGAAATCGATCTCGCCATTCGTTCCACTTGAGATAAAGCGTCGATATCGTAGCCATGAAGTAGGTAACGAGATACATACCAGGCTTGATCGATAGAGCTCATCTCAAGAGGCTTAAAATCAGCTTCAAACTGTTTCACCACCGCATGCATCTCTTGCTCAGAGACACCTTGTAGAAGGTCGCTAATGACCTTATCGATTGCCAGCTCTACCTTTTCGACATTCTCTGGCGCGACCATCGCCCCTATAACCCACTCAAGAGACGGTTCCCCATCGGCAGATGCTGAGTAGGTATAAGGCGAGTAATCTAAGCTTAACTCTTCACGAATATAGCTATCTAAACGAGTCGCCAGTAGGCGCTCTAGTAAGCTTTCCATGAAAATATCTTTTGCCGTGAAGTCTTGCTCGGTAGCGCTTGCGGGTTCAGAGATCACTCGCAAGATATACTCAGCACTATTTACATTGTTAATCGCCAAATCAATACGTGACTCTAATGGCTGGTTGTAAGCCACTTTAAACTCAGGTATCGCGGCTTTTTCCAATGGAATAGAAGCCAAGTACTGCTGAACCAAAGGCTTCAATACACTTGGGTCGATATCACCAACGACTACCAGCTGGTTATGTCTCATTTGACCAAACAGCTGCTGATGAAGGTTATCGACATCTTCCACTGAAACCGCTGCAACACGCTCTTTATCAACCAACAGATGACGACTATCCGGACTATAGATATTTTGGTTTATTGCGCGTTCAAACTGACCGACAGGACTGCTCAAGAAAGATTCTTGTCCCTGTACAAACTCTTGCTTCACTGCCTCTAGTTGCTCAGGGTTGATTTTAGGTGCCGTGATGAAGGTATACAGCGCAGCAAATGTATCTTTTAGCCCATCCTTCTGAATATTAAATTCGATACCATGACGAGTATTACCAATAAAGGAATCAGCTCTAATATCTTCACGATCAAAGTACGCTAAAAGCTCAGAGCCCGTAAACTCACCGACACCACTTCGAGCAAACGTCGGCAATGCAACTTCAACCGCTGGGTATAAGCTCGGTTCTAAAGCGGCTTTTCCGCCGAGGCTCATATACATCACACCAACATCATCGCCCGCAGCATAATCACGTAGGTACCACATATCGACGCCATTGCTTAACGTCCATTTCTGAATGTATGGATCTACCGACATTTGTTCGACAAGCACAACCTCGCCCGTCGAGCTAGGAACAGCAAACGCACTTGCAGAAGCAACAGCGAGCAGTGGAGTTCCTGGCTCGCTGTAAGTGGCTTTTAAGCTATCTAAAGAGTTGACGACAGCGGTTCTATCTTCAGAGTCGTCCATGCCAATAACAAGGAAGTAATCATCAGAAAACAGATTCTTGATGTTGTCGTTGATCGTTTCAAGGCTTAGATTAGCGATGAATGCTTCTAGGCTGGCTTGATAGTCTTTCTGTGATTGGACGATTCGGCCACTGGCAAGAGCACTCGCTTTATCGCTCGCGTGATCAGCGCTATCAAACTTATCCCAATCATGTTCGATGTTATCTAGCAGGTCTTGGTAATAATGCTGCTCGGCAACGATATCCGTTTTCGACACGCCAAAATCACGCAGTGATGCCAGCGTCGAGAGAAGCTCCTGTTGGATTACGTCGCGCCCACCATTCGGGAAACCAACACTGATTGATGAATAATTCAGAGCTCCCATTTGATAGTTTTCAGATGCTACCCATTGGGTCGGTAAGGCTGCGTCATTGAATACCGTTTCGAGTCTTTGACGAATGAGTTGTAGAGCCGTTTCATCTAACCAACGCTGGTGTTGTTGAGCATGGTTTTCGATGTGATACAGACCACGATTGAACGTTAAAGTGATGCTTGGCGCTTCTCTGCCTGCATACTCAACATAATCACCTTCATTAAACGAAGTCGTTTTCTGTTTCTCTGGTCTTGGCGTTTCGCCGCGCTCCCAACCCGAAAACTTCTCTTCAATCATTGGAATCAAGGTTTTGAGGTCAACATCACCAGAAATCACTAACTCTGCGATCTGAGGTTGATACCAAGTCTGGTAAAAGTCACCTAGGCCTTGAGAGGTTGCATCAACAACTGACGCTTTGGTGCCCAATGAATCTTGAGAGTCGTAAGGACCGCCTTCAATGAAGTGGTCGTAAAATATCTCTCCGAATGACTTATCATCAAGGCGAGCCATGCGGAACTCTCCGAGAATGACGCCTTTCTCTTTTTCAACTTCTGAGCTGGCAAGATCGAGACCATCCCCAATGTCACGCATCCAGGTTAACGCTGACTCTAATTGGAGGTTATCTGGCAAATCTAATTCATACACCGTCTCTTCATAAGAGGTATAGGCATTTAAGTCCGCGCCGAAACTAGAACCCGCATCTTCAAATAGACGAATCACATCGTTTTGAGAGAAATTCTTGCTACCATTAAATGCCATGTGCTCGACAAAGTGAGCGTAGCCTTCTTGTTGAGGTGTTTCTTGAATGGAGCCTGCATGCACGACTAAACGTACAGATACCGATGCTTCATGATCTGGATAAATATGATAGGTAAGACCGTTTTCCAACTGACCTGAAGTCCAGGCAGGATCTGGTTGGATTAATTGTTCAGTGATGTTGGATGTTGAGCTACACCCCACCACAGATAGGCATATTGCCGCTGCTAAATAATATGTTTTCATAACAACCTCTTACTGTTATTGACTGACAATATACAGATTGAGCTTATGATTATTATTTGATATACAACCAAATAAGTATCTTTGTGATTGCGATCTACATTTTATAAATCATCGTGCGATTTGCGAGATCGTTACATACCTTTAAGCCACTTCCCTACATGCCTTTAAACAGAGCTTGCGAGGCACGGCTGATTGGCAACTTGTCACCGGATACATACGCCGACATCTGACCGGATAGTCCTTTTTTGACCTTATCAATAGCCGACACTTTCACCACCACTGAACGATGGATCTGCCAAAACTCATCCGGATTAAGTTGAGCGAGTAACTCTTTTAGAGATACACGAAGAATAAACTCCTGTAAAAGCCCGCCCTGCCCTTTCTTAAATATCGATACGTACTTATCTTCTGCTTTGAAATACGCCACATCATCGACGGCGATCAGGTGAATGTCTTCGCCAACGCTGGCTTTGAGCCACGTGAGATACTTTTTCTGCGACAAATAAGGAGGCTGCGTTTGCTGTGACGCCGACTGTGACAGTTGCTGAAGTTGACTCATGAGTGCAGCAATGTCGGGTTGTTCTGGCATGTGACCGGACTGTGTTTGATTACTTGATAAGCGCGCTTGAACCTTCTGACAGGTAACTAGCAGGCGCTCTTCATTGATTGGCTTGAGTAGGTAATCTATCGCATTGTGCTCAAAAGCTTTAACGGCATACTCGTCGTAAGCCGTAATGAAGACCACCAGCGGCGGTGATGCAAGCTTGTTCAATTGTTTGGCTAACGAAATACCATCAAGCTCTGGCATGCGAATATCAAGAAAGACGACGTCAGGTTGAAGCTGCTGAATACTCTGCATAGCCTCTGCCCCATTTTGGGCCTTGCTGACAATCTCTAGCTCAGGCCAAACCTCAGCAAGACTCTTATCCAAGTGATGCCTTAACAGTGCTTCATCGTCTGCGATAATTGCCGTCACGCTGGGCTTTAGTCCTGAGTTGATCATTATTCTTCCTTTAAATTCACACTGTAAATCGTCTGTTTTCGTAACAGTACTTAGAGTTTCAGAACTGCATTCTCGGAGCTAGTTTCGCTGATGAGCGGCAACAAGATAGTAGACACCACGCCGCCAGTCGCTTGCTCTGTGATCGTCAGGCTCGCCTTATCTCCGTATAAGGTATCAATACGCTGACGAATATTACTCAATCCCACACCATGGCCAGCAGCAATAGACGGTGCTGTCAGTCCCACGCCACTGTCTGATACTTCAATTCTCATCTGATCGTCTTGTCTAACAATTCGGATATTGACTTCACCACCAGTAGCCTTAGGTTCAATTCCGTGTGTTAACGCGTTCTCAACTAAAGGTTGAATCAAGAAAGGTGGAATCACTTGCTGCTCGCTAATGTCGTTGGTTTCAATCGAGAACGTCAAACGCTCATCTAATCGTATCTTCTGGATGTTAAGATACGCGTCGAGCAAATCGACCTCTTGAGCAATAGTCGATTGCTCAGTACGGCTGTTCTTCAGGGTCACACGCAACAAGTCAGTCAGTTTTTCAAGCATCAACTTAGCTTTGGCGCTGTCACTCTCAATCAATACATTGATGGTCGCAAGAGTGTTGAACAAAAAGTGCGGCTCAATTTGGCTTTGCAGCTGTTTTAACTGGCTAAGTACGACGACCTTTTCTTGATCAGCTTGGTGACGCTTCGCCACCTCTAATTCATTATCGGCACGTAACTGTTGCTCTCTTGTGTAGAAGTAGTAATAACAAACGGAACAGAAAATCACACCAAGCAGCATCACGGACTTAAGATCGGAAAGGTTAGAGCCGAAAAAGCCGTTCAACCAATAGTGCGCATTCAAGGTACCCACCACCATAGCAATGAGCATCGAAACGCCGACTTCAAATACGCGAGATTCACGTTTAAACCACTTAACCAACACAAACGAAGAGCCAACCGCGCTGTAGCCAAAGCCGAAGCTGATGGCCAAGTTAAGCGTTAACCCGCCTCCCCAAATCGTGTTAGTTGTAATTGCAATAAGAACGCAAAATAGCGTGGTGAACGCAAAGCTTTTGATCCATGAAAAGCGACTGTTTGAAGAAGTGTCCATTAAAATCGTCCTTTGATATTTAAAAGAATCATATGACTATCCGGTAAGTTCGCGTAAGCAGAATCACTTTTACCGCCTAGAAAGCGTGCAGCAAGTTCCAATTCCAACGATGAATCGCCATTATCGAAAGCCTGATAATTGAGCCACTGCGTAGCAATAAAGCCGCCGTCTTTTGGAGACAGCATGACATCAAATGTTGGCGTGATATCTTCAAACCAGCCATGTGTCGAGTCCAAAGACCAGTGAAACATGAGGTTGTGTTGAACCAAGTTAGCGTGCTGATAACCTTGAGCGTAAGAGCTCGCCAACGATATTGTCATGGGATTAAGAGACAAAGACTCCGCATTCTCTAAAGCGCTTCGCCACTCAGAATCACTCCAAGCGCGGCTATCAAACCAGTATTCCAGTACTACATTGTGGCCCGTTTCATTGGCCCATGTCAGTCCGACTAAGGCTTGATAAGCCTCGCCCTGCTCTTCTAGATAAACCGGTTCAAGCGGTGAGTTGGGCTGGCTGTAACCCAAACTTTGTCGCTGATAAACCATCGAACCATGAAACTCCCACGCGAGGTTTAATACCGACACCAAACTCGCTCCAAGCAAACCGTGGCGTACATCGTCGTAATAAGCGACCCATTGATATTCGTGATCGCCTACTAAGTTATAACGACGTAAGCCGAACCCTTGTTGCTGATTCTGCTTTTCGAACTGATTCACATCTTGGGAGGTCCATGATGAATCGCTGTAAAGCAGGGTCCATTCGCCCGTCATATCGAACAGTGACGCTGAAGCTACACCGGCGCCCTCTTCTGCGACAATGCCCACTGGGTTTTGTCGATAAGGCTTGATGATGTCTAAAGGTCGATAGCCATAACCAACGCCCCAATCAAGGCGAACCTTACCGAGCGTGACATCGAGGTAGTGATCACCGAACGCTGAATTAGACAGTTCAACACCACCTTGCCAAAACAACTCGCGCACAATGAATTCCGATTTAAAGCTCGCGTCTTGGTTTTGAGGAGTATTAGTCAAAATGTCATTGGCTTTCACTGCAAAAAGGCCCAGCCAATTGCCATATCCAACTTCAAGATCCAGCAAGCCATTGAGTGACTGGCTATTGTCAGATTCGAAAGGGCTAAATGGCGACTCTCGCGATTCAACAGCTTCAGCACTCAGTTGCCAGTCCCACGCAAAGCTCAGATCGTCCGCTTGAGTCGTGTTACTCACACAAGACAATGCAAACAAGCTAGCGATTGAAGGCTTGATGTGGAATCGACGGCTAGAAGCTTTCATACCACCCACCTAAAGCCCAGACACGCTATTACGTGATAAATAAGCGGGGTTGTAATACTTGTCTGCCAAGGCTTGTTCGCTTACCTCGCGGTACTCAATCACGGTTTTCTTACTTGGTTGAATCTTATCGAGTAGGGTCATCGACACCACACTTGGCAAGCCATCACGCACGCCTTCAGTAAACCACGCTTGCTTAGCTAGCTTTCCTGAACGCAGATACAGATCTGCTTTGACTGGAAATGCTCGGTCTGCTGTTAACCACAGATCGATAGATTGATAACTCGCGCCCTTAGTTTTTGCGGTGAGTTTTAAGTGATGGGTATCAAGCTGTTCACCACTTGGCATCTCAACCGATTGTTCAGCAACCCACTCGCCTTGGTAGTCTTCGCTCCACGTCAGCGTCGAGATGTCACCAACCGAAGCTTCACCAAGCAGTTTTTGCATCGGGGTGATACGAATTGGACGGCGAGATTTCGGCATCAGTAACCAATAGTTGTCTTCTATCATCAACATCTTTTGACCCGCCTCGACCGCCGACTTGAACACGACCAGCGACTCTCGGTTTGGTCTTGTGTAGACGTTGTATTCGCGGGTTTTGTCTAGTTGCTCGTCTTGATATAGCGCGACCAGAGATACCACTTTTGATGCCTGTTCGCTGTTCAAACGGTAGCTGTCTGCCTTAGCAATCATCTCGGTAACTTGCTGTGAATCGATAGCCCAGCTTGATGCCGATGCTAGAACCAACACTAACGCACAACCTAAAACAGTGAGTGAACGAGTAAATTTATACATAAACCAGCGCCTCCGTGATTGGCTTATTTACGCCTTTGCGAGCAGAGAAATAAGCGGCTAGCAAACAGATCGTCAGTACACCCAAGGTGGCATAACCAACCAATTCCAATGAGAAATAAATATTAAGAGGGTAACCTTCAGTTCGTCCTGGAGGTGGTGGCATTTGCACATCAACCACCAGTAATAACACCGACACTAAACCACTCACTAGTGCGCCTATCGCACTGCCAATCACCGCCAGTAAGCCCGCCTCTTTTAGAAAACCTGCCACGATTTCAGAAGGGTAACTGCCGAGTGCCGATAAAGTGCCAATTTCACGAGTTCGCTCCGTCACTGACATGGTCATGGTATTGAACAAAGATACGAATACCACCAATGCCATCACTGCGCCCATGATGCCGAAGATACGGTCGTAAAGGTCTTTAACCTTGGTGTAGAAGAACGCACGATCTTGCCATGGGGTAATCTCAATATCTGAGCCTTGTTGACCAACTTGCTTGTCCAAAGCCAATTGGATGCGTTGTTGAACCGTCGAAGTATTATTAGTTTCAAAAAGAAATACCGACAAGGTGCTGACTTTGTCTGACGCTAAAAGCTCTTGTGCGGTGGTGATGTGCACGTACAACTGACGTTTGTCCAGCTCAGGTACTCCTGTCGAGTAGATACCCTGCACCTTAAAATCAAAGGCATTCAAAGCACCGTCACTGGTGGTAGCTAGCAGCGTTACCCAATCACCAACAGCCACTTTGAGGTTACGAGCAAGGTCGGTTCCGAGCATCACTTGTGGCTCTTGGCTATCGTATCTTGGTGATTTCACATCCGAGAGGGTTTGACCGCTGCGCACGTCAAGGAAAGGTCCTTTCATGTCGAATTCTCGCTCATTAACACCCGTTCCCATAAAGATGGTCGACTTGCTTCCGTTAGACACCAAACCACTAAAGTAAACTCGTGGCTGAACACCACGCACATCGCTGTCGCCAATAATGCTCTTGGTGAGCGCTTGAGCGTTATCCAGACCATTACTCAGCGGCATATCTTCATCTTGTTCAAAGTATCCCGGCGTGCTCAAAGTGAGATGGCCAGTATCGCGCGCGGTCGATTCCCTTAAGGATTCGTAGGTGTAAAGCCCATAGCCTCCTGCCGACGTCAGTGCAAATACGGCAATCGCGATGATCAACACCGAAAGCAGACTACGTCGACCGTTTCTCAATAAGTTGAGCCATGCCAAACGCACAGAGGTTGGAAACAAAAACGTGCTCATTCTTTGTGTTAACTTGCCCATGAGATAGCCTCCGTTGCTGTGGCTTGTGGTGCCAGTTGTCCGTCGATAAGTTCAATCACTCGGTCACAGCGCAGTGCCATTCTTGGGTCGTGCGTTGCGACGATAAAGGTAGTGCCCATCTCATGACCGAGCTCTTTCATAATGTCGATCACCAGGTTGGCGGTATGGCTGTCTAAGCTAGCAGTCGGCTCATCGGCAATCACTAGGCTTGGGTTGTGGATTAACGCTCGGGCTATCGCGACACGTTGCTGCTGACCGCCTGAAAGGTTGTCTGGACGATGATGAATGTAATCTCCTAACCCAACACGCTCTAACATATCTTGCGCTCTCACCTGCTGTTCTTGCTTCGAACATTGGTTCAACATCAATGGATATGCGACGTTCTCAAGCGCTGTCATCACCGGAACAAGATTGAAGCGCTGAAACACAAAACCCAACGACTGGCGACGAAAACGCGCAGCAGCAATCTGCTCTGTTGGATACGCTTTGCCATCAATATTTATTTCACCTCGATAGTCCATATCCAACAAACCTAGGATGTTCAACAGTGTACTTTTCCCCGATCCCGACGGGCCGCACAACGCCACCATTTCACCGCGTTTAATCTGACCATCGACTCCCTTGAGAGCGTCTACACTTTGACCGCCCGTGAGATAAGATTTGCCGATTCCTTTAAATTCTATCATCCCGTTTTCCTCTGATTACTCGCCAACTATTTAGCTTCCATGCCCTTTATTTCGCTTTCGCAACTATTACTTGGCTTTCGCTATTAGCGCCTTCGCAGTCATAGTTTCGATATTGCCAGCATCGGCTGTTTCCATTTGTTCTAGCCACGTTTGTGCTTGCTTAAGGTCTTCAGCACGAATCGAAGCGGCAATGGCGTAGCGATAAATCCATGAGATTGCAGAGAAGTGCTGTTGTTGAAATTCATCTTCCGCCAGTAGCGAGAGGAACAGATCGTAACCGCGATCAAAGTGGTTAAACATGTCTGGTAGAGAGGTGTAAGTCACCGCGGCCATGGCGCGAGTCAGGTAAGAATCTGGTAATCCTTGAACACGAGGTTGTTCATGAATGGGTTGGTCTTCGTCTTTCAGCAACACCAATGATTTATCTATGGTCGATAAGCCCTTTTCGACATACTTCATCTTGTTCCAAGGTAAGAACGCATCACGCCCCATTAAGGTTTCTGTGCTGCCTAAATAGACCAAGGTTAGTGGTGTTGCACCGTCTTGTTGCAGCGTGTCATTGAGGCGCTCATAGGCCACCTCGACTAGGTCTTCATTGCCTTGCGCGGCTTGGTTGTAAATATCAAGCACGTCTGAACTTGGATTAGCTAGCGCCAGCGTAGGAGCGATTGAAGCTAACCCAATTAAAAGTGAACGACGAAACAGAGCAGTAAATGAGTTGTAAGTGTTTGAAGCAGTCATGATTTCTAATCCCTTTCAAATGTTGACGTTGAAAGGTTAACCACAAACTGTCACGTCGTTTTATCAATGCGACGAATGGTAATAATGAGGAGTGAATGGCTGAGAGAGGGTGTGAATGGGGAAGGTACTTGGCAAGTTTAGAGAAAATAAAGAGCCTCCAAATACTGGAGGCTCTATCCATATTAGCAACAAGTGATCGCTACACTTGCTTTGGTTGAAGCTCTTTTTCTTCAACTTTTTGTATGTCGAAGCGCTGCTTTAATTCTTTCTCGATGCTTTCTAAACTGCGATTTGCTGTTTCAGGAAGTATTTTGATAGCAAACCAAACTTGTCCAAGTAGGATGATCGCAAACATAATGAAGAGCGCAGATGTCCCAAATGATTCTCTAAAAGCAGGCGTGAATGAGTTCAAAATAACGCCCTGAATCCAAATAGCCGCAGTCGTGATAGAGACTGCACGGCCACGAACAGAAGTTGGCAGAATCTCAGCTGAAATTGTGAACTTCAAAGGGCCTAAACCTAGTGCTGTGAAGGCAACAAAGAACGCCATTAATCCAACAATCAACATTGGTGGAGTGTCAGGTCTGTCGAAGAATATCGCAAGGCCAATCAGACAAGTGAAACAACCAACTGCAGAGGTTATCAGCATTTTTCTACGGCCTACCTTGTCAATGAACACCATTGATAAAGAGGTAAAAATAACGCTGACTAAACAGATCCAGCCAAATCCACCTAGTGCTGAACCTTGGTTACCCATGATTTCCTCTAGCATTACAGGGCCGTAGTACATCACAACTGTTACACCAGACCATTCTGACCAGATTGCTAGTAATATCCCCGTCATCAGTCCAAAACGCATCACTGGGTTTTTAACTAGCTGCTTGTAAGAACCTGTTTTCTCGGAGCGGATAACTTGACGACATTCAATGATCGCTTCTTCCGCTTCACCTTTGGTTAGGAACTTTCTTAGAATACTCGCGGCTTCTTTCTCTTTCGCTTTAGATATTAACCAACGAGGTGATTCTGGGAAAAACGCTACTAACCCTAGAAAAATGACAGCAGGTAAGAATTCAACAGAGAACATGCCACGCCAGTTTTCAGTAATAAAGAAATGATCAAGGTAATGACCGGTAACAACGGCTGACTGGCTGTAGTTAACAATCAGCGTGTTGGTGATAACTGAGCAAGTTAAACCAATAACGATGGCAACTTGAAACAGATTACTGAGTTTACCTCTATGCCTTGCTGGAGCTACCTCAGCAATATACATAGGACAAACTACAGTTGCGATACCAATACCGAAGCCACCAATAATGCGAGCCCAGATAAGCAAGTTAAATGAGTTTGCGTACATACAACCAAGTACAGAGATGATGGCTAATAGAGCTCCTAACATCAGAGGTTTCTTACGCCCAGCATAGTCCGCAATAGGACCAGCTATTACGCTACCAAATAGACATCCCACGAGCGCTGAAGATACATACCAACCTTGTTGTAAGGCCGATAATTCAAACTGTTGTGTGATTTGTGTGATTGTGCCGCCAATAACAATGGTGTCCATTCCAAATAGGAAACCACCGATGGTTGCCGCCGCGCAAATAAATGTCAAAAAGAACATCTTCTTATTGTTTTCACTAAGAATCATTTGATCTCTCCATGAGAATTGTAGGGTACATGGGACGCTGTTCTAGTGCGTCTGGATTACGTAGTCTGCGTTTGATTCGTATTTTTTTATTTTTAACGCATTGACTAGATCCACGCGCTCGGTTTTATCGAGCGCCTCTTTTTTCGACTTTCCACCAGCTAGGTGTCTTGATATTAATCGCTCTCTGAGTACTTCTTCACTTGCTGTGAGAAAGATCTTCAAGTCAATTAAATCGCTGACTGGTCGCCAGTCTTCGTCGGTTGAGTAGATGTAATTGCCCTCAAGTAAAATAATTTGAGTGTCTGGCTCAATTAAAAAACCTTCTGCAATGGGATCATGTAACTCACGACAGTATTTCGGCCAAAAGAATGCGTCAGTGTTTGGCGTCACCGCTTTGGAAAGCAAATGTGCTAATGAGGTTACATCAAATGTTTCGATGCTACCTTTGACTGACGTCAGTCCTTTCTCTTTCAGTACCGAATTGGGGTAGTGAAAGCCGTCCATAGGACATAGTTGGGCTTTGAGACCTAACTTAGATAATCCGGTATGTAGAGATTCTGACAGAGTTGATTTACCCGTAGCTGGTGCACCAGATATACCGATGACAAGAATCGGTTTCCCAGACTCTTGGTAAGTATTGGCAACCAGCTGAGGAATACTTGCAATGTCATCAACCGCTAACGAATGTGTTTTAGCCATGATCTGGTTCCTAATTCAGTACATGATAATGCCGCTATGTGACTAGCTTTCTTCAAAGAGCCTCGGAAATCTTGATTCTCTGAGTAGTAATGACAAAAGGCCCCATGGAAAATATCTCCAGCACCTAGCGTATCGATAGCATCAACTTTAGGTGCAGGAATTAACCCACTACCAGACTCATCACTATAAAAAACACCTTTGTCACCCAGCGTCATTGCCCACTTTTTTATCCCATATTGGTCACAAAGCTCCTGCATTTTCTCTTTGTCACCGTTGGTGAACTCCTCTGAAACAATAGGGATAGTACAGAGAGACAAAAACAGTTCGCTGTGTGATTTCCAAGTACCTGCGTCTAAAACAATATCCCCAGTAAACTCAGCTAGTGCTTGTACGTTCGCACTTACAAACGGATGTTCATATTGGTCAAGTAACACAAGCTTTGCATTGTCTAACCATTTCGGGTCTAAACTTATCACCTGCTCGCAATCGGGCTGACTGGCGTTAACAATAAGCCTAGATGCCGTTTGCTTTGCAGAGATAATGTTCGATAGTGGTAGCTGGTATTCATCGTCTAAACTTAAATCCACAACCGAAATTTCGTGTTCATTAAGCTCTGCTGTCACTATCGATTTATAGAGGTGCTCTTTACCTAAACATGTCCAAAGGTGTACATCAGAGCCTAATGCGTTGCATGCAATCGCTGCATTGAGTGCAGACCCACCACCACCAATAAAATCAGCAATGGCATTCACCTTTTGGTCGGGGCCAGGCATCACTTCAACAAAGCTCATTAAATCAATCGTGCTTCTGCCTATAAATACACAATTTCCCATACGTAGAACTCCTTTGAATTAAAGCTCACCGCTAGCGTAGCGTGCAGCCATGTCATCCATAGAAATAGGTGTGATCTTGTCACCGTGACCAGCACAGCCAAAGCGTTCAAATCGGTTTAAACAAAGCTTCGTTAATTCGTCCATTCCAGCTAACAGGAACTTACGTGGGTCAAACTCTTGCGGGTTTTTCATCGCGAGTTCACGGAAGCGACCGGACATCGCCATACGACAGTCAGTATCGATATTTACCTTACGAACACCATGCTTAATACCACGTTCAATCTCTTCAATTGGTACGCCGTATGTTTGAGGCATTTCACCACCATGCTCATTAATCATATCTTGAAGGTATTGAGGTACCGAAGATGCGCCATGCATAACAAGGTGAGTGGTTGGGAGCTTTGAGTGAATCTCTTCAATAACGTTCATTGCTAAGATATCGCCATCGGGTTTGCGCGTGAATTTGTAAGCACCGTGGCTTGTACCACAAGCGATTGCTAATGCATCGACCTTAGTTCTTTTTACAAAATCAACAGCTTGGTCCGGGTCAGTTAGAAGTTGGCTCTTTTCAAGAATGCCAGTCGCGCCAACACCATCTTCCGCTTCCGCTTCACCTGTTTCTAAAGAGCCAATACAACCCAGCTCGCCTTCAACAGACGCACCAACCCAGTGTGCAGATTGAGCCACACGCTTCGTAATATCTACATTGTAATCATAGCTACTTGGGGTTGAAGCATCTCGCTCTAATGAGCCATCCATCATCACTGACGTAAAGCCGTGACGAATGGCTGAAAGGCAAGTTTCTTCGCTGTTGCCATGATCTTGGTGAAGAACGATTGGCGTTTTCGGGAACATTTCAGCCAGAGCACAAACCATCTTATAAAGCATCACGTCACCAGCGTAGCTTTTACGAGCATTGATACTCGCCTGCAGGATGACACCTGAATTACATTTTGCTGCCGCGCGAACAATAGCAAGCCCTTGCTCCATGTTGCTGATGTTGAATGCTGGCACTGCATAACCATTTTCTGCAGCATGATCCAGTAATTGTCTTAGTGTAACGATAGCCATTTTCTTCTCCAAAGTGATTTAATTGTTTCTTGCAATTAAACTTACTCAAATTAATTGCAAGAAACAATTAAATAGAATTTAGAATGTGAAAAGGATCGTGTTTTTGTTCTGAAGATCTTTATTTTCAGCAGGGGAAAGAGGCTCGTTTTTTAATAGAAACTCTTTTTAAGAAACAAAAAAGCCCAGCAATATGCTGGGCTAAATAGAAGAGGAGGAAGACTGAATCAGTTATTCGGCAACACTTTTCATTCCAAATGTTTTTAGTGTTTCAATTCTTGCGTTACCGTTCTTAGCGTATACATAGAGGCCTGCACTGTCTTCATCAGAAAAGATGTTATTGGTCATCACAGTACGACCGCCATCGGTAAAGACTTCCACAGAAATACTGTCCATAAAGATACGGATATTTGCTCGATCCTTACTTGCACACTCTAGTGGGCATGTTCTACGTAAAGCGGAGCGGCTACCTGACTGGGTACGATCAAAGGCCAACTCGCCTTTCTTAAGATCCAACTCAATCAGTGTTTTCTGTTCACCTTTACTACGAATCTCAAACACAACGCTATCACAGTCGCTAGCAGCTAGGTCAATGTCAGCAATGATTTCACAGTGAACATTATCACCGGCTTCAAATGCGAACTTTTCACCATCGTTTAACTCTAGCTCTGTATGCCTTTTTGGCGAATGACGCAATTTTTCAACTTCTTGCACTGGTGTGAACTTCAGTTTCCCGTCGTGACATAAAGAGACTTCACGAGCCAATGTGATACTGCCGTACCAACCAAGTTCACTCGTATCGTAAGTGCCATCACACCATGGCATGAATGGCCATGAACCAATCCAAGCTTGGATGAGAGTACGCCCATTTTCATCATCGAAGACTTGTGGTGCGTAGTAGTCGAAGCCCCAATCTAATGAGCCCATAGTGGACCAATGGAACTTACCAGTTCGGTAGTCTAAGTCACCAACAAGGTAAACCACTTGGCGTTGTTGCATACCCATTGGTGAATACATAAGGACATGTTTGTCACCCAATTTGAAGATATTTGGGCACTCAAGCATTGTCCCCAATTCGCCCATACTTTCAACACAGTACCCTACGAATTCCCAATCGGTTAAATTGTCTGACTTGTGCAGACAGACTTTACCAAATCCATTGGTCTCGTAGTTTGATGCATTGATGAGATCACTCACGCCATCTGTTACACCTGTCACCATGTACCATGAGCCTTCATGCTTCCAAACCTTTGGATCGCGGAAGTCATGTAGGTTAATTCCCTCTGGTGGATCCGATAAGATTGGGTTTCCATCATATTTTTCGAAGTTGATACCATCCGTCGATGTTGCCATACATTGGACTTGGCGAGCTTGTGCGCATCCCGTGTAGAACAATGTCATCACGCCATCATTATTAACCGCACTACCGGTGAAGATACCGCCGCCATCCCAGCCGTCATATTCTTCGCTTGGTGCCAACGCTTCTGGCAGAGTTTCCCAGTGAATCAAATCCTCACTGACAGCGTGCCCCCAGTGCATGGTGCCCCACTTTCCACTAAATGGGTGATGCTGATAGAAGAGGTGATATTTACCTTGATACTGAATCAAACCGTGCGGGTCATTAATCCAACCAACAGGGGCTTGATAATGGTAATGCTCACGCCAATGGTGCTGCTTGACTGTATCTTTATGCTCAGCGATGTAATCTTCAACTTGATCAATAATTGCCTGATGCTTCTTCTTATCGAATACCACAAGGACCTCCAATGTTATCGAAATATATTTAATTGCAACCTGCAATCAAATATATTTCATTTAATTGCAGCTAACAAATATAGTATGATGAACTTGAGATTACGCTCACATAAGTAAAGTAGAGCCTATTTCTAACTATATGATTTTATTGAAACTTAACTTTTTCAATATATTGTATAGAGCCATTGGAACGTTATTGCAGATCAAACTGGTCAGGAGAACTATGAACAAGCCTATGAAAAGCGGACTAGGCGTTTCGTTAGATGATGTACAAAATCATAATAAACGCGTGATTCTTAATGCACTTCACACAAGTGGTAGTTGCTCCAGAAAAGAGATAAGTCAACTCGTTGGGCTTGATCAAGCGACAGTGACACGAGCAATTAAACCGCTAATAGAACAAGGGCTAATCGTAGAAACTGGCGTACGAAAAGCCGCGCGTGGCCGGAGCTCTATCTATCTCGGATTCAACACTCAACACCTGCGAATTTTGTCTGTTCGAATACAACGTACTAACTTCTCTATTGATACCTTCGATCTCAATGGCGCTTCACTGACTAGCATAGTCAAACCAATCAATATCGATAATAGTCCAGAAGAGCTAATCGCGTATTTAACACAGCAAGTAAGCGATGTACTTCAAAAGCAAGAAGGTGATGTTCTAGGTATCGCTGTTGCTATGCCTGGGCCATTTTTAGAGCAAGACAATAAAATCATGCTAATGACGGATGCTAAAAACTGGCAAGATATTGATTTTATCTCTCATATGCGTGAACAATTTCCTGACCATCCAATTTATGCCGGTCACGATGCTAAATTGGCAGCACTTGCAGTTTGGCGTCAATTGCAAAACACTTATGATGCGAGTGTTTTATTGTATGTGTCTCTTGGACAAGGCGTGGGCTCTGGTTTGGTTATCGAAGGACAGGTTTACCATGGCAGCTTAGGTGCCGCAGGAGAAATTGGTCACACATCTATTAATTTTCAAGGGCCACAATGTAAATGTGGGAACCTAGGTTGCCTTGAACTTTACAGCTCAACGACAGCCTTAATAGAACGCTACAAACTTGAAGCATCACTAGAGTCCGCAGATTTTGAAGTAGTAGTGAGTGCATTCCATAACCAAGAACAAGCTGCAATAAGTGCCGTCGACTATTTAGCTAAATGCTTAGCGCACGGTTTAGTTAATAACATTAACCAGCTAAACCCAGACTTGGTCGTCATTGGTGATGAACTTGCACAGTTAGGTACTGAGTTCTTAAGCCGCATTAAAGAACACACATTTCGATTACTGCTTCCAGATCTAGCAAACAATATCGAATTGGTTCTTGATGAAAGCCAAGAAGATTTAGTTCATAAAGGAAATTATCACAACGTGATGTCCAATGAACTACTTTTGCCTCTGGCACATTTAGGAATTAAAGCTTCCAATACAGCTGAAAGAACAAAATAAAGCTAGATCACTCAAACCAAACAAAAATAGCCGCTAATTAGCGGCTATTTTTCGTTTTGTCGACTACGGCTTCCATAAAAACCGCTGAATTAACTTAACCGACTTTCTTAATCATCGTCACCGGGTTGTAACCTTTCTCACCTTTGCTGACTGGCTCACTTGGGTTGTAATGGCGCATAAGCACATTAAATTTGCCCGTATTATTGCCTTCCATCGTTGGAATATTGTTTGGCTGGCCGTCACACCCAAAACGGAGAGTATATGTCCCATCACTGTTCATAACAGGTTCCATTTCACTCGAAATGTTAGCCTTATCGTTAAACATACGCCCATCAGCATTGTAAACCGTCGCAGACCAGAATGCCCCTGCCTTCGGGTCTTTGAAAGTCGTCTCGTAACATGCATTCGCATCGAAGTACTGACTGGTTTGATAGATGTTGTCTTCGACCATTGCGCCACCCCAGCCACCAGCCGCGCCAACATAATTCATGTAATCAGTTTGACCACTTTCTTTGTTACCAAACGCTTTTGATTGATCATAGCCGTCACTGAAATCGATGTTACCAGCTCTATCCGTGGCCTTAAATGACGCCATGTCCCACTCTCTTACAACAAACGGCTTATCGCTGCTGGTCTCAATCTTCAGGTTACGGCGCGCATCATCTTCAAGAGCACGAACAATAACAAATGCGTGATCCGTTTTTGCGCTGATTTTATGGCGACCCGAACCGTAGATCATTGGCTGTGTTTCGTGGTTTTCATCGACGACTTGCAGCGATACATATTGGTCGGTTTCTGGAACAGTCACATAGACATCATCGTTCGACATATCGATGACAGAAACAGAATAGAAAGTGTCTCGATTCATTCGTACAACGAACTGCTCTTCAGGAACACTGCTCGGTACTGGCATCTCAAAAAATGTGTTGATACCACCCGCTTTTTCTACCACAGCGCCGAGGCGCATATTGGTGTATGCCTGAGCAAAATTATCTTCCGTGACAATAGTTGGCGCTGCAATAACGCTGGTTGAGAATAAAGCAACAGCAGTAAGGGGAAATTGTGTTTTCATAGTAGCGACCTTTATATTTCAAAGTGAATGTCATTTGGAAGAGTATTGTTTGCTCCGCCGACAGTGATCACTCTATACTGCCAAGATGGAAAGCATGGAAAATAGGACTTGCCAAGGTGGAAAGTGTAGATTTGAACTTACTACGTACGTTTGTATTGCTGTGTCAGTCGAATAGCCTAAAAAGGGCTGGGATAAAGCTGGGGATCTCAGAGAGCGCTGTCAGCAAGCAAATGACCAAGCTAAGAGAGCAATTAGGACACCCACTTTTCGAACGTACCACGGAAGGGTTGAGGCCAACGCACTACAGCAAATCTATTTTGCCCAAGATTGAGCAAGCTCTGTCGCTCGTGCACTCAGCTACCTCACCAGTAACATTCGATCCTGCTACCTATGAAGGGCCAATCACCCTCGCTTTCTTCGCCTCCACACTCGAATTTTCAGGTCTAAGTTTATTTAGGGAACTTTCGAAAACATTCCCCAAAGCACAAATAGAGCTGAAGACTTGGACATCAGATACAGAGCAAAAATTAGAAGAGGGTGATATCACCTTGGGTGTGCACTTTCTAAACGAAGACCGCAGTACCAATATCTTCCAGAAACGCATCATGGCCGACCAACTGGTGGTCGCCGTGTCAAAATCATTGGGGCCACTAACATGGGAAGAGGCGTTGCAATTGCCTTTTATCAAGATCCGCAGTCAAGGCTGGAATGAAGACCGCTACCGATATTTAGAGATGTTGAGAAGCAGTGGAATTAACCCCAACATCAGTATCACAGTGGACAATTTTTCAGTTGCGAGGCAAATTCTCGAGCAGGGAGAACACGCCTGCGTGTTAAGTGACAGTTGGAAGGACGCTTCGCTTAATACGATACAGCCCCCCAAAGCGCTTAGAATTGATTTAAACCTTGTATCCTGCATGCGTCTTGTCGATCGTCAAAGCCCTCTAAATCTTGCGGTTCATGACGTGGTTAAAAGGGTCATGCTTCAGTCTGGGTAGTTAATTCCCTAACACGAGCGAGATAGGTTCGTTATTGCTTTTTACAAACAAAAATAGCCGCTGATGAGCGGCTATTTTTAGTTATCTAAACGAAGCTTCTATTGCTTCTATTGCTTCTATCTTTCTACTTCTTAGTCTCTTCAACCACGGCTTTCATCAATACTGAGGTATCCATGCGGCCTTCACCTTGTGCAGACAGTGCCTTGTATGCGTTGTTGGTCTTCTCCGTCAATGGAAGTTGAATGCCTTGACGCTCAGCTTCATCTAGGCAGAAACCTAAGTCTTTGATCATCCAATCAATGGCGAAGCCAAAATCGAACTTGTCTTGTGCCATTGTCGTCGCGCGGTTTTCCATCTGCCACGAGCCAGCAGCGCCGTTTTTAAGGCAATCAACCAGAGTTGGGATATCCAAACCTGATTTCTCAGCAAGCACTAAGCCTTCAGATAAGCCATTCAACACACCAGCAATGCAGATCTGGTTAACCATTTTCGCACGTTGGCCTTGGCCGACTTTACCCATCAGAACCGACGATTTACCGTAAGCTTCGAACACAGGTTGAAGGTCGTTAAACAGCTCCTGTTCACCACCACACATGATAGTTAACACGCCGTTTTCTGCACCCGCTTGGCCACCAGACACTGGTGCATCCATAAAGCGAATACCCGCTTCTTTCGCTACAACTTCAAGTTCTTCAGCAAGGATTGCAGAGGTTGTCGTGTGATCAACAAGAATCGCGTTTGGCTTCATAGCGGCCAATGCGCCTGTTTCGCTGGTTGTCATGCTGCGTACGTCATCATCGTTACCCACGCAAACCAGCACAACATCAGCTTCTGCCACACACTCAGCAACGCTCTCAGCGGCTTTACCTTGGTGTTTTTCAGCCCAGTCCAATGCTTTGCTGTGAGTACGGTTAAATACCGTTACCTCGAAACCGGCTTTGACTAGGTGTCCTGCCATTGGGAAACCCATAACGCCTAACCCGATAAAACTTACTTTCATTTCTTTCTCCTTTTATTTAACTCAGCTCATCGCTATGGAACGACTGAACGCTTTTAATTAACGCCTCAATAAGCAGAGTTAAAGCCTTCGGCTGATATTTTCTTTCTTTGTACACTAAATACGCTTGGCGATCACCCCGATGGTACTCAGGGAGCACTTGAACCAGATTCATTTCCGGATATACATGACGAAAAGGCAGCGAAGCGATACCCAGCCCCTTCTGCGCTGCTGCCGCGACCGCATGAATATCGTTCACAATAAACTTGGGTTTGATCGTCACCATCTGTTCCAGGTGACCCGCTTTGTAGAGCGGCATATCAAACACATCATCAACGTTAATCCAGTCTTGATGTTCAAGATCTTCTGGTTTAACGATCGGCCCACGCGAATCTAAATAAGCTTGGCTTGCAAAAAAGCCATGTTTCGCTTTAAACAATGGTCGAGCGATCATGCCGTCCATGTCGGAAATCTGAAACGTGATCAACAAATCACGGTCGGTTTGAGGCACCACTTGTTGCTGGCTCAAAATCAAATTGAGCTGCACATTTGGATATTGAGTAAGGTATTGCTCGACAGTCGGGCGAAGAAAACCACTATAGAAATTATGAGGCACGGCGAGTTTTATCTTGCCTTGAATAGCGTCGCGCTCTTCAAGCAGGCTACTAAAGCCTTGATGAAGGGACTCCATACCACTGCTCAGCGCTGCAAAGGCCGCCTCACCATCTTTCGTCGCAACAAGCTCCCTACCCTTCTTTTCTAACAAGCGGATGCTCAAACGCTCTTCTAAAGCGGTTAATCGGCGTGACATAGTCGACACAGGCAGTTGAAGCCGCTTCGATGCCGACAGCAACGAGCCCTCTTCAACCACAGTACAAAACAGGAATAGATCGTCAATGTTTCCGAATATGGAATTCATACTTCTATTTATGCCTATTTTTCTCATTAATGGATAGTTGTAACCTTATCTCATCAGTTACAGAAAATCACGGGAGAAACATATATGAGCAAAAAACAATTTTGGGTAACCGCGATTTTATCCTCACTCACCATGGCAACCATCATGTCTGGGTTAATTTCTGGCTACAAAATGGGATTCAGCCACGAGTGGCCGCCAATCTGGTTACAAAGCTTCTTTCTTGCTTGGCCATGTGCCATTGTGCTGAACCTTACAGTACTCCCTTTGATTCGAAAGCTATCTGAGTGGATTTGTCGACCGCGCACGCTTTGCTAATCAGTGCTGTATCAACGGGCTCTTTGTTGGCAAAAATACGGAACGATGATCAAGGCTTGATCAATACTCAAAGCATAAAAAAACCGAGCACTAGGCTCGGTTTTTTATTAACTATTTGTAACTGTAAAAATTACAGCTCAGCGTTGTGGTATACCTGCTGAACGTCATCACAGTCATCAAGAAGGTCTAGGAACTTCTGGAACTTCTCAGAATCTTCTTCCGCTACTGGCGTCATAGTTTGAGGAACGAAAGTGATTTCCTCAACATCTAGAACTAGCTCAGGGAACGCGTTAGTTAGTGCAGTCTTCGTTTTGAAGAACTCAGTTGTTGGAGCGAATACAGTGATTACACCATCTTCTAGCTCAACATCTGTTACGTCTACGTCGTCCATCATTAGTGTTTCTAGGATGATCTCGTCATCTTCACCTTTGAACTGGAATACAGCTTGGTGAGCGAACATGTGAGAAACAGAACCTTCAACACCAATTTTCGCGCCAGTTTTAACGAAACATTGGCGAACGTCTTGGAAAGTACGGTTGCCGTTGTCAGTTAGACAGTCAACGATTACGCTTGTGCCGCCTGGGCCAAAGCCTTCGTAACGAGCTGGAGCGTAGTCTTCACCACCGCCGCCGTTTGCTTTGTCGATCGCTTTGTCGATAACGTGTGCAGGAACTTGGTCTTTCTTCGCTTTAGCAATAAGGTGCTTTAGCGACAGGTTCATGTCTGGATCTGAACCACCATTCTTCGCACACATGTAAATTTCTTTACCGTATTTGGAATAAACTTTAATTTTTGCGCCAGCAGTTTTAGCCATTGAGGCTTTGCGCACTTCAAAACTTCTTCCCATCGGGATCTTCTCTCTGATTCAATTAACGGGGCAAATTCTAGCAAATTACTGTGTCATTTCAATTCTACAGCTTTGCTGAGCAAGGTTTGTCTGCGGTTATGCGACGCCCATTACTCGTTTGTATTTTTCTACAGACTGTTCAAACCACGCCTTTTCATCTGGGTCACCGAGCTTCATTGCTTCTTCAACAATGGCTTCTGGGCCACATTTAGCCTGCTTCAATTTCCATACTAGAAACGATGCCTGCTTATCCAGTTCGATTTTGTTTTTCTCGCTGGGTGGAAGGAGTGAAAGGTTGATAGACATTAGTCGCCTTCGTCTGTAATACACTTGGCCGAGAAATATATCATAGAGCAGCCTCATAAAACCAATACTATGAGTAGCAGAAAGGATTTATGAGACAAGAAACCAAGCAAGTGCTGATGTAGGTCAAGTTGAATGTTTATATATGGAAGAACCATCTACTCGGTTGAGCTCATCAAGTCCAACTTCACCGACTCCGTATTTAAACACGTGATGTTTAATTGTAAATAAGCGATCAAAGTCACCCGCAAAAATAGCGCCAATAGTTCTGGCGTCATTCACACCAGCTTTGAGCTCACATCGCTTCATTACGGTAAATAGGAAATTAGTTAGTAGTGCTTCTTCAATCTCAACCCCATCATTACAAACGATACGACAGGCGCCAGAAGGCTTAACAAGAGGCTCGGGGTTTGATTGAATAATGCATCGGTCTATGATCGTAATTTCTGATGGGTAATTTAACCACAAATCATCAATAGACTGCGCGCGATACCACTTACTTAATGTTTCGACTTGCACTGTAGAATTAAAACAAAGGGCTAACAAGTTAACCCCTTTAGGGTGTACTTTTCGATATTTAAGTGACTTTTGGGAAATATCATCGAAGGCCTCTTTATCAAAGTTTGTTTTAACTTCAATCGCACACACAACAGCATCAGGCACAACAACTACAAAGTTTCCATCCTTAAAGAGATAAGCTGATGGGACATTTCATCTATGACTAAAATATCTAACTGAGGACTAACTTCATTTGTCTCTGAGTTAAATACAAACCCTGTTTTGATAGAAAATCGTCGAGATAGAAAACCCTCTAAGTAATTGCTAACAATGTTCTCATGAAATGTTCCAATTGAAGGGGCATGTTTTACCAAATGGTTTAACCTACCTATTTTACTAAGCAGTTCTTGCGCATAACTTTGATACAGAACCATATTAATTAATCCTTCTAGCTCAACAGCTTTTAGACAAAGAGTTCCTAAACTCGCTAGTAAAACTTTACGCATGGTACTAGCTTTTGAAATTTTACTAGATATTTTCTAATATTAATAATCACTTACCACTAAGGCTGATATTTACAAGGATACAATGAGTGGAAATATTAAGAAAAAGTAGTGGTTCTAGAGTTGACTTAAGGGAACTTGAGGCGGGTTGATTGAATAAGAACGATGAAAAATCAACAATATCGGCCCAAAATTTGATGCGATTGCCTTTAGGTCCACCTCAAGTAGTGAGGCAAGGAGGTTTGAAGTTAAAGCCCTACTTCGGCAACAGATAGCGGGTGCTTCGGCCGCCAGAACCAGATTTGACCAAGCAACCATGTCTAAGCAACGCGCTCAAATGACGTGTTGCTGTGGCACTACTCACCTTCGCTACCTTTTTATATTGACTAGCATTGATACCTTCTGAGAAATCACCATCAAGCATTCTATTAAGCACTTTCACTTGCTCTACAGTAAGCTTAGTTTGATCTACACTTCGCCAATAATTGGTCTTATAAACGGTTTGGTCAACCTCAGAAAAAACGCCTGTAAACGTCTCATCTAATGTATCTAAGAACCACATCAACCAATCGCTGATATCGAGTCCCCCTTTCTGGGTTTTCTCCAATATCTCGTAGTAATGTTTGCGATTAGCAAGTATCCCCACCGACATCGCATAGAAACGTACCGATTGCTTCTCTGCTTGTGCTAACGCCAAGTCGGTCAACAATCGAGTAATACGACCATTACCATCATCTAACGGGTGTAAGGTGATAAACCAAAGGTGAGTTATCGCAGCTCTAAGTAAGGGATCGAGTGTAGCGTCGGTAAGTGAATCATTAAACCATGTGATAAATGTATCTAGCTCAACATCAAGAATGTCTCGGCTAGGCGCTTCAAAGTGCACAGTTGGACGGTCAATTCTTCCTGATACCACTTGCATCGGAGCGTCACCTCGTAGTTGACCTCCAACTACAGGGTTAAACATGGTGTAGCCTTGAGGAAACAGTCTATCGTGCCAATGTAAGATCCTATCAAGCGCTAGTGGCTCTGTTAGGTTCTGCACCGCATCCAACATAATTTCAGCTAGGCCATCGGTTTGTTCTGTCGTAGGAAAAGGTCGCTCTTCGCTCACGCCAAGTTTGTTGGCTAAAGAAGAACGAACAGAGAAGGCATTCAGCTTTTCTCCTTCTATCGCACTGGAGTGGACAATGTTCGCTAGCAAAGTATCGAGCATTGTTTGCGTTTGGTCTGCAGATTGAGAGGTAATCTTGCCCAATAAAATGCCCTGATTAAGCCGAACTTCTCTTAACCTCACGCCTATTCTCTGATTATCCCAAACAAAGTTTGGCCAATTATCTTGCTGCCAAATCCACATATTACGCCCCATGATGCGAAAGTATCACTTATTCAAATCACATTATGAGGTGTTTAAGGTCATTATTCAAATCATAAAGTGAGCCGAATAAAGGGGAATTCAAATCATTGAGGCTGGAGAAGTACTTCTCCAGCCCAGAATGACTATTCACTCTCCGCGAACACATCGCAGCGTGAAGCACAGATGAAGTCATTTTTGTGTAGGCCTTTGATTGAGTGGCTCCACCAAGTGACGGTGACTTTACCCCACTCCAGTAGGATAGAAGGATGATGGAACTCTTCTTCTGCCAACTCTGACACTTTATTGCTGAATGCCCATGCTTGTTTGTAGTTCTTAAACTTGTATACCTTTTCAAGCTGCGGGATGCCGTCTCTTTCGATGATTTGCCAATCAGACAACTCCAGCAATAGCGACTGTTGTTCATCTTTAGTCAGGGCAATCGCATCGATACTACAGGCTTCGCATTTTAGTTCATTCAACATGTGTCGGTTCCTTGGGTTCAAAAAGTGGTGGTAGTAGCCCCGCATCAATCGCGAGATCAGCTTGCTGTAACAGGTTTTCTTGGCTGATTTGAAACAGTTCAGCCAAATCATTAATCACATAATATTTCGGTTGCATGATGTCGATGCGGTAAGGCGTTCTTAGCACCGTTTGTAAATCAAAACGCTCACGAACAGCCAAATCCCCTTCTAGCGCATAATTGGTTTCTGCTGGAGAAGAGAGAATGCCGCCGCCGTAGATTTTCAATCTATCGCCCTCTTTTACTAATCCGAACTCAACCGTAAACCAATACAAACGGGCAAGATAACCCCGCTGCTTAGAAGTAGCCGCTTGACCCAGTTTTCCATAATGCTCAGTGAACGCAGCAAAATCAGGGTTAGTAAGCATGGCACAGTGACCAAAAATCTCATGGAAAAAGTCTGGCTCTTGTAGGTAATCAAACTCGTCTCGCGTTCTCAGAAACGTCGCGACGGGAAACTTCTTATTCGCAAGCAAGTCAAAAAAACGATCGAAATCTATCAAGGCTGGTACCGGCTCTACCTGCCAACCTGTTGTTTCTTTTAATACTTTGTTTATTTCAGGGAGTTGAGGAACTCTATCTAATGGCAGATCAAGCAGCGTCAATCCGTGTAAATAGGCTTCACAAGCGCGGTCATTAATGACGTCCAGTTGCCTTGTCACCAAGTCGTGCCAAATGGCGTCTTCTTCGAGGCTCCACTCAACCCATCCCTCTTGGCTCACGGGCTTAGAATGATATTGAGTCATTACATACCTCCTTTCGAATGTCTCCCTTTAAGCCTATCTCCACTCCTTATAAGCGCCAATTTGCTCTATTTTTCCAAAACCCAGATTGTGTAACATTTTATTTACACAATCCCGCCGTACCCTTATTTTGCTGATCTTTTGACTTTGTAAACCCTAAATACCAGACTGAAATCGTTAACTTTTTGTTAAAGGTAAAGGAATGCACGAAAGCAACAAGTCAGTTTGGCAGCCTAGCGAGCAGCGTATCGCCAATGCCAACTTAACCCGATTTATCGACAGTCTTAATCTCTCTGAATTAAACCGAGAGAGAGGCATACAAAGCTACGCCGAACTCCATCAATGGTCGGTGGATCAGCCGGAATTGTTTTGGAAAAACGTGTGGCAGTTTTGTGGCGTGGTTGGCTCGCAAGGAAGTGAAATCCAAACGCAAGGTGAGAGCCGCTGGCAGCAGCCTAAATCGAATCGTGATGCAGTTTGGTTTCCGAATGCGCAAGTAAACTATGCCGAAAATTTGCTTCGCTTGGCGCAAACCATGCCTGACGAGCAAGCGATTTGGTTTGAGAATGAACGTGGTGAGCAGCAGAGCTACACATGGAAAGCCCTATATGAAGCTGTCTCCAACGTTCAGCAATGGCTTGTTGATAGCGGCGTCAGGCAAGGTGATGTGGTTGCTGCGTATACGCCCTACCTGCCACAAACAGTGATAGCCATGCTCGCGACCACCAGCTTAGGTGCGATTTGGACGTCAACCTCGCCTGATTTTGGCGTTGAGAGTGTGATTGAGCGGTTTGGCCAAGTTAAACCCAAGGTGCTATTCACCTGCGATGGTTACACTTTCAATGGTAAAACATTTGATATGGCAGACAAGAACAGCGCCATCATTGAGCACCTCAGTGAGCTAAAACAGGTGTGTCAAATCGGCTATTTAAAAAAGAATGATTTTGAGAGTGACGTGTCGCTGCAAAGCTGGAACAACATTATCAATCATTACCAGCCACAACCTGTTCGGTTTGTGCGTATCGGCTTCAATGATCCGCTGTTTGTGCTCTACTCTTCTGGAACCACAGGTAAGCCAAAGTGCATTGTGCACTCTGTTGGCGGCACCATCATCAACCACTTAAAAGAGCATCAACTGCACAGCGATGTTAAGCCGAACGATCGCGTTTTCTACTACACCACATGTGGTTGGATGATGTGGAACTGGCACGTTTCTGCACTTGCCAGCGGTGCTTGTTTGGTGATCTTTGATGGCAGCCCTGTTTACCCGCAACCCAATGTTCTGTGGGACTTAGCACAACGCACCGATGTGTCGCTGTTTGGTACATCTGCCAAGTATCTAGAAGCGATTGAGAAGGCAGAGATCTCGCCTATCGACAGTCACTCTCTACCTCATTTAAGAACTCTGTGCTCAACGGGTTCTGTGCTTTACCCAGAGCAATTTGATTACGTTTACAAACACATCAAACAAGATCTGCATTTGGCGTCTATTTCTGGCGGCACCGATATCTGTGGCTGTTTTGTGTTAGGTAACCCTATATCACCAGTGTATCGCGGTGAGTGCCAACAGGCAGGGCTTGGCGTCGACATCAAGGTATTCAATTCAACGGGTCATAAAGTCGATCACGAACGTGGTGAACTGGTGTGTACAAATTCCCTCCCCAATTTCCCAGTTGGCTTCTGGAATGACACAGGAGAGCATTATCACAGCACTTATTGGGACAGGTTCGAAAATGTATGGCATCACGGAGACGAAGTCGCACAGAGCGTGCATGGCGGTTATCTGTTCTACGGGCGAGGTGACACCACACTCAACCCTGGTGGTGTGCGTATTGGCACTGCTGAGATATACCAACAAGTGAACACCATTGAGGGCATTATAGATTCCATTGCAGTAGGAAAAGATGTCGACCGCAATGAGCAGATCTGGTTGTTCGTTCAACTGCAGCAAGATGTGGTTCTAGATGAAACGCTATTGACCGCCATTAAGCACAAGCTCAAATCCTCTTGTTCACCTAGGCATGTACCAAGCCAAATTTTTACTATCAGCGACGTGCCAAAAACACGCTCAGGAAAACTGGTAGAGCTGGCAGTGAAACAGGTGGTAAATGGCAAACCCGTTGAGAACATCGGTGCGATAGCCAATGCGGATGTGCTCGATGAGATCAAGCGTGTGATTTCGCTTTAAACTTGAAAAAAAGCCCTCCACGAATGAACATCATGGAGGGCTTTCTACTCTTAACAGCCGTTGGGGCTTAATCTGAGCTATACGTTCGCATCTGCCTGATTCTCTGGCATCGCATCAATGAACGCAGGTAACTGGTTACACGCTGCAACAATCGAGTTGATCAGCGGATAAGGCGACATATCCACATCAAAGCGTAGCGCATTGTAAACTTGCGGCACCAAGCAAATATCGACGATACAGGGTGAATCCATGATGCTATACACCGAGTCGCCGTGCGCTTTTCTGTGCTTCGCCAGCTTCTCTTCTAAAGCATGGAAACCTTGGCTCATCCAATGATGAAGCCAATCCTTTTTCGCCTCTTGTTCGCACGACAATTCTCGCTCCAGATACTGCAGCACACGCAGATTGTTCAGAGGGTGAATTTCCATCGCAATATCCTGAGCCATCGCCAGCGCTTGGTAACGCAGTGGGGGTTGCTCAGGGATCAACAAGGTGTCTGGGCAACTCTCACACAAATAGTTTTCGTCCAAGTATTGCAAGATTGTCAGCGACTGATTGAGTTGAACGTCACCATCCACCAGCACGGGCACTAATTCACTGGCATTGAGCTCGTGATATTGTGGATCATGCTGCTCGCCACCATTACGCACCAAATGCACCGATTTCGACTCATAGCTAAGTTGCTTTAAATTCAACCCAATGCGCACTCGATAGGCTGCCGAAGAGCGCCAGTAACCATAGAGTGTGATCTTCTTGTTCATAAAGAGCCCTTGTCCATACTATTCATCTCTGTCGCTTTACTCTTGTCGTTATCACTAGCGTGGTCGATATTGACTGACTTTTTGGTCAATCGCGCCAAAGATCGAGTCACCAGAGGCATCGAACATCTCTAGACGAATCGAATCACCAAACGACATGAATTGAGTCGACGGCTTACCATCACGAATTGTCTCTATCATGCGTACTTCAGCAATGCACGAGTAGCCCACACCGCCTTCCGCAATTGAGGTGCCGTGGTCAGTACCTTGCTTGTTCGATACCGTGCCAGAGCCAATGATCGCACCAGCCGACAGTGGGCGAGTCTTCGAAGCATGGACAATCAGCTCCGCGAAATTGAAGGTCATGTCGACACCGGCATTCGGGCAACCAAAAGGTGTGTCGTTGTAGGTTGAAGTCAGTGGCAGGTGCACCTTACTGCCTTTCCACTGTTCACCTAGCTCATCGGGCGTAACGGCAACCGGAGAAAACGCTGAAGAGGGCTTAGACTGGAAGAAACCAAAGCCCTTGGCGAGCTCAGCCGGAATCAAACCACGCAGCGACACATCATTCACCAACATTAGCAGACGAATCGAATCATGCGCTTGCTTGGCGCTAGCTCCCATTGGCACATCTCCGGTGATAACCGCAACTTCTCCCTCGAAGTCGATACCCCACTCATCACTGGCAAATTCAATATTGTCACGTGGACCAATAAAGGCATCTGAGCCACCTTGATACATAAGCGGATCAACCCAGAAGCTTTCTGGCATTTCAGCACCACGAGCCTTACGCACCAGCTCAACATGGTTTACATACGCGCTACCATCCGCCCATTGATAAGCGCGTGGCAGAGGCGATTCACAATATTGAGGCGCAAACACTTCACTGCCCGTCACATGGCCAGTGTTGAGCGAGTTGTATAGCTCTTCTAACTGAGGTGCCACACTGTCCCAGTTATCCAGGGCGACTTGCATGGTTGGCGCCAGTTGCATCGCGTGAAAAATTTCCGTCGCTGGCACACACTGTTTGAGATCTCTACTCACGACCATCAAAAGACCATCGCGAGTACCATTTTTCTTGGTTGCTAATTTCATCCTTGTTGCCCCTTACTTCTCTTGCCAACTGTAGACATATTCTTTGTTCTCAACGCTATCGAGCTCGTCAGAGAACTGCAGTGCATGGCGAGTATCGATCATCACAGCCACTTCGTCGGTGAACTTTTTCTTATACGCTTGCCCAGCCTTAAAAGCTTTAGGGTGAGGCCCATGAGTGAAGCCCGCAGGGTGGAAAGTCACCATGCCCGCTTCAATATTGTCGCGACTAAAGAAGTCTCCAGCGTGATAGAAAAGTACTTCGTCGTAATCATCATTGTTGTGGTAAAACGGCACTTTCAATGCGCCAGGATCGCTCTCAATCGGGCGCGGCACAAAGGTACACACCACAAAGCCCGCGCCAACAAAAGTGGTATGCGCAGACGGTGGCAAGTGGTAGCGATGTGACATCAGCGGTCTGATATCGCGCCAGTTCACTTTCACCACAGCCAAATCACCATGCCAACCAATCGCGTCTAAAGGATTGAACGGATAAGTGATCACGCTGACTTTGTCATGGCGTTTCACCTGAACTTGGGTTTGATCTTCTGAATACTGAGCACGGAATTGATCGTTGATCGATGGAATTTCAAGAACCGCCGGATCAAACACCGCGTGATTGCCGACCATGCCCTTCTCCGGCAAGGAATAAGCCGCGTCGGTGTTCTCAATCATCAAAATGAACATTGGCTCACTTGGCTCCAAGCGCCAATTAGTCGAGCGCGGAATCATCACGTAATCCCCTTCACTAACCTCTAAATGACCATAATCGCAATAGAGATCAGCCCTGCCTTGGTGAATGAACAGTAGCTCATCGCCATCGGAGTTACGTACCAAGAAATCCATCTTCTCATCCATGCGCCATACGCGAATTTTGCAGTCCGCGTTATGCAAAAGATGAGGCACAGCCCATGGGGTTATCTGACTGGCTTTGTCCACCAGCGTAAAATCAAAAGCGCGAGGGCGTAAGTCGCCCTCCCACTCTGACCAACCTGTTGGCGCATGTTGGTGATGGAAATGAGCGGCAGGGCCGAAGAAACCACTTCGGCCCGCCTCTCGCTCATAGATAGCCTCTTCGGGGAAATCAGCATGCGCTTGTTTAGAGCACACCCCCTCCCGATGAGGAAACGAGATCCATTTATGCATCGTCTAATACTCCTCGACGAATCTGGTCCTCTTCTATCGATTCAAACAGCGCCTTAAAGTTGCCTTCGCCAAAGCCTTCGTTGCCTTTACGCTGAATGATTTCAAAGAACACAGGCCCAATAACCGTCTGTGTGAAAATTTGCAGCAAGATGCCGTCTTTCGTCGGTGCACCATCAATCAGAACACGCAGCTCGCGCAGTAGATCAGTATCTTCACCATGCCCTTTAACACGCTCGTCAACTTTCTCGTAGTAGGTATCCGGCGTTGGCATAAAGTCCATGCCGCGATCACGCAGAGTTTTCACTGTTTTGTAGATGTCATCTGTCGCAAGTGCGATGTGTTGAATGCCTTCACCGTTGTATTCGCGGATGAACTCTTCGATTTGTGATTTGTCATCTGAAGATTCATTGATAGGGATGCGGATTTTGCCACATGGTGAAGTCATTGCGCGGCTCACAAGGCCTGTCAGCTTACCTTCAATATCAAAGTATCGGATCTCACGGAAGTTGCCGATACGCTCATAAAAACCAGACCACAGATCCATATTGCCTTGTTTCACGTTGTGCGTAAGGTGGTCGATCTCGTAGAGGCCCACATCCGCTTTCGCCATGCGCTCTTCTGCATCATCATAGAATCGGAAATCAACATCATAGATGCTCTGCTTGCCGTAACGGTCTACGAAATAAAGCAAGCTTTCACCAATGCCATAAATGGCAGGAATACTCAGCTCCATTGGCCCGATTTCTGTCTTGTACTCTTCACCACCACCGTTAGACGCCTGCGTCATTGCCGTGGTTGCATCGTTAACACGAAACGCCATGCCACACACCGATGGGCCGTGAACTTTAGCAAACGCTTCAGCTTGGCTGTGTGGTTGTTCATTGACGATAAAGTTGATGTCACCTTGTCGATAAAGCCAAGCCTCTTTTGAACGGTGCTTAGCAATCTCGGCAAAGCCAAGTGACACAAACAGCGCTTTAAGTTGCTCAATTCCCTTGTGGTCGACAGCTGTGTATTCAACAAACTCGAATCCATCCGTACCAAGCGGGTTGTATGACTCCACCATGAACTTTCTCCTTGTACCTATCGGTCTTGTGTTACGTTTTTTGTGAAATGATTGTTTGTTTTTTGTCCTTAATTAAATTTGGCCCACAAGCCGACAGATTGGAATGGATGGAGAGAAATGGACAATCACGCTAAAAACCCGTCACCTTGTAAAATATTTGTTACAGACAAACTCTAATCACAAGAAAGTAAGCACTATCAAGGGATTGAATGATGGTGGTTTGATTTACAACCAAGCAAGGAATGTTATTAAGTTGTTACATTCGAGGTTTTCAATGAAAAGTGCAGATTAGAGAATTCCGTCAAACCTCATTCACTGGCAAACAAAAAGTCGCTGTAGTCAGCGGCTTGATAAGTTCTAAAACGAAGCTTATTCGAATATAGGGTTCGCGTTAATCCCAGTTGAGAATAGACCAATTCGGTTTATCGGCCAGTGCTTTCAAACGCGGGCATGGGTTCACTAAATACGCAAAATCAGCGTGTTCACACAAAGGTAAGTCGTTGATTGAATCGGTATAAAAGTGAATGTCTGAATAGTTAGTTTCTTGATTGTCTAACCACTCTTTCAAACGGGTGACTTTACCTTCTCGGTAGCTCGGCACACCTAATATTTGAGAAGTAAAACGGCCTTGGTTTTCGACCAAATCGATACCGAGTGCATTCTCGATACCAATCTTACGACCCACAGCTTCTACTAAAAAAGTGACGCTCGCCGAGATGATCAACATGTCGATATCATCACGCTCCAGCTGCTCTATCAATGGTTTCGACTGTTTGAACTGCTTAGGTAAAATATACTGCTCAACACACTCTTCCACCAAAGCGCTGACTTGCTCAGTTGGCATGTCAGCGAGTGGCTCCATAGCGAACGTGAGGTAGTCTTCCATGTTCAGCTTACCTTCCGAATACAAGCCCATTAAGCGCTGGTCTTCTTCAATAAAGTTCGGCGCTGTAGCAATGCCCTTTTCAACCAAGAATTCATTCCAGAGCATCGCTGCATCGGCATTGATCAGCGTTTCGTCCATATCAAATACATACAAAGGTTTGAACATCTTAGGCTCTCACAGGTTGAATTTCATTAAGGTTAAACAGGAGTTCAAGTTGGCTGCCATTTGCCAATAGTCGTTCAGAAGAACGGTTCAGCAGGTCGACCGTCAGCTCACACTCGTCGACATCCACTTGGTAGCGAATCACGTTGCCCAACAGCTGGTGGTTACGAATAGTGCCGGTTTTCGGCGCAGAGATATGTTCGCCATATTGTCGGCCTTGCTCTTTAACGTAGATAGATTCAGGACGAATCGCCACCTTCCACTCGGTTTCAATATCAAACAGCTGCTTAGCCTTGTTCGCTTGCACCAAGTTGTAGTGTCCCATGAATCCTGCCACGAACTCATTGGCCGGTTGAGTGTAGATCTCTTCAGGTGTACCCGCTTGTACGATCTCGCCTTTATTCATCAAGAAGATACGGTCAGACATGATCATCGCCTCTTCCTGATCGTGAGTCACGAAGATCGTGGTCAGATTCATCTCTTTTTGAATGTCTCGGATCTGTTGGCGAAGATGTTTACGGATCTTCGCATCCAGCGCAGAAAGCGGTTCATCCAACAACAGAATACGCGGCTTGACCACCAAGGCTCTTGCCAAAGCCACACGCTGACGCTGGCCGCCTGATAACTGATGCGGGTAGAACTTCTCTTTGCCCGTTAAATCCACCAGCCCAATCACTTTCGCAACTTCGCGCTTAATCTCGTCAGCAGCAAGCTTTTTCATCTTAAGGCCAAACGCAATGTTGCCTTCAACCGTCATGTTCGGGAACAGCGCATAAGATTGAAACACCATGCCGATGCCACGCTCTTGCGGCACTTGGTGAGTAATCTCCTCACCATTCACCCAGATTTCGCCACCATCGACCGGATTTAAACCAGCCAAGCTACGTAGCAAGGTCGATTTACCGCAGCCACTTGGGCCAAGCAACGTGATGAACTCTCCCTTCTCGATGGAAAATTCAATATCTTCAAATACTGTGTTGTCACCAAAACGCTTGGTGAGGTTTTTCGCATTTACAAAGCTCATTATTTGGTTCCTTGGCTGAAACGACTTGCCAACCAAGTCAGTAAGAAAATAAACAGGAAGTACGTCATCACAAGGGCTGACGTGAAGTGACCGCTGGTTTGACGCATGTTGTATAGGTAGATTTGCAGCGTCTCGTAACGTGTACCCACCAAGATGTTGGCGAACACGAACTCGCCCAATAGGAACGAGAATGACAAGAACAGCGATGCCATTAAGCCTTTCTTAAGGTTTGGCAGAATAATCAATAAAAACGCCTTAGTCGTGCTTGCGCCGAGCAGGTGAGCCGCGTCCATCAAGTCATGCAGGTTAATAGCTTCAAAGCTGTTGGCAATCGCGCGATACATGAATGGCAGCGCGATGGTGAAGTAAGTACCAATCAGAATCCACGGTGTGCCTATCAAAGAGATTTCGCTATCGGCATACAGCTGAAGCAAACCCACCGACGATACTACTGGCGGTACTGCGAACGGCAATAAGATGAGGATATTCATCACCTTGTCGAGTTTCGGGAAATAGTAAAACACCACGAAAATCGCAGGTAGAACCAACACCACACTCAGTGACAACGCCGCCACACAGATAAATAGTGAACGACCAAAGGCTTGTAAGAAGCGAGGATCCGTCAACAGGTTGATGTACCAATCCAAAGTAAAACCATCAGGCAAGATCGTCGCGCCCCAACGCGAAGAGATCGAGTAAATGAAGGTCGCCAAGATCGGAATCATCATAATACCAACGATCGAATAGACCACGGTTTTATGAAAGCGAGTATTTACGGTGTTCATTACTTTCTCTTCCCTGCGTAGCTTTTGCTGATCAGCCATTGGTTAATCACGGTGATGAAGGCCAGCATCGCCATCAGAATCACGGAAATTGCGGCTGCTAGGTTGGGTTCAAGGAACAAGTCGCCCGATACCAAGCTCGCGATTCGAATCGTAATCACGTTGTAGTTACCCGAAGTCAACGCATACACGCTCGCATACGCGCCAATTGCATTAGCAATCAAGATGATGAAGGTGCCGAACAAGGCCGGTGATAACACAGGCAACGCTATTTTGGTCCAGTATTGCCAAGTTCTCGCACCAAGCAGTGCCGAGGCAGCTTGCCAGTCGTCATTCAATGCATCGAACGCTGGATACAGCAACAACACCGCCAATGGGATCTGGAAGTAGATATAAATCGCCAGCAAGCCCCACTTGCCATACAGGTCGAAATCACCCAGCAATCCGTACTGCTTTAGCAATAAGGTGATAGCGCCATTGGTGCCTAGGATAATGATGAAGGCGAACGACAGAGGCACACCAGAGAAGTTGCTGCTCATGTTGGTAAAGGCAATCACCGCATCGCGGATTTTAGAATCAACGCGGCGCAATGAAGAGACCAACAGAGTCGCAATCGCTAAGCCAACAATGCTCGACCAAATCGACAACCATAAACTGTTGCCAAAGGCCTGCATCATGAAGGCAGAATCGAATATTTCGGAATAGTTTTCGAGAGAGAGCTCATCGTCGTAGAAGAAGCTGTTGATCAACACCCAAACCATAGGTGCCAGTTGGAACAGATAGAAAAACAGGGCGAAAGGCGCAAGCCATAAGGCGGGCTTGAAGCGTTTGAACCAAGATTTGGTTTGAGGTTTAAGCGCAGAGTCATCGCTCTGCGTGATTACAGAACTGCTCATAGGGCCAACAATTCCTGAGTGTAAGATTTATCGTGTTCAAGGTTGAGTAGCTGACACACGCTGCCGCAAATATAAGTCTGTTTCACTGAACATTCTTGATGTGTGAACTTATCGCCAATCACAAAGAATGGCACTTCACGCTCTTCAGGCAGAATACCACCATGAGACAAGTCATTGTTCATGCCGTGGTCACTGGTGATGATCACCTGATAACCATCGTCCACCCATTTCTCAAGGTAGTTCGACAGGTAGATATCGGCGCCACGTGCACTATTACGGTATTGGCGAGAGTCCAACCCGTGCTTGTGGCCCATGTCGTCAATGTTCATTGGGTGAATCAGCAAGAAGTCCGGCTGATGGGTGACACGCAAATGCTCAGCATCCAAGAACAAGGCTTCATCTGGGTAGTGGTCCCAGTGGTAGAAACAGCCATGTTGAATGTTCATGGTTTCGTCGTTGGTAAAGCGATCACGCACTGCATCAAAAGGCGCTCGGTTATACAGCTCACTCACCCAGTGATACGCCGCGGCAGCCGTTACTTTGCCCTGTGATTTAGCCAAACTAAAAATCGATTCGTGATTCGATAAACGCACAATTTGGTTGTTAACGATGCCACTCTCAACGGGGCGAACTCCGGTTAAGATGCACTCATACAGTGGACGTGACATGGACGGCAGCTCACACTGCATTGGGTAAAGTGTGGCGCGAAGCTTGTGTTTTGGCGTGCTCACATTTAGCGAGTCGCCTTGTTTTTCCTGAAGATCACTCAGTTCTAGAAGACCGTTCAGGTAGCCCATGCAATCACGGGCTACCTGATAATTCAGTCCATCTAGAACAACAAGGATAACCTTATTGCTCATGGTCTATTCTCTGTTGCTTGTTTTGAATATGGATTACTGCTGATGAATCAAGACGCTTTCTTGCCATTGGCGCGGCAGACGACGTGCTGATTTTTCCCATGCTGAGAAGTCAGTGACTGGATGAACGTTGCTGTATTGCTCGTTCGAGATCAGCTTGTCTTGTACTGATTGAGGAAGCGTCACGTTGCTACGGATTGGGCGCGCGTAACCTTCAGCTAGGTTGATCTGGCCTTGGTCACTGAAGATGTATTCACGAGCCAGCTTCGCCGCATTCGGGTTCTTTGCGTATTTATTGATGATGGTGGTGTAACCAGAGATCACTGAACCATCTTGTGGAATATTTACAGTAAAGCGCTCACGGTCAATCTTGTCGCGGTAGTTTAGGGCGTTGAAATCCCACATGATCGCTACTTCCACTTCACCTTTTTCAAGGTTCGCAATGCTTGGATCGGTGTAAGATAGACGGCCTTGCTTCGCTAGTTCACCAAAGAATTTGATCGCCGGTTTTAGGTTCGACTCGTCACCGCCATTCGCAAATGCCGCCGCTAGAATCGCGCTGTTTGCTTGTGCTGCTACGCCTACGTCACCAACAGTGACTTTGTAATCGCCTTCTAGTAGGTCACTCCAAGATTTTGGTGCGTCTTTAACAAGATTGTTGTTTGAGATGAATGAGATAGTGCCCGTATAAGCCAGAGCCCAGTGACCATCTTTGTCTTTCGCCCAGTCTGGAATATCATTCCAAGTACTTGGCTTGTATGGCTGAGTCACGTCTTTCTTCACCGCAACACGTGCAAAGGCGAAGCCAACATCACCGATATCTGCGGTTGCATTTCTTTTCTCTGCTTCAAATTTCGAGATCTCTTGTGCTGAGCTCATGTCTGTATCCTGATGCTTCAAACCGTAGTTCGCTTTCAGATCAGCCCATGTGCCTTTCCAGTTTGCCCAACTGTCTGGCATGCCCACACTGTAAACCGCGCCCTCTTTTTGAGCGGCTTCAATCAGTGACTCAAGATCAGCATCCTTCGCCATCGCTGGCATTGAAAGTGTTGCCGTTATTAGCGTTGCGCCTAACAGTTTTGCAGGTAAATCTCTCAGTTTGGCTGGCGATACAGTTGAACGGCTAAGCAAAGTTTTCATTGTCTCTATCCCTCTGGACTAGGTCAGTAAGTTCGTTTTGTATGCTATCGCCAGAGTGTGACGCTTTCGCGCAACTTATTTGACAGTTAGGGTGCATTTTCATGGCAGTTCTATTTCACCCATATGACAGTAAGCCTTTGTTTACTGTCACATTCCTGTTAACTCCATGGTTTACCTTATTGAGCACACGAACTTATGGACTAGATCAGTAATGAGAACATTGGCAACAGCGCAATCAGGGACACAGCTAGGTAGAATTAAGGCGAGCATCAGAGAACAACTTCAATCGGGTATCTTCACCGAGGGGCAAAAACTGCCATCCGAACGAGAGCTCAGCGAACTGTTTTCCACCACACGAATCACACTCAAAGATGCATTGGTGTCGTTAGAAACCGAAGGCCTGATATACCGAGAGGAGCGCCGAGGCTGGTATGTGTCACCCGAACGTATTCGCTACAACCCATTGTCTCGTTCTCACTTTCATCAAATGATTCGCGAACAAGATCGCATCGCAGAAACACGACTGCTGAGCACTCGCACAGAGATGGCGGCAGGTGATTACGCCAGAGCATTAGAGATAGAACAGATAACACCAATACACGTGATCGAGCGATTACGCTTTATTGATGGCAGAGCGGTACTGTTCGTCGAAAACGTATTGAAAGCCCCCTTGTTTGAAAAAATATTGTCGGAAAACCTCACCATGTCGCTAACAGGTATTTATAGAGAGAAGTATGGCTATGAGACCAAACGTTCGCGCTTTGATGTCATTCCCACTTCAGCCCCAGCCTATGTCGCTAAGGCGTTGAATTTAGCTGAGGGGCAACCGGTGCTGAAGATCTGCCGCGTGAACTACAAACAAGATGGCGAGTTGATGGACTGTGAATTGGAATACTGGCGACCAGACTCAGTAGTGATCCACATCGATAGTATTGGCTAGTGCCGCATCCGTTGAGAGGGTAACCCTACATATACAAAAACTCCGACGGATTAGGTCGGAGTTTTGGGTTCTAACGATGAGATTTAATGGCGTGCGAACTAAACAATCTTCTGATCACTTTCTCCTGTTAGTTCGCTTTTATCAGACAAAAAACTCGCGACAATCTCTCTCAATTTACCTTGGTTCACGGGTTTAGGTAAAAACTCATCCATCCCCACATCAAAACATAAGTGCTTATCTCTCTGCACGACATTGGCTGTTAGCGCCACGATAGGAATATGTTTCGACGTCCCTTCTTCGAGTGCTCTAATCTGTTTTGTCGCTTCAAAGCCATCGAGCACTGGCATCTGACAGTCCATGAAGATCATCTGATACTCATTATGCTTAAACTTATCGACTCCCACTTTACCGTTATCGGCAATGTCGACCTCAAAGCCAAGCTTCTTAAGCATCATCTTGGCAACCTGCTGGTTGACTCTAGAGTCTTCAACCACCAGAACTTTACCGCTAAATAACGAGGTTTCTGGTTGAGGCTTAGACTCTTCAGCCTTAACGCTCTCTTTCGCCACCACCGCTGGTTTAGTGGTTGGTACAGGCTCATTGTCCTTGAACGCGACTTCACCGCGGTTTGGATAGGTGAAGGTCGAGGTGTCCGCCGATCTCGCTAATACCTCACTGATGGTCCACTTAAGCTGGTTATCTTGATACGGGCGAGCAATGTAGGCAATAAAACCCACTTGTTTGGCATGCATTTCGTCTTGCTTACGAGGGTCAGCAGAGATCATAACTAGCTTAGGGCAGGCTTTACCGAAGCGCTCTATCAGGTTTCTTGCAAGCTGGAACCCGTCGATAGAAGGCATCACTTTATCAATCAACACTAAGTCGTAAGGCGAAGCGTTTTCGACAGACTCTGAAACGAGCTCTAGCGCTTGGGTTGCGGTTTCACAGCATGTAGAGGACACACCAAACGATTGTAGCTGTGTCGATGTGATACGCATGTTCAGTTGGCTATCATCTACCAGCAACACCGAGACCTTATTAAAATCAATATTACTTTCGTCAATCTCCAAACACGGATCAAAGTCAGCCACAAAGTAAAAGGTACTGCCCTTCCCTTCAATACTGGTTAGCTCAAGCTTACTGCCCATTAAGGTCACGATCTTATCGCATATGGTGAGACCCAATCCGGTACCGCCGTAAATACGCGTGGTACTGCCATCAGCCTGCTGAAACTTATCAAATACCGATTTTTGTTTGTCTTCTGCGATACCAATACCGCTGTCGGCAACTTCAAATCGAACTCTCAATTTCTGCTCAGGCTCAATCACTTTTTCTAGACGAAGAGAAAGCGTCACATGACCGCGCTCAGTAAATTTAATGGCATTACCCACTAAATTATTCAGCACTTGTCTGAGCTGCGTTCCATCACCAATCACCATGGTTGGAATCTTAGGGTCTATTGCTAGTTGGAATCGAAGCCCTTTTTGCTCAGCTTTAACTCTGAACGTCGACTCAACATCAGCCGCAATGCCCATCATTTTCATCGGCTCTTGTTGAAGCTCTAAACGTCCCGCTTCAATTTTCGAATAATCCAAGATGTCATTGATAAGGTCTAGCAGGGTAAGTGAAGAGGTATTGAGCATGTTGACATACTCTTTTTGCTCTTTCGGCATATCCATTTCAGATAGCAGAGACGAAAGTCCGATGATTCCATTCATGGGAGTTCGGATCTCGTGGCTCATGTTAGCCAAAAATTCACTCTTATTGCGGTTAGCAACTTCAGCGGTCTCTTTGGCTTTGATCAACTCTTGATATTGTTGACGAATACGTTCAATCGATTGGTTATAGCTGTTTTCCAACGTCGATATTTCGTCTTTGTAGGTAGAATCGGTTGGGGTTATAAAGCGCGGTTTGTTGTCTTCAACTTGCTGCTCGTTAATCTGTGATGACATGGTCATTAGACGTTTTACGACCAAGCGATACACGATGACCAAACACACCAATGACAATAGAAAGATTTTCACGGCTTCGAAAGCGAGTAGCAACAGCACTCGTTCTTCAAAGTCATTGAGGATCATACTTAAATCGGACTGCACCGTGAGGGTTGCCAATGGGAAGTCTTTCCCCCCCATCTGGTAAACCATTTCCCAAGACTGAGAGTATGACTGCCCAGTCGCTGGACGACCTAGCTCTAGAATTTTTTCATCGGGGCTTTCGATGAGAAGGTAACTGACCGAGGGAAGACGAGAGATACCTTCCGCTTGCACAAACAGCTGAGCCCGATCTTCAACCCAAAGGCTCGAAGTTAAACCGGAAAGGTAGCCTGCTTTGACCTGTTCGATCTGAGAACTGATAAAAGAAACTCGATTTTGGTACTCCACATATAACCCAAGACCTGTCACTATGACTGTGAATAAGGTACTGATTGCAATGATGGCCCCGATCAACTGTCGAGAGAGTCCAATATAGCGTTTTCCTTTTTTCACCATACAAAAATTACCATTGTTGTTATCTTAGCAAACTACAATTACTCAACTAGTATAATAGTAGTCATTCATCAAATAACTAGGGAAGGTTATGAAAAAACATCTTATCGTTGCATCCATAGTCAGTTTGTTTTCAAGCAGTTATGCTTTTTCAAGCGAGCCTCTTCACTACTACATTATTGCGAGCCAAGCGCAACCTTTTCAGATCGAAACTGACGGGTCATCTCACACTGGAATCGTATCTGATATTGTGGAAGCAGTATTTGATGACAGCCAGTACGAGATTAACTACCACACCTACCCTTTTAATCGAATGATCGACAAGCTAGATGTGAGGGAGAACCCAAATTGGGTCACTTATGGTAGCCCTAGCTGGGGAAACATCCAATCAGCCAACCTATCTAAAGAGCCAATTTACAATGTAAAACACGTATTGCTGAGTAGCGGTAAAAAGCCATTCGAGTTCAATACGATTGATGATCTGGACGGAAAGGCCGTGGTGTTACTGGTGGGGTTTGAGTATCCAAACTTAGAGCCGTACATCCAGCAAGGTAAGCTCAATGAGATTCGAGTAAAAGATTACACAGCTGCGTTCCGCGTACTTAACCGTGCACCCGGTGATACTGTATTTGTAGAGATGGAATCACGAATCAAATACAACCTAAATGAACAGAAACTCAATATCGATGATTACCAAATGCAGGACTTCGGTTCAGTCATCAACAACTACCCAATTCATTTGGCTTTCGACCCAGAAATGGATCCCAAGCTCGAGACTTTTATTAACCAACGTTTAGACCAAATGAAAGACGATGGACAACTCGACGACATCGTACAAAGATACCTATAGGATTCGATTAAACGTATCGCTCGCTAACGCACTCTAGCGGCTTCGGATACCGGAAGCTATAGAAATAAAAAAGGCCGCTCTGGTTAGCGTATAAGCTAACCAGAGCGGCCTTTTTAATGTGTACTTAATGTGATGTGATCAAATGCAGTTGCTGGCTACGAAGTTGTTGGCGCACTGCCATCAAAATTTTCCCTAAGTGATTCTCACCGGTTCCGTCTCCCCCATCTCCCCAAAAATGGTCTTTATGAGAGTGCTCTTTAATCACCGAATCGCCCGTGCTCGTTAAAAACAGAGCAAACTGCGGGTTCTGTGTGAATTTCTCGGTCACAATGAATCGCATCACCTCTACACGAATATCGTACCAGTCCTCTCGAACCTGGTCTTCGTATTGGCGGCTCAAAGCGAATGCTTCAGCGGGAGTGTTCGCTTCAAGAATGATGTTTCTCAGCGACGGTGAAGAAAACTTCATCGCCTGATAATAATGCTCACTTGTAGCCCAAACTTGATCATCGACTTTGATAGGGCAAGCTGCGAAATTAGAGAGGTATCCGTTCGGATCTTCTGGTTCATAAAACAACACTTCTTCAGCTTGAGCCACAGAATTGGACATAGCCTTCTCCTCACCAACGTCATCGCATATTTTTGCTGTGACTTTAAAACTAGTGGCGTTGCATATTGCTGTCAAACAACTTAGTTCAAGAGTATGCCGTCAGCCTGTTTTTAGACGAAAAGTAGAGACCACTGAGAAAATTTGTGTGATTGAGCTTTGAGCGTAGAAGGTAAATTGCAGATCGGAATCGAGTGATAAATGAATAAAGTGCTTATAAATCAAAGGGTGGCACTGAGCCACCCTCTTAAATGCAATCGGGGATATTAGTGAATCAGACCCAGCTCCCTCGCTTCTTCCAGACTCAAACCGCTTTCTCTAATTTCTCTTAGAGCCTCGATACGACGACGAGCTTCAGCGGACTTCATTTTCTTTTCTGGTTTGAAAGATACTTCTTCTTCAGCATCCCACTTGTTTGCAATGTTTGTCATTTCATCATGGTTGATAGAATTAATGGACATGTTTTCCTCCGAAAAGCACCATGTAATGGACAGGTAATCTGTAGCAAATGCTATTTCGCTTGTTAAGAAATTCTGCACTGAAATGTGATGATTCCGACGCTTCATAAAGCTAATTAATAAATGGCTCATTTAAACTTTGCCAAAGCCATTTTCTGCAATTACATTTAAAAGATTCCCCATAAGAAATGTGGTTTGATCCAACTCTCACTTTCCTCCCTTAGTTTTCGCGTTTCCCACTGAAAATTCCTGAAATACCCCAAGATAAATTTCGAGGCACTTCATTGTTTTTGTGCTGATCGCTTTCACTAAATCCAACACATGTTAATGATAATGGTTATCAATATCATAACTGAGTATCTATCATGTCTATGGAAAATCCAGATACACCTCTTCTCGAAGTGAAGAACCTATGTGTCGACTACATCACCGATGACGGAGACTTCAACGCGGTAAAGTCCGTCAGCTTTAGCATAGGACAAGGAGAAATCTTTGGTCTGGCTGGCGAGTCGGGGTGTGGCAAAAGCACCATCGCGTTTGCCATTAACCGACTTCATAAGCCGCCCGCATTCATCTCTGGCGGTCAAATACTTTTTGGTGGGCAAGACCTACTGAGACTATCTGACAGCCAGCTTAATACATTACGCTGGAGTGAGATCGCCATGGTGTTCCAGAGTGCCATGAACTCACTCAACCCAGTGTTAACCATTGAAGAACAGTTTGCCGATGTGTTACGCCACCACAAAGGGATGAGTGATGAACAAGCCAAGGATCGCGCAGAAAAGCTGCTCGACTTAGTGAATATTCCTCGCCATCGCCTAACCGAATATCCTCACCAATTTAGCGGCGGTATGCGTCAAAGACTGGTGATTGCAATCGCTCTCGCGCTCAATCCCAAACTGATCATCATGGATGAGCCAACTACGGCTCTAGATGTCGTCGTTCAACGAGAAATATTGCAACAGATACACCAACTCAGAGAAGAGTTCGGCTTCTCAATCCTCTTTATCACCCACGATTTGGCCCTGATGAGCCAGCTGTGTGACCGCATTGCCATTATGCGTCATGGCAAGATAGTTGAAGTCAATCAAGCCTACGAAATTCGCAATAACCCTCAGCACTCCTACACCCAAAAGCTGTGGAGTTCATTCCCTAATATTCACGAACATGCTCACGCCACAGCGTGCTAGGAGCCTCAATGTCACAACCAATTATGCAAGTAAAAAACCTCGTTAAAGAGTTCACCGTTGGTGGCGGATTTGGCAAAGAGGAGATATTTAGAGCCCTGCATGGCGTGAGTTTTGACTTATACGCAGGAAGAACGTTAGCTCTCGTTGGCGAATCAGGCTGCGGAAAAAGTACCTGCGCGAGGCTAATGACCAAGGTTTACCCACCGACAGAAGGCGAGATCCTATTCAATGGCAAAGACATCTCAACCCTCAACAGCCGCAAAGACACCTTGGACTACCGCAGCCGAGTGCAAATGGTGTTCCAAGACCCGTTTGGCTCGCTGAATCCGACACATACTATAGAGCACCATTTAACACGCCCTCTCAAGATTCATAAGCAAGTCGCCAACAAACAAGCGCTAGCAGAGCGCCTGGAAGAGTTATTAACGCTGGTGGAGTTACCCATTGAAACACTGGCTAAGTACCCCCACGAGCTCAGTGGAGGCCAAAGACAAAGGGTTAACCTAGCAAGAGCACTGGCGGTTGGAGCTGAGGTTATTCTTGCCGACGAACCCACCTCCATGCTGGATGTTTCGATTCGACTTGGCGTGCTCAACCTAATGCAACGAATGAAGAAAGAACTCGGGATTGGCTTTTTGTACATAACCCATGATCTCGCGACTGCACATTACATCGCAGAAGAAACAGCAGTTATGTACAAAGGACAGATCGTCGAATGGGGATCCACTCAGTCGATCTTGACCAATCCTCAACACCCATACACCAAGCTATTGATCTCTGCGGTGCCAGATCCTGATCTGCCATTTGGCGAACTCGTTAAAAATGAACCAAACTATTCAATAGACGCTGATCGTATTCGAGAACAAAGCAGTGAAATACAGCATAACGTTAAGCAAGTTGCTGATAATCACTTTGTAAAACAATGGGATAATGTTGCATGAATGAACTAGACACTTGGTTAGAGCGGATCGGAGATTGGTACAAAGCCCGAAAGCATGATCAAGTGGAACGGTTAGAACCTTTGATCTTAACGCCTCCAGATGCACTCTGGGGGCCATTGATCACGGATGAACAAAGCAAAGGTATCGCATGTTGGTTAGATGGCTGCCTGAGAATCTTTACCTTCTATCGACAGCCGAACGAAAATGCACACCATCAAGAAAAGGCTTACCAATACCTAATGTTTGCTTACGGCAAGCTGCAAGCGGTGTCTTGTGACCCCAAAGCGGAACCAGACTTGCAAGAGTGGTGTACTCAACGAGTTCAGCATCTGTGTGTACTGGCTCTCGAGTTTGCCAATCAACAGCAGGAGCCGCGCTGGCAAGCAGAATCAGAGAAGTTGATCGAGTCGCACGTCCGCTTCATGGCGAGCCATCCCCGAAACGATGATCAAGGTAATGTAAAACATCAGATTCACTGATCGCTACTCACTTGATCCACAGTCGCCCCTAAGAAGCTTCCTTTCCTGCCAATGAACAAGATCCATGAAAGCATGATCTAACCTTGATCATGCTTCGGAAGGAAACACACTAAACTATTGATTTTTAATGGCTAGCCGAATTTTAGACAAAAAAAAGCGAGTCCCTTAGGGAACTCGCAAAAATCTATTCAGTATGATGTAACAAAATATGAGCCAATCTATTAATCATAAGAAAGGACAAAAGGTTGTCTATTCGGGATAAATAATAATCAACCGAGTGCGCTACTTTGTCATCACTTTGTCAGCGTTAGGTGCGGTTCTTATCAACACCTAATGATGTTTCAAATTTCCATTCACAGGCCTGAAAACAGGCCCAGAATTAGTGGCCAATCGCCATCTCATCTAACGCTAAGAACACATTCTCATCCAAATGCCCTTCGTGAACTTGCTTACACACTTTGCGGCGAACCGCTAAGCCAGAGATAAGACGTTCAATCGAAAGGTGGCGGTTGCTGTTACTATCGCGGTCGTTGTACAGCTCAATTAACTTACTTAACGTTTCGTAAGGAATGATCTCATCCCCTACTCTTAGCCAATCAAGCTTCTCAATAAGCTCTGAGCACTCTTCTTTGATTGAGGCGTGTGAATGCCCTGTCATAGCAGATAAAGCCGTTATACTGCGTTCTAGAGCCTCTGCAGAGGTGTATTTAGAGAGTGTTATCATGATCTCATCAGCATTGATCTCAACAGAGTGCTTACGCTGCTTAACACGACGCCCTAATTTGCCTCTTGGTGATGGTGCCTTGCGTTGGATTGGTTCGAACTCACCATCGATAATTTCAGACAGCTCTTCCAGCTTCTGCTTCGATACCATCTCGTTGCGGAGCGGGTTTGGCAGAGTTGGTGCCATATTACGTTTACCGGCATTGGTGGTACGGGCTCTCGAGTAACGCAATACTTCTTCCACGTTACATTTAATATCAACTTGATAGTCTGTAGTTTTCCCTTTCTCGATCAAAGCTGTGATCGTCAAATGGTAACCCCACAGGTTAACCAGGAAGGTATCTTCTTGATCTCCTGCTTCGCCAAGCTTTCTCAATTCACGGATCAGATCCATTGAGAATCGACGCCAATCGATGTTGCGAGCCAACTTCTGATTAAGTTCGCTTAACAGCATGCAATCAGAATGACGACGTGCCATACGACTTCTGAAGTAAGAATACATTTGGAAAACCAAGGTATGTTGCTTCAGGATCTCTGGCGGGAACAAGAAGAAATAATCACGTGTCAGCAGCTCTTCGTAGAACGATGGCTCCCAAACAAGGATGTATAGGTTCGGTTTAATGCGAATTTCACCGTCAGAGCCCTCTGTAGGCGCTTCTTCTGATGCAGTAATGGTTCTCGCTAAGAATCGGAAACGATCACTCTTAAAGCCTTCTGGCATGTTCTCGCTAAGCCAACGACCAGTAAGCTCATGCAATTGAAAATCTGTAAACTCGATACGATCAATACTGTCACGGATTGAGTCACGTGCAGGGCCGCTGTCTTTTTTGCCTCGAAGCGACAAAATATCGGTGATGTAGAGTGGTGTTTTGTTCGGTGTGTGCTTTGCATCAAGATGGTAATCATCTTGGTGGTGATCATGATATTGGACGGTGAGTGTAAATAAAGCGAATAGCGTCATGAGATCATCAACCGTCATGATATTTTTCGATGATCTTGTCTCGATCACTGCGCGAGTACCTGAGATCGAAACCATTGATTTTTGGTAACTCTTACGCGTTCGTGGTGGCGCTAACGCTTGATCAATAATCCCCGCCCAGTTTGTGGGAGACACAATGAACTGGTCCGCTTCATCTTTCATTGTTGGTGGGGTATTGAGTCCGTGTTCATTCAGCAGGCGTTTGTTAACTTTGGTTTGAGCTAGGGCTTTAGAACGCTTTTGCTTTTCATTCTGTTTGACACTTTCTGTCACCAAGCTGGTGGCACCCAATACCGATATTAATTGGTTAGGGTTCACAAAACGATGCAGCATGGTTTTTCCTGCTAGGCCTTCTTCAAAGCGAACAGGGATTTGCTTGAAAAGACCGATATTTACCGCCGCTCTCAATCTTTGTTGCAAAGCTGCGCGGGTAACTTGACCATCGGTTGATTCAATAATCTCGGTCGTTGAAACGTATCCATCTTTGCTGCTAAATCCACGAAGTGAAATTAGGTTAAGAAGCTCAACTATGCTTTTAGTGACACCTTTGAAGTGTTGATATTGTTCAATCCATTCAACGGCTGTTTCAGATACCTCAAATAAATGACCATCTTTGTGGCTTCGTGCCTTAATTAACAATTTCTCTTCTGGTTTCATTTTTGATCCGTATCACACTAACCGTAATTTCACTATAGTTCCTGAATGATAAAGAAAGAATGATCATAAATAAAGAGAATTTATTGGCTTTTAAATAACTGATCTTTTTGATTAATATGATCTTAAATGATTAAGTGATCTAATGATCTGGCTGTAAGTTTGCTTTTAAGTTGCTGAATTTAAAGTGTTAAATAAAATACGCTTGGAAAGCATGATCATAAGTTACTCGAAACGATGATCATAAAACAGAAGAAAGCATGATCACAGTGAGTCAGAACGATGATCATTAAGTCATTGTAAGCATGATCATTGTTGATTCGAAAGCATGATCATTATGGTTATACAGCTTATCCACAGCCGATCTTTGTCTACTTTGTTTCGAAGCGCTTATTTGCTGACTGTGTGGATATTTTTGACGACCAATTTATCGGAACAATGATCAAGTAAGTCGTGATTTTCATTGTTCCTGCCCTGTTTCGTACAAAATCCATTCAATATTGATTTATCACAGGTTGCCTCTCATTTTAAAAAGACACCTAACCAAAGGTAGGAAGCATGATCATGAAATTGTCATGTTTCTGTATTCCCATCTTGTGTCGATTGAATTTCCTAGCAATGAGGCCCAATAAGCCTTGAATCCCCATTCCAAAAGCATTTGTCCGTAAGTTAGGTCCAAAAATATATGCTTCCGGAACGATATCTACTTGATCATTTTTCCGGAAGTTGATCATTTTGAATAGACATTCATTCGGATCAATATTGGCGACGATGAACCTTGATCATGCTTCATAATATCAGTTTATCAATTGTAGAATTCGTCATTTACACCATGATCATTCTTCCGGTTGTGATTTAGCTTGTCCATTATTCAATGGTGCTCATTACTTTGAAATGGTTCGGTATCGAATCGCTTTTCTCAAATCGAACTTCCAATTTTCATGTATTGTTATTTTTTGCGTGATTCGCCTGTAATTTAGAATGAAAATCACATAGACCGTAATCTATGGTTGTATTTCAATCGTTCCGGCGTTTTTTGGGCATTTTAGCATTTACATTGTAAATAAGTGATGCTGTAACATTTTAAATCTAAGGGGAAATTAGGTTAGTTATGCACTATGAAAGTAGTCAAATTTGTATTTGTTTTAGATACTATTTCATCAAACTGTAAAAATTCAGTCTATTTTATGTGATTTTACTCATAAATGTATGTTCATGTTTTTGTTGTTTTTATCGGTGATCGCTGTACAATTTGTACTTAGTTAATCATTACGGAAACTGGCAATGAAAAGAGAACAAACGATTGATAAGCTCTATCAGCTAGCCGAACAAACTCAACAAGTTCAGGCTGACCGAATTGAGATTATTTTGGAAGAACGAAGTGATGAGCATTTTCCGCCTATGTCTAAGGCTATGATGGAGACTCGTTCTGGCTTAACTCGTCGTAAATTGGATGAAGCTATCACTAAGCTTGAGGCGGAAGGCCACCAGTTTACGAAGAATAATGCTAACCATTACTCAATTTCATTGACCGAAGCTCACATGCTGATGGACGCGGCTGAAGTGCCAAAATTCCACCAACGTAAACAGCATGCGGGGAATAAGCCATGGATTATCAACGTACAGAACCAAAAGGGTGGTACGGGTAAATCAATGACAGCGGTTCATTTAGCGGCATGTTTATCTTTGAATCTTGATAAACGTTACCGTATCTGTCTGATTGACTTAGATCCACAAGGCTCTCTGCGCTTATTCCTAAACCCACAAATCAGTGGTACTGAGCACGATAGCATTTATTCTGCTGTTGATATCATGTTGGACAACGTGCCAGAAGGCCAAGAAGTTGACCAAGAATTTCTGCGTAAAAATGTACTGTTGCCAACACAATACCCAAACCTAAAGACTATTTCTGCTTTCCCAGAAGATGCAATGTTCAACGCTGAAGCGTGGCAAAGCCTTTCTCAAGATCAGTCTTTAGATATTGTCCGTCTCTTAAAAGAGAAGCTTATCGATAAAATCGCGGATGATTTTGACGTGATTATGATTGATACCGGCCCGCACGTAGACCCGCTGGTATGGAATGCAATGTACGCGTCTAACGCACTTTTGATTCCATGTGCGGCGAAGCGTTTGGATTGGGCTTCAACGGTTAACTTCTTCCAACACTTACCAACCGTGTACGAAATGTTCCCGGACGATTGGAAAGGGCTTGAGTTTGTTCGTCTAATGCCAACCATGTTTGAAGACGACAACAAGAAACAGGTATCAGTACTGACTGAAATGAACTACCTGTTGAATGACCAAGTAATGATGGCAACGATTCCAAGAAGCCGTGCATTCGAGACTTGTGCAGATACTTACAGCACGGTTTTCGACCTTACAGTGAGTGATTTTGAAGGCGGTAAGAAGACTCTGGCTGTCGCTCAAGACGCGGTACAAAAAAGTGCTCTAGAATTAGAGCGAGTATTACATAGCAACTGGCCTTCACTTAATCAGGGATAACAAGAATGGCAATTAAAACATCTGACTTAAATGCAAAGCTATTTGGTAAGGCAAACAAACGTCGTGTTGCTACGCCCCAAGAAGCGCAAACTGCTGCCAAAGAACAGGCTCAAGTGATCGAGCTTTCTGTTGCTGGCGAAGATTTAGTTTCATTTGAATTGGTTCGAATTCCTGCTTCTGAAGTAGCAACTCGCACCGTTGTTTTTGAAGAGAATGCTCGTGAACAATCTTTCCTAAACGAACATGCTCTTTCTGATGTTCTTACAACACTGAAAGAACGCGGCCAGCAATACCCAGCAGTAGGTCGTAAAAACAAAGACGGTAAGATTGAAGTTCTTGATGGTAGCCGTCGTCGTATGTCATGTATTTTGGCTGACAAAGAGTTCCTAATCTATGTTGCTGAAAACATTAACGGCGAACACGCTAAATTTTTATCTGATGTAGCCAACGCTCATAAGCCGCTTTCTCTGTACGAGAAGGGTAAAGAGATGCAAGCCAAGCTTGATAAAGGCGAAGCTGAAGACCAAAAAGCGTTAGCAAAAATGTTCCAGTGTAGCGAAGCGCTAGTGAGTGGTGCTTTGAAAGCAGCTGCTTTACCACTTGAACTACTTCAAGCTTACCCAAATGTGAGCGACCTTGGTCGTCCAACGATTGTTAAACTGCATAAACAATTCAGTGGCCTGACTGAAGACCAGCAGCAAACATTACTCACTAAGTGTGATGCTTCTGAAGGTTTTGTATGGCAGCGCAGTGAAGCACAAGGCGTAACTCGTCTAACTAAAGACGTAACGGAAACGCTAGAAGGTTGGATTCTTGAACTGGCTCCTGCGCCAGCGAAAAAGGCGTCACCAAAAGTTGAGCTTATCAAAGGTCGTGCTTCATACAGCCGTAAGGGTTCAAACCTAGCGTTAAACCTGAAGAAAGTTGATGATGCAACGATGCAAGAAATCCTAGCGTTCGTGCAATCGAAACTCGACTAAGTCGATTACTTTCCAAAACTTCTCTAAAGCCGCTTTATGCGGCTTTTTATTTGGCTGTGATAAACTGTGTTTAGATGAATCTGGACACGAATTATGACAAGCCCAATCAACACGTTTCTGCATACACTTTCCGATATCGCCCAACATAATGATCACCGTTACGGCGTGGTGTTTAATGGCGATGCGACATGGCAAAACTCAGCTATTTCTAGTTACCTCAAAGAGAACAATACACAAACGGTTTTCCAAATTGGTGGGACTCCATTTGATGGCGTTATACATGCGCCTGCAAAGAAAGGTCAGCAACTTCTTGGTCGCGAATGCCAAGTGCTTGTTTGTGATTTTAGAGAGCAGTTTGATGCGAATGGCTTTAGTGCAGCACTCGGTGCCTTGGTCGGTGGCGGACTGTTGTTGGTGTTACCGCCTGATATCGAAAATACCGAAGGTTTAGTGTTTGGCCAACGTTGGTTACATACGCATTTCGAAAAGCTTATTTCTGTGTCTCAAGATGATGAAGCTTCAGGATTGGAACGCAGCTTCGATTTACTTCCACAAAAGAGTAACGCTCCAAAACATCTAGATCGATTTGAGCAGCAGAATATCGCCATTGAGTTAGTCAAAAAAGTGGTGTCTGGTCATCGAAAGCGTCCTTTGATTTTAACGGCTGATAGAGGCCGTGGTAAAAGCTCTACATTAGGTATTGCAGCAGCGCAGCTTTTGGTTGAACGTCGCGGGTTCAACATTATTGTGACAGCTCCATCTGTCAAAGCCACTGAGCCTGTTTTTTCACATGCGAAGCAACGGCTCAATGGCTGTAAAGTCGTGAATGCCACTCATGTTTGCTATCAAGGCGGCAGCCTTAGATTTGTTGCGCCAGACGAACTACTAAAATCAAAGCCCGAGTGTGATTTATTATTGGTTGATGAAGCGGCGGCGATTCCTATTCCAATGTCGAAATCTATGGTCGACAATTATCACCGTATGGTTTTTTCAACCACGGTGCACGGCTATGAAGGCAGTGGTCGAGGTTTCGGAATCAAATTCGAAGCATGGCTTACTAAACACCGACCTGGCTGGAAAGGCTATAAGCTGGAACAACCTATCCGTTGGAATAATAACGACCCGCTTGAAGCCTGGTTATTTGGTTGTTTCTTACTTGGTGCCGCCTCATCAAATGATGCCGTAGAGCGCGATGTTGAGTTACTTTCTAGTGAGGAACTCAGCTCACTAAGTTTGGTCGAGGTATCTAAGCAAGATTGTTTAACTAACCCGAGCACGCTTCAACAATGTTTTTCGCTATTGGTCGATGCTCATTATCAAACATCCCCAAATGACTTGATGCAATTTCTCAATAACCCTGCGATTCAGTTGTACACGGCTTGGCAGCAAGAAGAATGTTTGGGGTGTATTCTGGTCACGCAAGAGGGTGGGTTAGACAGCGAATTGATTTCCCAGATTCAAATTGGAAAACGTAGGCCTCAAGGTCATCTGGCTCCGGTGTTGTTGGCAAATCAACTTGGCGCAGTACAAGCGGCAAAGAACCGCTGTATCAGAGTCATGCGCATTGCGGTTTCAACACGTCACCAAGGTTTTGGTATCGGCAGTTGGATGCTGGACGAGTTGTCACAGCACATAGAACAAGCCGACTACTTAGCGACGAGTTTTGGAGCGACAAGCGATTTGATTGCATTCTGGCGTAATAATGATTTTGCACCAGTACATATTGGCCACCAGCGTGATCAGGCAAGTGGCTGTCACTCTGTGCTAATGGTTAAGCCTCTTAATGCAAATTCAGAAAGTTGGATCAGCCAACTTCTGAACCATTTTGAGCGTAGTTTTTGTTTTGTTGTTTCGGGCTCTCTGGCATCTCTTGAAGTGGATATGGTGCGAGCATTGTTGCCAACTTATTCTGAATCGTTCTGCGAACTCGAAGTCCAACTTATCAAGAACTATGTTGATGGAGGGAATAGTTACGATAGCATTGGCTACAGTGTGTTGAAGTTGGTGCTTATTAGTAATGCACGCCAAGCTCAGAAAACAGTTCTCGATTCTACGAATGTCGTTCACTCTTCCGTCTCTGATTTGTTGCTTGCCAAAGTTGTTCAACAGAAAGGGTGGGGGAGCTGTGTTGAACAGTTTAACTTTATTGGGCGTAAGCAAGTTGAGGCTCAATTTCGAAAAGATGTAGAAGCCTTATTGGTGAATTTACAGTGTAAATTAGAATTTTGAATTTACACTGTAAACTGTTCCTCAATCCCACGCCTTCAGCCTCATTTCGATTCCACTATCTCAATTTCCTATTTAACTCAGATAAGTCACCACATCATTAGACAATGAAACTTCAAATTAAACCGTGTGAGAATTGTCGCTTTGCCTTTGTAAAGGTGAGACAAATCATAAAATGAGTACGTCTTATTTATGAGTCATCTATGCAGTCACGAAAGTAAGTGATGTGACGCTGATTATTATAATGTGACGATTCTAAGCTCAGATTGATTTATATAGACTGAATAACAACTGAGTCATTAGGGATACTCAATTCGAATGTGGGATAACATCGTTACACTGTCGGAAGATAAGCAACAAGTGATGGCATGTCTGCCGTCAGGGTTTGTGGTTGATGCAAGCTTTGATAACAAGACACTGCCACCAGCCTTGGAAGCAATAGACGCATCAAGCTATTTTCTTTTTGAAGAAGAAGTGCTGCGTTTTGTCTCTCTTGCTAAAGAAGGCAAAGGCGAAGCTTACGAAGGTATTCTGATTGCTGAAGTTCGTGACGCCAGTGTAGAGGTGCAACTATCCGATGATGAGATGTTAGCGAGTCTTGTTGTCACTGGTCCATACAACGGAAACCCTCTGCGCGGTAGTGACATCATTCATTGTCTAGCCCAAGCTCACATCACTAAAGGGATTAATAAGTTAGCCCTCAGAAAAGTATTAATGATGAGTAGTAAGCTTAGGCCGGGAGAAAAGTTTACTCAGCCTGTCGCTAAAGGCACTCAGCCGATCAGGGGTAAAGACGCCAAGTTTGCAGCGCTCGTGGAAGACATTACACGTCAAGTTCTAAAGCCCCGAGGTAAAGACGAAGGCAAGATAGATATGCGGGATTTGGGAGAAACCATCACCGTTGGACTGAATGACCAATTGATGAAGCGCACTCCCGCGACTAAAGGCGTCGCTGGCTTTACGGTTCAAGGTCGAGTCATCCCGCCAATCCCTGGACAAGACAGCTTAATCAAGCCTGGTAAAGGCACCTACATTTCTCCTGATGACCCAAATCTATTGCTCGCTTCCCACCCCGGCTTACCCATCATTAAAGATCGAACCATCGAAGTGGATGACGCATTGTGTGTTAGCAATGTCGATGTCTCTACTGGACACATAAAGTTTAAAGGTAACGTGTTTGTCTCTGGCAACATTGAACCAGGTATGGTTGTGAAAGCCACAGGGAGCATTACCGTCGGCGGCTTTATTGAATCGGCTGAAGTTCAGGCGCAAGGCGATATCAAAGTCGCGAAAGGAATCATCGGACATACGACCAAAGAGGGAGAACCGAAAAGCTGTAAGGTATTTAGCAAAGGTTCTATCACGGCAAGCTATGCTCAAAACGCCGAATTACAGACGGCGGGTGATATTCGTTTTGGCGTGCACAGCATGAGTAACGAAATACGCTGTGGTAACAACCTTATTGTGATGGACTCACTCAAGAAGCACGGCACACTCAGTGGCGGTGAAGCGAAAGTGGGTGGCAAGGTGGAGTGCGTTTTCTTAGGCGTTGAAGGAGATACTGCAACTAAGGTTCATGGTTTTGCACGCTATGATGGTTACCGACAGAAGATTGCTGAACTTAAGGAAATCTATAGACACGCGCAAGAACAGACTATGGACGTAATTCGCCAAGAGCTTGAGTTTAAAAAATTACCTAAAGCAGAACGAAGTGAAGAACAAGCGTTACAAATTGAGCAGCAGCGCGAGAAGAACAATCACGCCATAGAAAGCACTAAACAAAAGCTTGATACTCTGGAAGCGGAATTTGAAACGAACCTAGCAGAATGTACAGTCGAAGCACACGAAAAGGTTTATACACGAGTCACCGTGCAGTTTGGTGATGAAACGGTGACAACCAAGCGCACCCATGGAGGAAGCGTGTTTTCCTTCAACCAATACGAGATTCAATGTTCCTTTAAGATGGAACAAGAAGACATTTCACTATAAAAGGCGCCAGTGTGCGGCGCCTCTATCAAAAACATCCTCATCGCAACCTCTCTTTAATCAGAAGACCACACCGAGCGAATGTCTGGCCATCCCCAGTTGGTGAGTGCGACATCTTCTAAGACACCTTGAAATCGTAATGTTTGAGTGTGATGAAACATTGGGGCAATCCAGTATTCACTGACCAAGGTTGAAGCGATCGGCTCTAACGCCGTTAGGTAATCTTCAAGCGGCGTGCTCGCTCTTAGGTTTTCCAATTGCTGATCAAGCCAACTTGCATTTGCCTCCCCTAAAGTGTGGTACAGCACGTTGTTACAGTCGAAATTAGAAAATGCTGAAGCATGACGGTTATCGTCTAAATTGATATTGGTTAAGATCAGTGTTTCATCGAGTGTGCCGTTGTTCGCTTTCTCACTCAACTCTCGATAGGAATACATCACCATTTCAACCACGCAATTGTGTTCGGCAAGTACTGAAGAAATAGCCCGAGCGCATCGACGCAATGCTGTGTAGTTGTATCCAGCAATGGTAATGGTTTTTGGTAGCGCGCTGAATTCACCAAACGGGCGTAAAACGGGATTCCAAACTGGTAATAAGTTATTGGCTACGACACTGCCGTAATGAACCTTCTTTTTCTGGAATACTTCGAGTAGTCGCTGCGGTTGAATCAATTCCGTAATGTAACAGCGTTGGGCACGTGTTAACGGATGCTTTGCATGGTGGTTGAATAACGCGAACAAGCAGCCATCTTCAGTGCGACTGTGTTGACTCGCTTGAGTAGCATTGGGTGCTTGTATTGAGACTTCAATACCGCTTGTCGTTTCAGATACTTGAATAGGTGCGTCACTAGATAGCGATGGGTTCTCCATTTTCTCGTCGTTGACGCTCCAAATCGTAACTAAGTCGACTAACACACGACATGAATAGTAGCCATCGAACGCTTGCAGCTTAAGTTTATTTTTGTCGTGTTCGACCACTGTAAATGGGCCACTGCCAATCACCGCATTGTTGTTTGCAACATTGACTTGGTTTGCTGGCTGAATACCGTATTTGACACCAGAGACAAGCCCTGCGAACCCTTGATCTGGTTTGCTTAATGTAAATACCACTTTCAGTGGATGTGGTGCGCTGATGTCGTTGACGTGCGCGAGTTCTTTTTGATAATAGGGAAGGGCACTGAGTTTAGCAAAGAGGCTCACAATGGTATCAGCGTCTATTGGTTCGTCGTTGTGGAACGTAAGTCCAGGGCGAAGATGGAATGTCCATTGATAGCTTGCTTCGTCATAACGCCAGTGGTGAGCGAGTTCTGGTTTGATAACACCATTGTCATGGCTGGAGACCAAGCAGCAATAAACCTGACGCAAGAAGAAGCGCTCGCTACAGCGGTGTAATTGGTGTGGCACAATGCGCTCGAACATGCGTTTGTATGTGAGTTGGATACTGACACGGCCTTCCTGAACAGAAGCCCCTGAGGTGGTTTTCAGCAGGCGGCCAAACGTTGCTTCGTCCTCATCAAGAATAGCCAAAGCTTTCTCATACTTACCTTGTTGGATTCGCTCTAGAGCAAGTCTCTCCTTGAGTGCGCCTAATTCGATATTTAACAGTAGCGATGAAGGTTGGTTTCGACCGGCTTTCGGTTGCCAGGTTAACCACGTTAGGTCTTGCATTTGTGATAACAGGTTGCGGGCATGTCGAGGAGAAGTACACAGTAAATCAGCTACTTCCTGTACTGTGGTTTTCATTTCGCTACCGACACCGATGGGTGCGATTCGCTGATAATACCTAAGCAGGTTGAGATTAGACACCAAGAGCCCTTTGTTAATGGATAGCCTGGTATTTTACTCAACTTAACTTCGAGAAAATAAGAAAATGTCCAGTTACTTTGTTCCCTTTTTGTCATGGTTTAAGGGAATAAAAAAGGGGGGAGCATTCGCTCCCCCCTTTGATGATTGTGTTGATGACAGGCTTTAGCTAACTGCTCTTACACGGCCTTGTTTGAGATCGGACAGAACCTTCGCTTTCGGACCATCAGCAATTATGCTGCCTTTCTCCATCACGATGACTCGGTCTACAACATCTAACATCGAGGTTTTGTGAGTGATAAGGATCAGCGTTTCACTTGGTAACAGTTGGCTAAGCTGGTGCTTAATGTGCATTTCTGAACGGTTATCCATTGCACTGGTCGGCTCATCCATTAGCAATACCGGAGGACGGCCTAAGAAAGCCCTAGCAATCGCAATTGACTGACGTTGACCACCAGAAAGTAAACCACCGCCTTCACCCACTTGACGCTCTAGGCCGGCAGGGTCTTGCTGAGTAAAGGCTGTCACACCGGCACGGTTTGCTGCATCCATCACATCACGATCGTCCACCAAAGGGCGGCCTAAAGTAATGTTATCTCTGACTGAACCATAGAATAGGTTACTATCTTGCGGTACACAGCCTATATTACGTCGTACGTCGACATGGTGAAGTTGCTCCATATCGGTATCATCAATGCGTACATGGCCTTCTGTGGGCTTGTAGAGGCCCATAATCAGGCGTTCTAGGGTAGTTTTACCTGAACCAATACGACCGATGATCGCCACCTTCTCGCCAGGTGCGATGGTTAGGCTGAGATCTCGCACTGAAGCGACGGGTGAATCAGGGTAGTGGAACGTCACTTTATCTAGCGCAATGTGACCTTGAATTATTGGGCGGTGAATGTAGCGCTTACCTTCTTCTTGCTCGTCAGGCATCGACATCACTTGTTCAATCAGCGTCATTGATGATTTGGCTTGGTTGTAGCGTGTAGAAAGCAGCGACAACTGAACAAGAGGACCAATCGCACGTCCACTCAACATGGTCGCAGCGATCAAACCACCCATCGTTAGTTCACCTTCCGCAATTAGATACACACCAAAAATGATCATCCCTACATTGGTACTTTGCTGAACAAAGCCTGCGGTATTTTGGATGCTGTCGGTAATGCGGCGGCTTTTAATGTTCCAGTTCGCCATATGAGCAACAGCTTCTTCCCAACGGAATTGGAACTGGCTCTGTGCGCTAAATAGCTTAACGGTTTCTAGGCCCGCCAAGCTTTCAATCAAGTTCGCGTACTTCTGAGAGGCTAGGCGTGAACCTTCTTCAATAGTGCGACGCAATGGACCTTGAATCAACAACGCGTAGATGATCAGAATCACCACACCCGCGACTGGAACAAACACTAAGTTGCCCGCCATTAGCCAAATTAAGGCAAGGAACATGAGCGCGAAAGGCAAGTCGATGAGAGAACCAATCGTAGCTGAGGTAAAGAACTCTCGAATGGACTCAAACTCTTGTAGGTTCTTCGCGAAGGCACCAACTGAAGCCGGTTTTGCTTCCATACGAATGCCAAGTACCTTGCTGAACAATTTAGAGGAAATCAGGATATCGGATTTTTTCCCCGCAACGTCGATGAAGTAGCTGCGCATCAACTTTAAGAGCAGGTCGAACAGAAATACCACGAAGATACCGCTCGCTAGTACCCACAAGGTTTCAAATGCAAGGTTGGGCACTACTTTGTCATACACCAAACGCGTAAACATCGGCGCGGCAATCGCAAAAATGTTGATAAGAATCGACGCAATTAACACATCACGATAGATGTTTTTCGATTCCCAAATGGTGCTCCAAAACCAGTGACCTTTACGTGTTTTCAGAACTTCGGGTGATCGCTCGTCGTAGCGGAACTGCTTTTTAACTAAGAAGTAGCGGCCAATGAACTGCTCTTTGAGTTCTGCAACAGGAATGATGATTGGCACCATTCCACTCTCTGCTGTGATGATTTCAGCTTCTTGTTTTTCAAGGTCGATGCTGTTGAGCACACACGCTTCGCCCTGTTTAAGCAATAATACCGCCGGCAAAATTAGGTGTGGAATGCTATCTAAGTCGGAACGGTTTTCTTTTGCCACTAGCCCCGCACGTTCTGCCGAACGTGGGAATAGGAAAGGGGTTAGCTTTCCGTCTGATAGTGGCAACCCATTGACCAACGCCTCAGGCGAGTTCGCTAACCCGTAATATCGGCTAACGTAGATCAATGAGTTCAATAGTGGATCTTGCATGCGATATAACCCTTACAACTATTTATCAACAATGAAGCCTTGGAACACTTCTACGTAGTTATCAGACAAGATATCTAACTGAGTCTGAGTTTCGATTCGAGATGCGATGGTGGTGACACCAAGGTTATGAGCCGTTCGTGAAATAGACGTGAGCGTGAATTTCTGCTTCTCATCGTCCAAGTTATGTGTGAACAGGTAATCCAGCTTCACGTAGCTAGGACGGTACTCGTTGATGTAGTCCAGTGATTGGAAGTTACGTCCGTAGTTATCGACACCAAACATCGCTTCAGCATTACGAATGGTGTTACACAATAGTGCTGTGTAGTGCGGAACGTTGATGAAACAGTTTTCTGGGATCTCAAAATGCAGCAGGTGAGCGACTGAAGCGTTTTGCTCAAGCGTTTTACCAATCCAACGGATAAAGCTTGGTTGAGAAATGCTGCTTGGTGAGATATTGATTGCGATTGGGCTCGTCACCTCTTGTGCTGTTAGCTTCTCAATCATCTTCTCGATAACGTATTGGTCGAGAATGTGGCTCATTTCAAGCTGCTCTAGTGCGTATAGGTACTGGTTAGCACCGTAACGAATGCCATCTTTCTCAATCGCAGAGAACACTTCTTGGTGATAGGTTTTGCCAAACGCATTGTTTGCAGCTTGCAGGCGGAATGTCACAAGGTCATTGATGATCGCCTCTTCAACCAACATACGCCATTGTTGTTTACCCATTACTACGCCATGGTCGTCAGCAGTGACGTAGCCATAAGCGAGTTCACGATTCGCTTTAGCACTAGAGAGCGCGTTATCGACCAATGACATGATTTCAGTGCTGGTTTTACGTTTGTTGCTGTACGTTACACCCAATGCAATGTGTGGGTTTGCCATGCCTGTTGGATCTGAACCTAGGCTTTGAATACAGTTTACGATGCTGCCAGCAACCAATTTAAGTTCGCTTTCGTCAATGTTCGGCATAATGAAACCAAACTCGTCACTCGAAATGCGCGCGATGGTGATGTCTGGTGATGAGATAGAAGCTTGCAGTTGTTCTGCCAGTTGATGAACTAACGCGTCACCTTCTTGATAGCCTTTCTCGTCGTACTCTTCGCTGATAAATTCCGCTTTCAGTACAGCAAGGCCACCTAAACTTGATTCTTCCAACCACTGATTTAATTGCGACATGTAGTAAGCGCGATTACCCAGCTGAGAAACCGGATCAATGTACGCTCTTTCACGTAGCTTTTGAGCTTCTTTCGCTTGGTTTTTAAAGGCTTGTTCAACTTGAGTCGACATGTGATTGATGCCATCAACCACCAAGATCAGATCTCTTGTTTTAGGGCGTGTTAGCGGCTCACCGAATTGGTTCTTAGCGATCTGATCCATCTTAGTAATGATCATCGCTAATGGGCGCAGTGCTCGCTTAAGGATCCATGAAATCGACACCAAGCCCAACAAGAAGATCACACCAAAGATGCTTAATAAACGAGTGAAGGCTTGCCACAATTGATCGTAGGCTGGGCCTGGGTGGCTGACGATCTCTACTTCCGCAAGCTGCATCCAACCACTGGTGATCACTCGGCGATCATGGACAGGTTCAAATAGATTGAGGTTGGTAAACCACTGAGGCACGCCCGATGGTTTTACAGGGTATGAACGGATGATGTCTTCACCGCTGTCTAGAAAAATCAATCGTACGACTGAGTAAGAACTGCCATCAAACAGAGCGTTGATAACAGACTCCACCGATACCCTGTCTTTTTCTTCAAGGTAAGGGGCAAGAGCCAGTCCAACAGTATTAATGGTATTACTTACCTCAGAGCGTTGCTGCTCCTCTAAGTATCCACGGGTAGTATTGAATTCGATCATAAAGACTGAGGTCATCAGTAATATGAACACCGCAACCATCCCGACCACAAGCTGTTTATATAAAGTCATTGTACCTACTCATCGTAATTGATAATGGGTTTGTTTAATTTTAGAGAGCGCTCACGGGAACGTAAGTCGTTCCATAAGCTCAATCTTGAAGATTTCCCTGCTAGCTTGCCGCTGCCTGCTGCTGACTTGATTAACCAAAGATTTTTACCGTTGAAACTGTAAATTGGTCGTAGGTCAGGGCGCTTAGAACCGCGCTTTATTTCAGGGTTTAAGTTGTCCAAAATTAGTGGCTCTGCACTCGGTGTGGAGTAGTAAGCCAACACCATGTGGAATTGGTTTAGCTCCAATGCTTTTACGTACACTAATCGCAATTTCTTATCTGGAACGCCTAGCTCAAGCAGAGAGAAGTATTTCGCAATGGTGAAGTCTTCACAGTCACCTGCGTTACTGCCTAGAAACTCTAGCGGGGTCGCCCAGTAGTCGTTTTTTCCCCACAGGATACTGTCGTCGGCAAAGTACATCTGGTTGAAGAACTGGTTAACCGACCTAAGCTTCTCTTTCTCGCTTAGACCATCGTATGACGTCATATTTGAACGCCAAGTTGCCACGCGCTTTCCAGCTCTCTCACCGTAGGTTTGCGTGACAGCATCGATCCATCTTTGGTCGTTCTTATTGAGAGCGACAGAAGTAAAAGAGGTGAGGACGAGCAATAACAGCGATATTCGAGACTTCATGGCCTCAGCTCTTGCTGGTTTGCTATGTATTGAAAGGCGTTGTTAACCATCAAACGTCCTTACTCTTTCAATGCATTATTTTGAGCACTGAGGATAGGTTTCAACATGTACTCAAGTACGGTTCTTTTACCCGTGATGATATCGACAGAGGCTGTCATACCAGGAATGATTGGCAGCTCTTCATTTTGTCCAAAATTGTGCTGTTCGGTACGTACACGTACGATGTAAAAGCTGTTGCCTTCTTCATCTTGAGTGGTATCGGCGCTGATGTGTTCTAACACGCCTTCTAAGCCACCATATTTTGTGAAGTCATAAGCACTGAACTTAACAATAGCGGTCAGCTCTGGGCGCAGGAATGCGATGTCTTGTGGGGCAATTTTTGCTTCCACGAGTAGGGAGTCTTCGGTCGGTACGATCTCAACGATGTCCATACCTGGTTGGATAACACCGCCTACAGTATTGATGCCTAACGTCTTAACAGTGCCGGTTACTGGAGAAACGACGACTGTACGATTTACTCTGTCTTCTAGGCCAACCGCAGACTCAGTTAGTGCAGAGAGTTTATCTTGTGCTTGGTTGAGTTTTTCTTGTTGTTCAGAGCGGAAGTTAAGCGCCGCGTCGATACGGCTGAGCATAGCTTCTTTGATTGCTGAGCGTAGCAGAGGGATTTTAAGCTCGCTTGAGGTCATTTCTCGGCGAGTGTCGTTGACTTGTCGTTGCAGCTTAAGTAATTCAATTCTTGGGACCACGCCTTCATCGGCAAGCGGTTTCGTGATGTCCAATTCTTGGCGAGCGAACTGGTAGCTCTGTTTTAGGTTTCGCACACGTGCTTTGATTTCAACAAGATCTTGTTGTTTCTGCTCAACTTGTTGATCAAAAACGGAAAGTTGGTTTTTAAGGTTGTTTAAATCTTGGCGGTATTCTGCTTTTTGACGATTAACAAGCTCAGGTTGAACCTCGTAGAACTTAGGTGGGAAAGCGAGTTTTCCATAATCAAGAGTGACACTTTTCTTCCACTCTTTTTCGTTAAAATCCTCGTTGATTACTACGCTGGTTAACGATGCGGAAAGCATCAATACGTTGGCGGTTAAGTTGGCAACTTGCTGTTCACGCTCACGGAAATCAGAACGGAATCGAGTGTCATCGATTAATAGCAGTTGTTGGCCTTTTTGAACCTGTTGACCCTCTTTAACCAAGATCTCTTTAACTAAGCCACCTTCAAGGTTTTGCACAACTTGGATCTGCGAAGAGGGGATCACTTTGCCTTGGCCAACGGTGACTTTGTCGATCTCTGCCCAAGCGGACCACCCAATAGCAGCAATAAAGAACAGAACGATCATCCACAACATGATACGCGCACTGGTCGGCGTATTGAGCAGTAGCGCCGCGGTTTTATCGTCGACGTACTCAAGTTCGGTTTCGTTCAATTTGCTGAAATTCTTCTGGCTCATAACAGTCCTTGTTTGCTGAATAAAAGTGCAAGCCTATTGAGTGTATTCTTACTTTTGATAAATGTTAAGAAATTGCTCCTTTAAATATTTGAATTTATATATTTTTTAACTCTTATCTGTTTTTGAAATCTGTTTTGTCGAGTTGATGCTTTCTTAGCTTGTCATAGAGGGTTTTCCTCGACACTTGCAGCTCTTGTTGTACGTCTTTTAAGCGCCCTTGATGGCGATGCAGTGCTTCTATCAAGAGAATTTGCTCAAAGCTGTCGGTACGTTGGCTTAATGACAGTTGTTGTTCTTCAATGTTGACGTCTGGTTTACCGTGATCTACTTGCTCTGGATTGTCTGCTTGATCTGATTCTTGATTGTCGAGTGCTGGCTGCTTCACCTGTGTTAAAACGCGCAACTCGGCATGTTGACGAAGCTGGCGAATATTTTCCCCCCAATGAGTGGCTATCAAGCGTTGAATCTCTTTCTCTGTGATCACTGGTGGTGGCAACTGGTAACGACTTGCTGCACCTCTAGCAAAGTGTTTGAACAAAGAGCCAATATCTTCTGTTCGTTGCGCCAAAGGCAGTAAGTCAAATCGGCGCAGCTCACTTGTAATTGTAGTAGGAACTACTGTAGTTGCGACAATGATACAAGTTGCATTGGTCTTACATGAGTTTTCTCGAAGTAGAGTCGGTTTTAAAGCCGCCAACCACTGCCATTGATCAGAAGTTAATGCTTCTGTTTCATGGATATAGAGTGTTCCGCCTTGATGTTTGCGAAAGAGCTGTAAGACAAACTGATGAAATGTCGCTTCATCATTGCGTGGCAAATTAAACGCAGCAACCGGACAAAGTTCAGCAGTGGGCTGGCTGTGTAAATCGTGAGTGTACTGCGCGGTGATTCGTTTGCCAGTGCCTATGTCGCCAACAAACAGTAATAGTGGGTTCTGTTTGCAATCTAAGGTGATCAATTCGCGGCGCAATGTCTGCATTGATTGAGATTGACCAATCAGATTTGGGCCAACTTGATTCTGCATCGCGAGCTCTTTTCTGAGTAGATTGTTTTCTTCAACTAAAGCTAGCTTATCGGCTGCTTTTTTTACTGCCGTTAACAGAGCATCAACAACAAACGGTTTCTCAAGAAAGTCATAAGCGCCGGACTTCATCGCAGAAACGGCGGTTTGTACGTCACCGTGACCAGTGAGAACGATGATTTGAAAATTCGGATTTTGACTTAACAGCTTTTGTGTAAATTGAATGCCATCCATCACTGGCATGTGAATATCGGTGATCACAATTCCTGCTTGCGTGACGTTAATCTGCTTGAGAGCCTCGATGGCATTCGGAAAGCAGGTTATATCGATACCTTCAATGAGCATGGCTTGTTCTACCGAGTCGCGAATCGCGGGTTCATCATCGACAAAGTAGAGTTTAGGCATAGAGTGCAAGTGTTGAGTCCTTAATGTTGAGGAAAGCTATTAATAACAGGCTGTTAGCCTTTGTCTTGGTACAGTGGAATATTCAGAGAGAATACCATGCCTGAAGGCTCGAGCTGGGTTGCGCTGATTGTGCCGTGATAGGCTTCAATGATTCGCTTCGATATAGAAAGTCCGAGCCCTAATCCTTCAGGTTTAGTGGTAAAAAACGGGTCGAACAACTGTTCCAGTTTGTCGCTGGCGATACCAATCCCGTTATCCCAAATGATCAGTTGGCAGGCATCATTATTAAGCTGCCACTCTACGCCAATTTGAGGGATGGTCTGTTGATTCCCTTGTTGAGCTTCCGAGTTGTTTTGAAGTGCGGCTTGTTGCGAAAGCGCTTGTGTCGCATTGTGCATCAGGTTAACTAACACTTGCTCAAGCTCGGTTGGGTGAATCGCGATATTAATGTCATCTGGCACGGTACTTAACCTAAGGGTGATGCCTTGTTTGATCATCAGTGCGCTGAGAATGCTGGTGGCGTTGTTGATCGCTTGATGTAGATTCGCCACATGATGTTCTTGCTTGGTCACCTTACGCGTAAATACCTTAAGGCGTGCAATGATCTCGGTAATCGAAGTGTTTAGCGTGATCATTTTATCCAGGTTGCTTTTTACTAAGTCTGAACGTCCCATCTCAAGCAGCTTGACACTGTTTTCGCTGTAGGTTCTAAGTGCAGCAAGTGGTTGATTAATCTCGTGGTTAATACTGGCTGACAGCTCTCCCAGCACGGCTAACTTAGCGGTTTGTGTTAGTTCTTGCTCTGTCTGTTTTAACTTCAATTGAGACTTTTGATACTGAAAGAGTGTCTGTTGAAGTTGTTGATTGGATTGCTTCAGATATTGAGTTCGCTTATCTACGGTTTGCTCTAGGTTCTGATTGAGCTCTGTCAGTGCCACTTTCGCGAGGTAGGTTTGGCGCCACGACCAAGCAATCAGCATGACCAAGCTGTAAATCACGATGAAGATAACGTCGATCTGCAGCACTTTAAGCAGTTCGGATCTTGTGTCCTTGATAGCAACAACTTGGTACTGGTTGTCACTGATAGCGGCAGGGTACAGGTTAAAAGTCCCAAGTTTAAATAGTTGGTTCGCAGTGAGCGCTTTACTTGCATCGGTTGTTTGGCTCGAAGAGTTAAACGCATCAATGATCGAAATTTTGTTTTGGCCGTATTGGCGTTGCGCTGCGATATCTTGTTGCTGTTGATCCGTTAATGGTAGTAATGAGTGATAAAGCCAAGGTGCCTGGCTAGAGAGAAACACCACTTGGTTGGAATCAAGCACTACAATCTCAAAGTCGTCTCTAGTTAGAATGTTTTCTAGGTTCTCTAAGCTTACTTTCACCGTGATGACGCCTACGATGTCATCGTCGATATAAAGTGGTGAAGATAAGAAATAGCCTCGTACATCAGAGCGAGCGCCGAGTGCGACATATTGGGTTTTATGGCCTTTTATTGCGGACGCAAAGTAGGGGCGAAACGCGAAGTTTTCGCCAACGAAAGTTCGAGGTTTTCGATAGTTACTTGAGGCAACCACGGTGCCGCTCGGATCGTGGATGTAGATGGTATCGGCTTGGCTTTGTCCCGACCATTCGAATAACAAGGTGTTGAGTTCAGCTGTGGAGATTTTGTCTGTCTTTAGTGATTTATCAAAGTAGGACAGCAGGCGTGGATCGTGGCTGAGCAGGTCGGGAATTTGTTTGAACTTATCTAATTCAGAATCGATCTGTAGGTTGGCTTTGTTCGCCGCTTCGTTGAGTTGTTGTGTGACAACTTGCTCTTGGTATTGACCTGCCAAAAAGTGGGTTGCAGTGAGCCCTGCCGCTCCCAATATCAATGAGAAAAATACAAAAGGCGTGATCAGGTTAGACAGTTTTTTAGACACGAGAAACTCAAGTTACAATCAGTTTACATATAGACTATCAATATGACGGTTAGCGTACCGAGATCTCGTTAACACAGAGCACCTTCAATGAGACAAAACCAAGGCTTAGACTTGTGTTTCAAAGGATTACGGCGCAGAATCACAAAAAAATCAAAAGGAGCAACCAAATGGAACTGACAGACATTCGTCGTGAATACGCTCAGGGTGGATTGAGACGTAAAGACTTAGCCGCAGACCCAATTGACCAATTTAACCTTTGGTTAGAGCAAGCGATTGAAGCTAAGTTGACGGATCCGACGGCAATGACAGTGGCGACGGTTGATGAAAATGGACAGCCATTCCAGCGCATTGTTTTGCTGAAGAATGTTGATAAAGATGGTTTCGTTTTCTACACCAACTTAGGTAGCCGTAAAGCGCAGCAACTTGAGCATAACAGCAAGATCAGTTTGCACTTCCCTTGGCATCCTTTAGAGCGACAAGTTCATATTACGGGCACGGCTGAAAAGCTGACGGCGATGGAAAACATGAAGTACTTCTCGTCTCGTCCAAAAGAGAGCCAATTGGCAGCTATTGCAAGTAAACAAAGTAGTCGTATCTCTGCTCGTGGCATCTTAGAAGGCAAGTATCTAGAGCTTAAACAGAAGTTTGCGAAAGGTGAGATCCCAGTTCCTTCTTTCTGGGGTGGTTTCCGAGTACGCGTCGATAGCATTGAATTTTGGCAAGGTGGTGAGCACCGCCTGCATGATCGCTTCTTGTTCTCACGTCAAGACAACAGCTGGGACATTGATCGCCTAGCGCCATAGTTTGAGTCTGCTGGACTAAGCAGCAAAGACAGTAAAATTAGGAAGATACCGTTGATCTTGTGTTCATTCACATCAACGGTATTTTTTGGTCTGTCTTTTCATCTCGACGGGCGCTGTGAGTCGATAATCAGTCGCTGTGTAGAACCACGGAGATCTGTTTCTTGAGTAAGGTTTCAGGAATCACAGAGCCTAATCCTGAATCCAATGCATACTCGATTAACTGGCTCTTACTGCGTGCATCGAACTTTTGCTTCAGTCTAGCGACATGCCCCTCGACCGTCTTGATTGAGATGTTCAACGTCAATGCAATGTATTGAGGCTTCTTACCGAACAGCAGTAAAAATAGGACTTCTGATTCTCGTGAGGTCAGCTTTTTTTGCAGTTTAGACACACGCGGTGTTGAGCCTGCGATCGATGCTTGATTGTCTTTGGCGCAAGTTGCCTGACATACCCAGTGACCCACTTCTAAAATCGCCGTATCAGTCAGCTCTTGCCCATAGAAGATGGTGCCTTGTACGTTGTCGTTATCATCAAGCCAAGGCGTTTTGGTGAAGATATGAGCGTGCCAGCGTCCGTCGGGGTAGGGGTGAATATCAAGGATTTTAAGCGTCGAGCGCGTTTCCATTACATGCTTGTCTTGAGCCCTAAAGTCTTGCGCGCACTCGATGGTTTGGCTCGGCATATCAAAATCTGTCAATCCAGTACAACTCTCGCCCGGTTTTAAGCCGATCAATTGGTTGTAAGCGAGGTTTGCGTATACGAAAACAGAGTCAGTATCTTTACAGCCCCAGCAGCCTGGAAGTTGTTCTAACAAAGAACGATGTATGGGGTTTAGTGATTCTGGCAAGGTTTTATCTCGTAGATGGCGATGTTGCAATGATATCAGTTTACTATTGCACTGCAATGGCAATTACAGGTTGGAATACGTGTAGAAAATATGGGGTGAGTTTTCGTTAATCAGAGTGTTGAATAACTGCATGATTCATGGGCAATAGATAGGCGAACCGCGTGATCGATAGGCAAAAAAAGCCAGCCTGAAGAGGGGCTGGCCAAAGAGAAGATATGCCTTGTCGACATGTAGAAGATTTTCAGCTTAGTTTACGAGGGTCAGGCAAATTAAGCTGAGGCATCAGTTAGATACCCAGAGTGACTTACTACTCTATCGACGAATCTACTCCTAGGCGTGCTCATGCATAAGGGGGGAATTCCCCTATAAACACAATTGAATGCGATAAATGAGAGCCTAGAGCAAATATTTTAAACGATGGCGCGAGTTATCGAGAGCTTATAGCTCTCGTAACACTCTAAAGCCGAGGTAGTTGGCTGCTGTTGAAGGCGGAACGTACAGCTCGTTAAATGCTTTGGCTTCTTCAGGAGAGAAGCTCCACGCGCCACCTTTGGCTAGGCCTTTCTGATTGGTTGTCCACTCCCATACATTGCCTACCATGTCGTAGAAACCTGTTGGTGTTGGCATGAATGATTTTACCGGAGAGGTACTCACGTTTGACCACGGTGTGCCTGCCCATCCCGTATTCGCTTTACCTGAACGGAATTCATTACCCCACCAGAAATTGGTTTCTTGGCCTGCTCTTGCTGCCGCTTCCCACTCTTGTGGTGTTGGCAAGCGATAGGTAAAGCCAGTGTTCTTAGATAACCAACGAGTGTAGGCCATCGCATCATTCTGACTGACACAAACTACTGGTGAATTATCTGCTTGCTTGAAGCCCGGCTTTTGCCAGTTATTGTCGGCAACAGAGGTAATTTCAGCATTGGCAAAGGTATCGCAGGTATTCATTAGCTCTGCATCTGTTTGATAGCCAGTGCTCTCAACAAACGCTCTAAAGTCTTGTACACGTGTTGGGGTAGCGGCTAAGGCAAACGGCTGCTTTATCTTCACTTGCTTGGCACTGTTTTCACCCAGTAGGTAACGACCAGAGCCCACAACAATCATTTCAGGGCTCTGAGTGCTATCTTTCATCGGGTCAGCAAACTTGGTGCCTACGTTTAACGTATTTTGCTTGGCTTGTAACACTGCTCTTAGGTTGTGATCGCGAGTTATTTTTAGCTCTTGGTGGAAAGAGATGTAGCCTTCTTTCTTGATCGTCACCATGTGCGGACCTGTTGGTAGCATGACTTCAACAGGGGTGCTGCCGTAGTTGACGCCGTTGATTAGTACTTTGTCGTTATACTGATTTGAGCGAACTACCAAGTTAACCCAAGCGACTTCTTTTTGCTGGTCGTTGGCTTGTTGATCAGTTTGTGTGAAACAGTTGGATGACTGAATACCAAGCAGGCGACAAGGGGTGTTCTTGTTTGGGCGAGTTTCTAGGTTCGCAGAGATGACAGCGCGGTAGCGGTTATCTTCCGAGAAGCCTGAAGAGGTCACTTTGTGTTGCAGAACGTGGATGTTCAGTGATGTAGATGACAAGTGCTCTTTAACGGTTTTCGACTCTGTCGTGTTATCAATCAGGCTGTGTTGGAACTGTTTCACCGCCTTCTGAAGCGCTAAGGTTACCGTTTGATCAGAACATTGAGCTAATGTCATGTCGCTGCTACAGCGATTGGTAAAGCTGACAGTTTGCTCTTGTGTTTGGGTGATCTCGTTTCTGAGTCTTTCAGCTCTTGCTCTCAGCTTGTCTTGCTCTAGCTGTGCGATGGCTGTTTCGGTTGCTGCTTTCTCGGCTTGGATAGCTTCAAGCTCCATAGCCAAACCTTGCTGCTTCTGCTTAGAGTCAGAAATCGCAAGTTTGCCTTCTTTCACTACTTTCCATGCGTCTTGGAAGTGATTTTGAGCCGTTGAGATATCGAAGTCTGGCTCATCAATCATGCGCGTGTAATCTTGCTCTAGGCTTGCTTTGGCCGCTGCAAGTTTTTGTTCTGCTTCCACAGATAGTTTAGCGAGACGTGCCGTTTGCTGCACTTGGTTATCGACTTGGTTTTGTTTGTCTGCGACTTTCTTTTCGAGAGCCGTTAACTCAGCGTGCTTTTCGAAAAGCGAACTTTCAAGGTCAGTAACAGACGCGGCCGTGATTGCTGGTGGTGTTGCTTCAGCGAAAACAGCAGGTGTCATTAAGCAGGGAGCAAGTGCAAATAATAGAGTGGGTAAACCTTGGCGCATGATGGGCTACTTCAATCGTAATTTAGGTTAATCGACTATTCTAAACGACAACGCCATTTCGTCTGCAGCTACAGTTTATAAAAATCAACAGTTTATAACTATCAACAAAATGGCGAGTGTTCATTCAGCTTTGTGAAATCGGTATGGCGATCTTCTACTGAGGGAATTAGCTTTCTTTGCTAGGAAGAAGCTTAACCCAGATAGTATCGCTGCCATTGATGGTGACTGTGCGGTTGTATGACTCGTAACCCTGCTTAGAGATGGTTACTTGGTGACGACCACTTGGTAGCGCGACCTCAAGAGGTGTGCTGCCATACTTAATGCCGTTGATGGTCACAGAGTCGTTGTATTGGTCAGAACGCACGGTTACGTTTGCCCATTTCTTGTCGCTCTTTTTAACGGCAGCCGCATCGCTGCCAGTTAAACAGTAGCGTGTCGACACGTTCAATAGGTTACATGCAGCAACTGCTTCAGGTTTTGCTTGCAGCTGAGCTTGCATTTGCATGAAGTAAGAGTTGTTGCCAGAGAAACCGCTCTTGATTGGCTGGCTGTCCTGAACGTGGATGTTCAGCTGAACACCTTGTAAGTTCTGCTTCGCCAAAGTGCTTTCTGTGAGCTGCTCAAGTAACTGGGTCTTGAACGTTTGCACGGCTTTTTGGTTCGTTAGGTATTTACCTTGTGCAGTACACTCACCAAGCGTCATTGTTGATGCACATGTCGTGGTGTAGCTGGTTTCCAAAACCGCACTTTCACGCAGTTCTGTAGCAATACGTTTTACGCGAGCTTCAACTTTAGACTCTCGTAGATTCGCTAACTCATTATTTAGACGAGCTTGCTTTTGCTTGATCTGAGAAAGGTGAATCTCACCTTCATTCATCGCTTGTTGATTGTCTAACTGAGCCGATTGATTTTCTTTAACTGCAGCCCATGCATCTTGGTAGCTTTTTTGAAAAGAGACCAGATCCGTTTCTGGATCTTCAAGTAGACGACTGTACTGTTTGTCTAGTACAGACTTGGCTCTGTTACGTTTTGCCTTAAGTTCTTCACCTTCGCGCAACAACTTACTGTTTTTGTTTTGTAGTTGTTTTAGGTTCTCAGTCGCCGATACTTTGGTTGCTGAAATACGCTCAATATCTGAGTTTTTCTCTGTGATTTTTGCATCGATGGCTGAAACGGGATCGACTTGATTCAGTTCTTCAGCTGATACCGATGCAGATACCCAAAGTGGGGATAGCGCAAGTAAAAGCGCTGAAATTCGAAAGTTAGTCATAGGTCCCTGCAACTTATAGATTGTAATTGGCTCATTGATAATGTGTTTGCTTTCTAGTTGTGAGTCACTAGTTATTAGCAATTAACACAGTATCCGTCTTTATACCGTTTTATTGTATTTCAATCTACTCAAATGCCGCGTTTCGGTACTTTGGATACACTTTTTATAAGTTTTATGCGAATTGTTTGAGCTATATAAGCAAATTTTTCAGCGATGTTCTGATGGTTGAATTCTCATTTATGAGTTATCTCGAGTGGGTTGGATAATGAGGTTGGAATTTATAAAAAAGTACTGGAAATATTGATTTTACATAGCCCGTAGTTTGTACACTCTTGATCATCTTTCCGGAGGCATGATCATGATGATCGCGATAATGATCTTTTCGTTCACGTGAGCAAATAACTCTCAAGAACATTTACAAATTCATCTTATGCGCATTTAAGAGTATTATTCTTAGTATGTTGACCCGAGTATTTGTCTGTCATGTCTAAACCTTTACCCTTTCCTAACCTAGACCTTTCTCCGCTAGGCCTTACTGGCCCTCGTCCTGCTGAGATCATCACTTTGCCATCGCACATGGATTGTCATGATCATAGTTATTCTCAGGTGGTGATTGGTTTAAAAGGTCAGGCTGAATTTGAAGTCAGTGGTAAGGGGAATCTTGTCGGCCCTGGACAAGGTTGTGTGGTGACGGCGAGCTCTGATCATGCTTTCGGTGGTGTGGTCGGTCAGTCCGATATTTTGGTGCTTAACATGCCCGTGCCGAGTGATGACGACCCGCTGATGCTAGAGAAGATTAACCAGCTCGAATCTTCGAACGTCTATTTTCAATTAGATGCGCAAATTCAAAAGCTTATCCATATGTTAGTGCAAGAGATGCAGGCGAGTCCTGATGATCTCTTATTAAGCCGTGCATGCAATGACACGGTGATCGCCTTAATGCAAAGGCACATTTCGGCATTTGAAACGTCAGTGAAGGATTCGCGCTTCGATCTTGAAGCATTAGATCGTTACATCGAGCAACATTTAGCAAGTAAGATCTCAGTCGCCCAACTAGCAGGTAGCGTGTTCTTAGGCGAGAGCCAATTCCACATGCTGTTTAAAGAGCAAATGGGCATTACTCCTCACCAGTATGTATTAGGTAAGCGAATCGACCGTGCTCGACGCCTTATTGAGCAAGGGAATTTAAGCCTTGGTCAGGTCGCAGAACTTGCTGGATTCTCCGGTCAATCCTCCTTTACCCACACTTTTTCACGCCTTCAAGGCATGTCACCATCTCAATACAAAAAGCAAATTTCTGTTAAATAGTGAAACGAAACGGCATATTATATTAAAGTTTCATATGTGACATTGTGTTTGTTTTGTTAATAAAGCGAGTTTTTAGCAAAAAACTCGGAGTTTTTGACAAGTATTCCTTATATACTCTAAATACACTGCAGCCATTGTAGAGATCCCGGGCTAATTCCGGGTGTGAGATTAAGGAAAACGCATGTTTACAGCTACTGATGTGTTAAAGCCAGAATTCAACGAGCAGTCGCTTGATGATCTATGGTCGCTTATCTCACCATTATATATGGTGGATGAAACCCAATGGCTAGAGCAACTTCTGCCACTAGCTACCCCTTCCGAGTCTGAAAAGCAGCAAATCACAGACAAAACGACTTCTTTGATCGAAGCTATCCGTGCGGATAAGACTTCTATCCAGATGATCGATGCGCTGTTGCTTGAATACAGCTTAGATACTCAAGAGGGCATCTTGCTGATGTGTCTGGCGGAAGCCTTGATGCGTATTCCTGATTCAGCAACGGCTGATGCACTGATTCGCGACAAGCTAAGCGTTGCGGATTGGAAGTCTCACCTAAAGAATTCTGATTCGGTTTTTGTTAACGCTTCAACTTGGGGCTTAATGCTAACAGGCAAGGTGGTTGGACTTTCGTCGAACGAGCAGAGTGCTGGACAAGCGGTTAACCGTCTAGTGAACAAGCTTTCTGAGCCGGTAATTCGTAAAGCGATGCACCAAGCGATGAAAGTGATGGGTCACCAATTTGTTCTTGGCCGCAGCATTGCTGAAGCGCAAAAGAACGGTAAGTCTATGCGCGACAAAGGCTTTACCTACTCTTACGACATGCTAGGTGAAGCGGCACTGACTACAGCTGACGCAAATAAGTACTTTAAAGATTACCTAATGGCGATTGAAGCCGTAGGTCGAGACACTTATGTCTCTTCAAAATCTAGCCCAGCGCCATCTGTGTCTATCAAGCTTTCTGCACTTCATCCTCGTTACGAAGTGGCGAATGAAGACCGCGTATTGACTGAGCTATGCGACACGCTAGAGCAGCTACTGCGCCGTGCGATTGAGCTTGATGTTGCGATCACGATTGATGCAGAAGAAGCGGATCGCCTAGAGCTTTCACTTAAGTTATTCGAAAAACTGTACCGCAGCGAGCTAGTGAAAGGCTGGGGCAAGTTTGGTCTGGTTATTCAAGCGTACTCAAAGCGTGCGCTACCGGTTCTAGTTTGGCTAAACCGCCTAGCAAAAGAGCAGGGTGACTTAATCCCACTTCGCCTAGTTAAAGGTGCTTACTGGGATAGCGAGATCAAATGGTCGCAACAAGCCGGCTTCGATAACTACCCTGTTTACACTCGCAAAGAAGCGACTGATGTAGCTTACCTAGCGTGTGCGCGTTACCTATTGAGCCCAAGTGTTCGCGGCAATATTTTCCCGCAGTTTGCGAGCCACAATGCTCACACGGTTTCTGCTATTGCAGTGATGACAGACCATAAAGACTTTGAATTCCAACGCTTACACGGCATGGGTGATTCACTTTACAACCATGCTATGGAAGCTTACCAACAGTCGGTACGTATTTACGCGCCAGTTGGTAGCCATAAAGATCTACTGCCATACCTAGTACGTCGTTTGCTAGAGAACGGTGCAAACAGCTCGTTTGTACACCGTTTGGTTGATGCTCGTTGCCCTGTGGCAGAGCTAACACAGCACCCAGTCGACATGCTTTTGGCATTCGATACTTTGAACAACACTAAGATTCCTCTGCCGCCAGCGGTATTCCCTGAGCGTAAGAACTCATACGGTGTGAACATTGATATTGAAAGCGAAGCGCATCACTTTGAAGAGCAAGTAAAAAGCTTTTTGAACAATCAATGGACTGCTGGACCTGTGATCAACGGTGAATCTCTTGCCGAAAGCATGATCAAGGCTGATCAGAATGTTGAACAAGTAACAGCACCTTACGATCGTCGTATTAACGTGGGTCAGTTGGCTTTCGCAAACCTTGATCATGTTTCCGCAGCGATCACTGGTGCAGACGCAGCATTTGCTGATTGGAATGCGACATCGGTTGAAACCAAAGCCGCTGCGCTTGAGAAGCTGGCTGATTTGATGGAAGAGAACCTAGCTGAGCTGGTGGCAATCTGTCATCAAGAAGCGGGTAAGACTATTCACGATAGTATTGATGAAGTGCGTGAAGCGGTCGACTTCTGTCGTTACTACGCAAAACAAGCGAACAACCTGCAAGGTTTTGAGCTAAAAGGCTTTGATGGTCTAACTCGAATCGCTTCGCGACAAGGTCGTGGTGTATTCGTTTGTATCAGCCCATGGAACTTCCCATTAGCGATCTTCCTTGGCCAAATTACCGCAGCACTAGTGGCGGGTAACACGGTTGTGGCGAAACCTGCAGAGCAAACAAGCTTGATTGCAGCTCGCGCGGTTGAACTGATGAAGGAAGCGGGTTTCCCTGCTGGTACGATTCAACTTCTACCTGGTCGTGGTGCAGAGATCGGCAGTGCGCTAACTAGCCACGATGCGATTGCAGGCGTTGCCTTCACGGGTTCAACACCAACTGCACAACGCATCAACGTGTCGCTAGCAAGCCGCAACGCTAAGCCTGTGCCGTTTATCGCGGAAACTGGTGGTCAGAACGCGATGATTGTTGACAGTACGGCACTGCCTGAACAAGTGGTTCGTGATGTCATTCGTTCTGCCTTTGCTTCAGCTGGTCAACGTTGTTCAGCGTTACGTGTGCTTTACATTCAAGAGGACATTGCAGACCGCGTGATTGGATTGATTCACGGTGCGATGGATGAGCTGAGCGTTGGTATTCCACATCTTCATAAAACGGATGTGGGCCCGGTTATCGACCAAAACGCGAAGCAGAAGTTGATGACGCACTTAGAAAACATGACCAAGACCCAGAAGAAAGTGGCTCAACTTTCTCTAGGATCGGATTGTGAACATGGTGATTTTGTTCCACCAAGTGCATTTGAAATCGATGACATTAGCTGCTTGAAAGAAGAGCAGTTTGGTCCTGTGCTGCATATCGTTCGCTTCAAAGCGAGTGAACTGGCGCAAGTGGTAGACCAAATTAACCAAACTGGTTTTGGCTTAACCATGGGTATCCACAGCCGTAACGAGACAACTTACCGTTGGATCGAAAAACACGTTCGTGTGGGTAACTGTTACATCAACCGTGACCAAGTAGGTGCTGTTGTTGGTGTACAACCATTTGGTGGTCAAGGCTTGTCTGGTACTGGCCCTAAAGCGGGTGGTCCTCACTACCTATACCGCTTTACTGATGTTCATTTCTCTCAATCACAAGACAAGGCATAAGGAGCAGTATCATGGTTCATCAAGTGACAGGTTTTTCTGATGCGTTCTTGGCGTGGGAACAATGGAATCTTACCGACTTTGATCATAAGAGTGCGCAGGTACTTGCATTCAAATCAGAGATCGAAAGCCAATCTACGTCTTTGGCGGCAGTGGCAACTTATCACCTAGAGCAAGCGTCTGCGCTGCTTTCTGAGCAGCATCTAATGGCTGGCCCTACTGGTGAAACAAATGAGCTGTATGCTGCTGGTCGTGGTGTGGCTTTGGTGATTGTTGATGATTGCCAAGACAAAGAGCCAGCACTGCAAACAGCAACAGCGATGATTACCGCAGCACTATTAGCGGGTAACAGCGTGCAACTGTGCAGTGATGACGTGCAATTCAACACGTTGATCGCTGATGCGGCGAAACAAGCGAATCTACCGACGAACTTGGTGCAGGTTGCTTCGTACGATGCGGCTCAACAGCTGCTGTCTTGCGATGTACGTAGCGCAGGTTACGTAGGTAATTCACAAACGGCTCAAGCTATCAATTTACAACTTGCTAAGCGTGACGGTGCCATCGTCAGTTTAGTAGCTGAAACGGATCTGACAGCAATGCATGTTGCTCACGATCCACACCTATCGCTACGCTTCATTACCGAGCGTACGCGAACTATAAATATAACAGCCGTGGGCGGTAACGCGACCTTGCTCGAACTTGGAAGCGAAGCTCACTAACCTTCAGTAATATTGGCTCTAAACACTTTTGGTTTTCTACCTCAGTGCTTTGGAGCCAAAATCCCTAACTCAATGTAATGGCTTGCCTTTATTTAGGTAAGGGCATGGTATTGGGTTAGGCATGGAAGGCTTTTTACAAATGAGGACTATCTAATGATAGAAAACAGTTTTGCAATAACGACGACGTTCATTGCGTATCTAATTATGATGCTGGCAATCGGTGTTATTGCTTACAAACGTACTTCTAACTCGACAGACTACTTCCTAGGTGGTCGTTCGTTAGGCCCATGGCCTGCTGCACTTTCTGCTGGTGCATCAGACATGAGTGGTTGGCTATTACTTGGCCTACCGGGTTACGCTTACGCTGCTGGCTTTGAAGCATTCTGGCTTGCTGGTGGTTTGTTAGTGGGTACTTGGGCGAACTGGTTAATCAGTGCTAAGCGTCTGCGTACTTACAGTATTACAACAGAGTCACTGACGCTACCTGAGTTCCTATCTCGTCGTTTCAATGATAATTCTAAGCTGATCCAAACAATTTCTGCTTTCTTTATCCTTTTATTCTTCCTTTTCTACACAAGTTCTGGCTTGGTAGCAGGTGGTAAATTGTTTGAAACGGTATTCGGCCTAGATTACACAACAGCGGTAATCATCGGCACAGTGTGTGTGGTTTCTTATACGCTATTTGGTGGTTTCCTAGCGGTATCTTGGACGGACTTGGTTCAAGGTCTACTGATGTCTGCTGCGCTATTGATCGTACCAATCGCGGCTATGAACGGCGGTCTTGGTCAGTTGTCTACTGATCTTCACAACATCAACCCTGAGCTTCTGACGCTATGGAATGATGCGAAAGGTGAACCACTGTCTGCTATCGCGATCATCTCGCTAGCGACTTGGGGTCTTGGCTACTTCGGTCAGCCACACATCCTTGCTCGTTTCAAAGCAACACGTACTAATAAAGACCTAGCAACAGCGCGTCGTATCGCTGTGGTATGGACTGCACTGTCTATGATTGGTGCAATGCTAGTGGGTCTGGTTGGTCTTATCTACGTGACTAACTCTGGCGCGCCTAAGCTAGACGATGGCGAGAAGATCTTCATGCTTCTTGTTAACGCGATGTTCCACCCAGTAATCGCAGGTATCCTACTAGCGGCTATTCTTGCTGCAATCATGAGTACTGCGGATTCACAACTTCTTGTATCTTCATCTGCAATGGCAGAAGACCTTTACAAGCAAGTGCTTAAGAAAGATGCGACATCTGAAGAGATCGTTCGTGTGGGTCGCTTTGCGGTAATCATTATTTCTCTTATCGCGCTATTCCTAGCGATGACGCCAGACAGCTCTGTACTTGGTCTTGTGTCTTACGCTTGGGCTGGTTTTGGTGCGGCATTTGGTCCAGCTATCGTGATGAGCCTTTACTGGTCTCGTATGAACCGTAACGGTGCTCTAGCGGGTATCGTGGTTGGTGGTGTGACTATCGTACTTTGGAAACAGTTCACGGGCGGTTGGTTCGACGTTTACGAAATCGTCCCGGGAATCATCCTATCGACTATCTCTATCGTTATCGTGAGCCTAATTACTGGCGAGCCAGAAGACGAAGTGAAAGCGCAACACGCTGAGTTCGAGAAGAAGCTAGTAGAGCTAGACTAATTTACATTGTAAAAATGCAAGCGAATTAGCAAAAGATATTAATCAAGAACAATAGAGTCACTTCGGTGGCTCTATTTTTTTGACCACTCCCTAATGCTTTTGACCTCATCTTGGTCGATATTCAATGACTCCAAAAACTCTTGGTGAGCGGTTGGTTCCATCTTTTCAAACTGCTTGTGCCAGTTCTTCATGTCTTTTTCGTCAAACCCAGCATTCTCCATCACCCGCACCCAGCGCTCTTTTGTCAGAATCTTTTGTTCTAGCAACTCCGGTTGTTCAAGCAACATCACAATCGCTTTCTGCTGTTGACGCAGGTTCTGGATTTCCTTTTCCAAGGCGTTGAACTGATTCACTAATGTCTGCTCTTGTTTCACATCGTCTGTGCGATCAAGCAGGGCGCTTATCTCCTGAATAGACAGACCAAACGATCGGTAAGAGATAATGCTTTCTAACCGAGCTTGCTCTTTTTTGCCATACCAACGATAGCCATTATCGGAGCGACTGTGAGGAAGCAGCAGCCCGGCTCGCTCGTAGTAGAGAATGGTGGTACGAGATATGTTGTAGGCCTTGGCAATTTGAGTGACGGTGAGCATTTCTACCTCATTGGTTGCGAGAGCGTGAACTAAACAGGCATATTTAATTGATAGCCGAGTATTCTAATCGCGTCGTATAAAGGTGTATAGGTGAGTAGTTTGGATTCGGTAATTTGAACAGCTTACGATATCGGTATTTTGTTACTGAGGTGCGACGTTTGTCGTACTTGAGATCGAGGTGAAATCCGACGTGATCGAGCGGTTGTTGGGGTTTTACAATGTAAATCGAAGCGGTTGGATCTTGCGTGAGAAGGGAAAGATCAACTTACTCAATGGCGTGTGATGTCAAAAAATGAAACAGAAAAGTGGCTAATTTTTGAACTTGGCACTCACTTTTGTTATTAGCTCGGTGAATTGTGGAACCGAATTGGACATGATGTGTCAATTGTCAGTAACCACTAAAGACCTATAGGACAAAGGTATGCCTGATCTCTATTGCAAAGGATGTAAAAAAACAACACTACATAAGTCTATAATGAAACGTTGTGAATCAGAGCCCGAGACAGCCTCTGGCCGTATGTTGCAATGGACCTCAAAGCTACTTAGTGGCAACTTATATTACGATATGGAAACGCAGCACTTTTGTCGTACATGCAACTGCCGTTGTGAAACTGGAAGTTCAGCTCCTCAAGTTGGCTTAGCTTAGCTGATGGTAAGCGCTTACTAACCGGTATCAAAAAAACCTCCGTTTGGGAGGTTTTTGTCATTTAAGCCGCTTTAAGCGCGATCTCGCTGTTAATGGCATTGCCATCAATTTTTACTTCCCATCCGTAGTTTGAGTATTCATTAGCGAGTGCTTGAGCCACATCTTTTGACACTGTTACGTGTGTCCATGAGCCGATACCGTAGGGTTTATATGCGAGTTCTTGTGTTTTCATAATAGAGTCATCCTTTCTCTTTGATAATTATATTATTCACTTTGCCATATATCCTTTCTTTCGTTTCTGGCTCAACTTATTTGTTTATCGGGTCATTTCTATAATAATTTGTTAATAACCAGAGTTTGATTTATAAGGGTTGTTATCGATTTGCATGGATTTATATTTGGTGTGAATGCGACTTGTGCGTTTAGTTTTTAAATGTGTGAGCGGGGTTTTCTTCGATTGCTCTAGGTATGGAATATACTGAGCCGAATTTATAATGTTTAAGGAATGTTATGTCTCAGCATCAGCTTGATCGTATCGATAAAGAGATACTAAGAATTCTGCATATGAAAGGGCGCTTGCCTGTGGTTGAGTTGGCCAAGCAAGTTAACCTAACCACCTCTCCTTGCTCTGATAGATTGAAGCGATTAGAAAAAGAGGGTTACATCACGGGTTACCACGCAGAGCTGTGTTCTGAGAAGTTGGGGCTCGATGTTCAAGTCTTTATCCATATTCGTCTCGACCAAACCAGCTTTTCAATCTTTGATAAATTTGCCCAAGCCGTGGAAATGATGCCAGAGGTGGAAGAGTGTTACTCGTTGTCGGGAGACTTCGACACCATGATTAAGGTTCGAGTGAAAGACATGAAGGCGTACCAAGCATTTATGGCCACCAAGTTAGGTACCTTGCCTGGCGTGATTCAGACACGCAGTGAAGTGGTGATTGAAGAGCATAAAAAGGGCTTTGGTGTGAACCCAGAGCTGTTAGCGACTTTAACTTAGCGCGCTTCTAACTTGACCCAGTTTGATAGAGATAAAAAATGGAAGCCAATGAGCTTCCATTTTTTGTGACTGCCAGAAAGGGGCAATCAGATAAGTATGGTCATAGACGATTTACAGTGTAATCGCCGCTGAAATAAGACCAATCACACCACCGAATACACCACCCCACACGACAAGCCAGCCAAGGTGTTTCTTGATCATGGTTTGAACCATCTCTTTTACCAGTTTCGGTGTCAGTTCATTCAAACGCTGGTCGATGATAGCTTCAATGTTCTCTTTGATTTCATCCATCATCGCTGGTGACTCCAGTTCTTCTTTGATGGCATTCTTCACTGAATCACTCTTGCTGATTTCGATAACAGATTCTTGCATCTTCTCAACAAATGGCGCTTTCATTGGCTCTAATGCTTCTGTACCACCAAACATTGCTAGCATGCCGCCAAACTGTGAGTTCTCGATAACGTTAACCAGTGAATCAAATGCTGGATTGAAATCGATCTTCTTAATCACAGGCTCTAGGTTCAGTGATTGGCCACCGCTCATTTCGCTGCTTAGGAAGCGGTCGATGTTACTCTCAGTAAAGAATTGCTCCATCATCAGTTGTTTGATGGCTGCTTTGAACTCTTCAAAGCGTGCTGGAATAACGCCAGAGCCGTATAGGCCGGGTACTTTCTCGAACAACATGTGAATCGCAAGCCAGTTGGTGATGGCACCAGAAAAGGCGAATAGGCCCGCGTAAAGTAGGTATTGATTTGCTGTCGCATAGCCGCCAGCAAGCAGTGCTAACGCGATGACGTTAGTTAAGACACTTTTGTTCATGCTTGATCTCTTGAAAGAATATTGCGCGCATTTTAAGAAAAAAACGCCAAGAAAAAAACAAAAGGATCGATGAAGTTGAAGGAACCGGTGGGAAAGATCGCTGAACTACGGGCATAAGAAAGGCTAGCCTCCCCCCGAAGTCTAGCCTTATTCCAGAACGCGCAAGCGAAGCCGTCTTGGTTTGTTAAAGTCATTATATAATTACGACATAACATTCTGCCATGTGTAATTTGCCGCTATTTAGCAAATTGGTGTGAAATACGCCGCACTTTTAAAATAGCACACAAATTAATCGTTGCTAGCTTGCTCAAGATCATCGGCTATGAAGCCACCAGTCTGGTGATTCCACAGCTGCGCGTAGATACCATTTTGGTTAATCAGATCTTGGTGCGTGCCTTCTTCAACGATATTACCTTCATCTAAAACGATCAGGCGATCCATTGCTGCGATGGTGGATAGGCGGTGTGCAATCGCGATAACCGTCTTACCTTCCATTAGCTCAATTAAGCTCTCTTGGATTGCAGCCTCTACCTCTGAATCTAGAGCTGAAGTCGCTTCATCAAGAACCAACAGTGGTGCATTTTTCAGAAGTACACGTGAAATTGCTACACGTTGGCGCTGACCACCAGAAAGCTTAACACCACGTTCACCCACTTGAGCATCGTAACCAATATTGCCAAACGGGTCGGTTAGGGTTTCGATAAACTCATGCGCGTGCGCTTGCTTGGTTGCGGCATACACCTCTTCATCCGTCGCTTCCGGACGACCGTAAAGAATGTTGTCTTTGATCGAACGGTGCAACAGTGAAGTATCTTGGGTCACCATACCGATGTTGCTGCGCAGCGAGTCTTGCGTCACTGTTGAGATCTCTTGATCGTCAATCAGGATGCGACCGCTTTCTACGTCATGGAAACGCAGTAGCAAGTTAACCAAGGTTGATTTACCTGCACCTGAACGGCCGACTAAGCCCACTTTTTCACCTGGTTTGATATTCAGGTTTAGCTTATTGATAACCCCTTTGTTCTCACCGTAGTTGAAGCTCACGTTTTCGAAGTTGATGCCGCCTTGTGGAACTTTAAGTGGCTGTGCGTCTTTCTTATCTTCGATAGCGATGGGTTTCGACATGGTCTTAATGCCATCAATCACTGTACCTAGGTTTTCAAATAGGCCACCGATCTCCCACATGATCCATTTCGACATGCCGTTAATACGTAGAGCCAAACTCACCGCAATCGCAATGGCACCCACAGTGATTGCGCTATCGAGCCATAGGTAGATAGAGATACCCGCGATACTGAATACCAGTAGGTAGTTAGCGAATTCAACACAGATGTTGAAGCCAGTAACAAGGCGCATTTGGCGATACACGGTATCTAGGAAACCTTCCATGCCTTCTTCTGCGTATTCGGTTTCACGTTTGCTGTGTGAAAACAGTTTTACTGTCGCGATGTTGGTGTAGCTATCAACAATTCGACCTGTCATGAGTGAACGAGCGTCCGCCTGTTCTGATGACACGTCTTTGAGTTTCGGTACGTAGTAAAGCTGAATACCGATATAGACGAACAACCAGATCAACATTGGAGCCATTAAACGCCAATCCGACTCGGCAAGCATGAACAGCATCGCGGTGAAGTAAACCGTCACATAGACAAACACATCAACCATCTTGGTCACGGTTTCACGTACCGCGAGCGATGTTTGCATTACTTTGGTGGCGACACGTCCGGCAAAGTCATCTTGGTAAAAGGATAAGCTTTGCTTTAAAAGATAGCGGTGTGCCAACCAGCGAATCGACATCGGATAGTTGCCGAGTAAGGTTTGGTGAAGCAACAGTGAGTACACACTGATCAAGATTGGCATCACGACCAACAGCAGCACACCAAGGCCCATTAGAGTGGATTTGTTGTCAGCTAAAAAGGTTTCTGGGTTGCTTGTTGATAGCCAGTCAACCAATTGTCCCATGTAACCAAATAGCGCCACTTCGATGATCGCGATGGTCATGCTCATTAGGCCGAGCAAGATTAACGGTTTTTCAAAACCTCGAGTGTAATGGCGGCAGAATGCCAGTATTCCAGTAGGAGGTTGTATAGGCTCTCCCTTTGGAAAGGCTTCAGTAAAGCCTTCAAATTTTTTGTACATAGATTTCCCTTTATAACGAATGCATCTATTAGCAACTGCATCGTCTGTGTAGCTTTGTTTTTATAGGTTCGGTTTGAAATTTGCCGTCTTAGCTTGAAATTATATAAGCGCCAATTCGTTCTTATAAGCATTAAGCCATTCGATGGATTTTGGTTTAAGCGTTTGGTCGAAAAACTTGGCTCACGAGTTCGTTTAACACTAATACGTTGTTTAAGCGATGTCGCAGGAAAGGTCCAAAGCGTGTCTTTCATGACGCGTATTTTAGATTGAATCGGACAGGAAAAGTTAAGCTTATTTCAAACGTAATTGATTGTTATGCAACGGTGATAATCCTAACGCTAAATGGATTAAATTGTAACCTAAACCCGCAGCAAGCTAGAGAATGAAGCTCGGATATTTATTCAGCAAATTCTGTATCTCATATGCAAACTGTTGGTTCTTTCTGATGTGCTGTTATCTTGCAGTAAAAATTACCGAATAAACTGAGTTTTGCAGGAATTGTTTGGGGTAAATATTCAAATCATTATTCTTTTCAGTGAATCTTGTCGTAACAAGTTGTTTACAATTCTGAGGTAAATAAAAGATAGGGACGGTTGAGATGTTAAACCTACACAAAAAATCACTTCACATTACGAATGTTCAAAACGCCAATTGCGTTGTTATGGTGCCGCCAAAAGAATTTAAATTTAATGAAGAAACGGCACAAGATAATGAGTTTCAGAACAGAGTTAATCTGACCGAAGCTGAAGTAAAATTAGAAACCATGGCCGAATTTAAGGCGATGGTCGCTTCGTTGCGTAAAGAAGGTGTGCAAGTTGTAGAGTTTGATTACCCAGAACTTGGTGTGGAAACGCCAGATGCGGTCTTCCCTAACAACTGGTTTAGCACTTGTGGTGACGGAAGCTTATTTACGTTCCCTATGGCGTGTGAAAACCGTCAGAATGAAGTGAAGCCAAGTGCTCTTATTGAAGCGCTTGAAGCGTCTGGTCGCATTGTTAACCACAGTGAGTCTCTAGAGTCTTACATTGCACAAGGTTCTTACCTAGAGAGTACGGGTGTGATGGTGATCGACCATATCAATAAGACCATTTACGCAGCGCTTTCTCAGCGTTGTGACCGTGAAGTGTTAGAAGACTATGCGAAGCGCATTGGTTATTCACGCGTGGTTTCGTTCCAAACGGCATTGCCATCTGGTCAGCCGATTTACCATACCAATGTAATGATGGCGATTGGTGATAACTTCTGCGTGATCTGTGATGAAGTGATTCCAGAATTTGAGCGCCGTTTTGTGGTTAAGTCACTCGCGAAAGATAAACAGGTTATCTCTATCTCAATCGATCAGATGAACCGCTTCTGTGGCAATATCCTGCAGCTTGAAACCGTGAATGGAGACAAGGTGATCGCGATGTCTCAATCGGCTTACGATGCGTTCTCTCCAGCTCAGCTTGCCCAGCTATCGACTCATGGAAAGTTGCTACCATTCGATGTCAAAACCATTGAGGACATTGGCGGTGGCTCAGTACGTTGTATGCTTGGTGAAGTGTTCCTACCAACACGAGTAAACCGTCTATAAGACTATTTGCCTAGCTTTGCTATTTGAATCATCAAATACCACTCTTTAATAAAGAGTGGTATTTTTGTATCTGGGTTTTGCGACCAATAAATGTTGGTCGCTCAATAGACCGCAATGGCGCGACTGGCTGACGAATAGTTGGAAATGTATGGACTTAAACTTAATTATCCCTTTCTTACGTGTTTACGAACTGAACAGTATTACTCAGGCCGCTGATGCATTGGATGTCACTCAACCTGCAATGTCTGCGAGTGTTAAACGTTTAGAACAGCAGCTAGGCAAAGTGCTGTTCGTTCGTCATGGTCGTAGGTTACAGCCTACATCGGATGCGCATGCTCTGGCTGAACACTTCAAAGAGATCGAGCATCGGCTTCAGGTTGCCCTCGATCAGCCTCGTGAATTTACGGTGTATGCTCCAGAACATATCGTGATTCACTCGCCTGTTATTGAAGGGGTGAAGTTAATTGAGAATCCATTGTCGGAGAATATGGTGTTAGACCATTTAAGACACGACAAGATCGATATGGCTATTGAGTCTCGCTTCAAACAAGAGAAAGAGCAGGCATTTGTGTATGAACATATTCAGGATGTCGGTCTTGTTTACGTTTGCCGTCAAGATCATCCAACAATCGGGGATTCTGTTACCTTAGAAGAGTTTTATGACCTTGAGCACGTAACGCTAACGTACACGGTTCGTGAAGTCTCTGGCATTGAGAAGCTCGCCAAAATGAATCTGCCGAGGAAGATTGTTAAGCAGGTGACCAGCCCTAGCTCAATGCTGCTCTGTGTTCGAAATTCCGATGCTATCTGTGCAACGAATGATAATGACCCATTGATCGAACAGCTCGGGTTGAAGAAAATTCAGGTGCCTTTCCCCATTGATCCTATTCAGCTTGATCTGGTTTATCACAAGAAATACGCAAATAATCAAAGCCATGCAGCCATTCGTGCTCAGCTTCATCAGTCTCTGAGAAACGTTTAGTTCTCTTTCAAGCTAGCTTTGTATCGAATCATCTAACTTTCTGTCTCTACATAAACCGTGTTTATGTAGAGCATTAATTGGCACTACTACTTCCTCTCAATATTTCTAATTACAGTAATCGCATCACCGTTATTGGTAAAAATTAGAAATTCAACGAGGAAATGGTAATGAAAAAGACAACCTTAGCTGTATTGGTCGCCGCAACTTCTTTTGGTACTGTTGCAGCAACGCCTGCTTATGAAGCGAACCCTGATTTATATTCGGCGGAGTCAATTAAGCTGATGAGCGCGATTGATTCTTCTGGTTGGGCTGTTAATCCTGAGGACCATAGTATGACGGCTCAGGAGTTCATCCACCAAGAAGCTCGCTTCTTCATCAATAACTTCGTTAACAACTTCCAAGCGGGTTGGAATAATCCTCACCACTTCCGTCAGCTAAACCAAGTTGGTGATACTTGGGTGGTCACCCCAGCACTTGACCACCTTTATTCTGTTGGTGGTATCGATACATCTAAGCCGTTCTCTATTACGGTTCCTTCGAATGGCGACAAGTTCCAGTCTCTCCATATTCAAACTTCTAACCACACAATCCCTGTGTATGAAGTTGAAGCAGGGACTTACCACTTCACACCAGACATGTTCGATACCCGTTTCGTAGCCTTTGGTGTTCGTCTAGCGACAGATGGCACAGAAGAAGACATGGCACGATTACGTGTTTTGCAAGATCAGATCGTCATTACTGGTGGTGGAGACGGTGAAGGTTTTGTTGGACCAGACATGGAACGCATGATGAAGGTGCGTGGCGCTTTAATGGAGGGCTATAACAACCATCTATCCGTCGCTCAAGAGAAGCACGTTGAATGGAACATTAAAGATGTTACCAACTGGGAAGGCTTAACTTATGCCAACGCAGGAGCTTGGGGACTATCGCCACATGATACCGCTATGTACCCGGTGTACGCTCTGAATGGCGCAGAAAGCAACACGTGCTACACAGCGACATACCGTGCGCCCAAGTCAGTCGATCCTCGCGGTTACTACTCTATTACCGTTTACGGTGAAGATAAGTTCCTAATGACCAACGAGAACAATATTGTTTCAACAAACCAAGGTCTAACGACCAACGAAGACGGTACCTTCACAGTGGTCTTTGGTGGTGAAAAATGTGGCTCATATGCTGCTGAAAACAATGTTAACTACGCTGCAACGCCTGCTGATAATTGGGGTTTCACGCTTCGAGTTTATCTACCTGACGTAGCCGATGTACAAGATTGGGAAGCAAACATGCCTGAGATTAAGCCACTCAATCTTTAGGGCGTGTTGCTCTTTCGAGCTGATTTTTGCAGCGAGTTGCTGGGTATTTATACAAGGTAGAGGCGTCGATGTGTAGCTAGCCTACATGAGAAGCCGATAACGCAGTAGAAATGACCAGCAAACGCTGCCCAAAGGGTTCGGCTAAAAGCGTTTTACTCTTTGTTGAGGGAGATTTGCTTAGAATGACTAGGCTACTTCCCCCTCGCCGCGATTAAAACGCTTTTATCTCGAACAAAATTTAACCACGAAAGGTCAACACGCCCTAGGCATTTCGTGACTTGTTCAAAGTAACTTCCTTGCTCACGGATGAGCATTTCAAATCTCAGTGAAACGGGTGCATCAGCCACGCCCTCAACCAAGGACTCATCCATGAAAATCGATTTTGATACATTTGTGCCGCGCACGTTAGCGGTAGGCATTGTCACAGCCTTAATTTGTGTACCTTCAATAACTAAAGCCGAAGGTTCAGTGCAAGACATGAGTGATCCACTGGCTGTTTATACTCAAGCCGGAGCGGGTTATAGCGATAAAGGCCTCAACTTAAAGTTTGGTCAAACCTACGACACGGGCTCAGACACCACCATGGGCATGAATGTACTGGAGATCAAAGGTATTGCAGGTGACGCCATTGGCTTTCGTGACAATGACAAAGCCAAGTTCGGCACTGTTGATGACTCAATAGATTCAGTACGCTTTCGTAACTTTTCTGTCGACTTAACCAATGGTCGAGGTGCGCAAGTTGATGTGAACTACAACTTCGATACGAATCAAGGTTCGGCCTCTTACAGCTTCATTCAAGCGTTACCCAAATTCGGACCAGTAAACTTATACCCTTTAGCGGGCGCAGGTATAGCAGCAGGGGAGCCTCTCACAGATAAGACTCGTGCTGATGCGGATGAGCTACATGATCGCTACGACATGCATGGCACATTCTACGTGGCGGGTATGTACGCGAAAATTGAAATTACAGACAAGATCTGGCTGAACTATAACCCAATGTATATGGGCACGATCAGCGGCTCAGATACCTACAAAAATGGCGCGTTCTACGACGATGATTCCATCATGACTCATGAATTTGCTGCGTCTTATCAAATCAATCCTCGCTTTAATGTTCGCTACTTTGCTAACTGGAATGAAGAAGTAAACTTCGAAGACGGCGATCACCGCATAGAGTTTAATTATCAGTTCTAAGTTTAGTCCCAATACGAGACCCTCTGTATTTCACTGTTGAAGAGATACAGAGGGGTTAAAGTAACGGGAGCTACTTTGGTTTTCGGGGAGATATAATTCTAGAATCGAGTCGCTAGATAACGTGTGAACGAACTTGTTATTAAGCAGCCAGGAATGCCTTGAAGTGAATGAACTCAACGGAGCGCTGTACCACTTCTTTAGAATACACCAAGGCAGTGTGGTTGACGTTGAGCGCGCAAGTGTCTGTTGCCCCTTTCAGGTTTGCATCTTCAAGCGTGACCGTACCATCACCGTGATTTTTTCCTAATACGATTCGTCCTACGCCAGCGTCGTAGGTGCCAGTAATCACACCAATCGGCACATCATTATCGTAGTCACCAAGTCCATCATTGAGGATGTGTTTGGTCGAACCAAAAATGAACCCAAGGCCATGATTAGAAAGCGTTTTAGCTATGGTTGCCCCATTGTGTGGTGTGCCCGCTGTAATAATGCAGGTGTCAGCGAAGTGTGGTTGGTAGAATTTAAAGTAATGACGAATCAGTAAGCCACCGAGTGAGTGACCAAAGAAATAGACCTTATCGTGCTCATCAAAGCGTGCATTTACGAAGCGATTTAGGCGTTTTGCTGCGGATGGAAAACGCAGTGAGTTGTAGGCGAACTTATGGGTGGTGAAGCCGCGTTTCTTAAAATTTCTATCTAGATATTGCATGACCAACGCAGGCATATACAGACCATGAATTAAAACTATGTGTTTGTTTTTATTATTCATTATTGCCCTCCGTCTGATGGTGTTTCCAGTATATGGAGTCGCAATTCTAAACTCAATAAAACTTGCTACGAATGGGACACGATAGACAGAGATCTCGTGTATGGGCCGTTCGTTACTCTGACCTGACACCACCATAAACATCTATGGTTAACCCACCTTCCTTGGCATAGGTATTTGGTGTGAGACCAATGGTCTTCTTTAGGTACCGAATCAGGTGTGGTTGGTCGCTAAACCCAAATTGAAAGGCAACGTCTAGCCAATCTATGTCATTCAACTCTTTCTTATAAAGATATTCGAGCATTGCTTCGAGTTTGTTCATGGATTGGCACTGCTTTAACGTTAGGCCAGTCACCTTGTTAAAGCTTCGCTCGAGTGTTCTTTGAGAACAAAATAGCTTGTCACCAAGTTCAGCTATCGGCGTTGAACCAAGCACACTCAGTACTTTTCGAGTGAGCTCACTATGTCTATCGGTTATAGCGGTGGATAACCAAGGTAGCAGCAAGTCATCCAACTGCTGGCAACAAGCTTCAAAGTCGCTTTGAGCAAGCTTAATCAGTGACGTTACATCGGCATCAGAATTGTTGAGTAGAACTGCAAGGTCGATGGTGTCGACGCGATCTAAGCTTGGATGCTGGCAATCAGGGATAGTGAGCGAGTATAAAGCGCCGACGTGGAACTTGATGCCCAAGTGGACAAATGGCTTCGAGTGATCGAGTTCTATTGCTTTGTGATGGGGCAGTAATAGGTGGCTGCCAATTCCTTGTTGGACTTGTAGATCAATTGTGTAGTGATACGGTTGGTCGCTGGGCGACAGAATCAAATGTGCCGAGGGGTTAGGGTTGAGTATCGGAAACTGGTGAGTTTGAGCGTCGGGTGCTTTCTCGATAAGCCAATAACAATCAATGTATTGAGCAACAACTGAAGATTTTGGAGATTGTAACCAATTGATCATTCGAACTTCTATTTCTGATGAGTACCACCACAACTATATGTGGATATCGTTGTCGGCGACAGTTTTATCGTTACTGGCTGCCTATACCTCGTATTGGACCGGTGCCTGAGCATACTCAGCAGAGCAAGGGCTATGCTGAGTATCCAATTAGTTAAAATCAAACTGCAAGATGCGATGCTTGGATGACATCCCGGATCGCTCAATCGCTTTTTGCGCACCAATATTGCTGCTTTCAGTTGAGCATATAACTTCCAAACCTTGGAGGTTAGCCTGCTGTTTTAGCGAGTTAAGCACGCGTGTTGCTAGCCCTTTGCCACGCTCTTGTTCTGCGACGATCATGCCTAAGTCTGCATACTGCGTTTGGTACTCATCAAACTTACGGCACTCACCGGCTGCGAGAATGTCACCATTTTCCCAGTAACCCCATAGCTCTTGGCGAGTAATCAAGTTGCTGTAGTAACCGCTGAGCCATTCTTTGGGCGCACCAATAGCTGATACCGCAAATTCAACGAAGTTATCGAGTTGTTCATGTGTCGCGATGCTCATGTCGAGCTTTTCAATCCGGTTGGAACTGAAATCGCAACTAGCTTGAGAGTTTTGACGATACATCATGACATTGACTTTAAATGATGCGCTGTTGTCCAAGCACAGTGATAAATATTGAGGCTCTGCGGTGCTCACGAATGCGCCTTGCACTTCACCAATCACTGAGCTGTTGCTCTCTATGATCATGGTAAATAGGTCTGCAATGTTTACATTAGCTTCTGGCACAAGGGAAAACTGCAGCAAGTAACCTTCACTGTTTAGTACGCAGTAACCCACAAGTTTGCCGCTCTCGTAAAAACCGAAATGGTCTGACATTGGTACAAAGCCAAAATGCCACATGCCATCGAGTGGCGCTGTCGATTCTGAAAAGTAAGCCGATTTTAATTCACTTAAGTCGTTAAGTGTTGTGATGTTTTTGATGTCTAACATCGCGTTAATCTCTGTTGTTTCAATGACCGAAAGTGTAAGTGCCTATTCGGTTTGGGTATTGAACAAAAACGACAACTTTGGGTGTTTCATTTGGTGAAGTAGCGATCTAATCTGTTGGGTCGGACCAAGATTTAGGGATGTTGAATTGGGGCAAGCTGGTGGGTTTGTTTCTTTCGCCTTTGCGCCATGCTTTTAGCTGATTCACATAAGTTAGGATGTGCGCTATTGCGACAAAGAGTTGGTTTGGGACCATCTGGTCGATTTGAGTGGTGTTGTAGATCGCCCTAGTGAGTGCCGGGCTCTCGACGACTTCAACCTCGTGTTTAGTTGCAAGCTCTCTGATGTACAACGCCACATCATCTTGGCCTTTCGCGACAACAAACGGGGCTTCAGCTTGGCTCAAATCATAGATTAGGGCAATGGCGTAACGGGTTGGGTTGGTTAATACAACGCTCGCTTTTGGCACTCGTTCATTGGCACTTCTCTTGGCATTTTGAGTCTGTATCTGACGGATACGAGCTTTCACTTCAGGTCGCCCTTCTTGTTCTTTGTGTTCATCTTTGACCTCTTGCTTGGTCATTTTCATCTGCTTTGTAAATTCGTGTCGTTGATAGGGGAAATCAAACAGGCCAAACAGCAAGACGATTAAAAGAAGGTAGCCCAAGTACTCAATGGTGATGGTCGCGACTGAAAGCACCACGGTATCAAAGTGTGCGCTGACGAGGTTGGTGATCACTGAGATGTAGCTCGATATGACCCAATACAGCAGAGTAAAAAACAGAGAGACCTTAATAACGTTCTTGAACAGTTCGACGATCGATTGGGAGGAAAATATACGTTTCAATCCCTTGAGTGGACTTATCTTTTCCCATTTGGGAATCAGCAAAGATGGGCTGAATATCCACCCTCCAAGTAGCGTCGAGCCGACGATTGCGGCAATCATTTGATAAATCAGTAGTGGGAAAAATAGCGTGATCATCGAAAAAAGCGCGGTGCCTACTAACTCTACGATAGCCATTGGCTGGCTGACTGTTTGGCTATCAAACTGAAAGCTTACAAGAAACAGTTCAATGAAGGTCTGTTTAATCATGTCTACATTCAACACGTAGTAAGCGACGACGCTGATGAGAGTTATGGAAGAAACGAACTCTTTCGCGCGCGGTACTTGTCCCTCTCGCCGAGCTTTAGCGAGCTTATGTTGGCTAGGTTGCTCGCTCTTGTCTCCGGAATCTTGATGATCAGACATTAGGCAGCCTCAGCATGTAGTGCAGGTGCTGGTTCAACTCTAATACCAGATCAAAATAGTGATCGCCGATACCAGTTAGGGACGCCATTAATGCGAATAAGCCAAGTAGCATGGTCATTGGGAAACCAAGTGCAAAGACATTAAGAGACGGTGCTGCTTTGTTCATTAGACCAAACGTAATATTACTCAGTAGCATCACGACGATAGCTGGCACCGCTACCAGCAAGCCGGTCGCAAACATCCAAGACACCATTTTCAGTACGTATTCAATGCTGTTGAAAGGGAAAGGTGAATTGAGAGGCCAATACTCAAAGCTCTCTTTGAACACAAGCAGTACCACTAGGTGCCCGTCCAAAGAGAGGAAAAGCAGCATTGAAGTGATGAACATGATTCTGCCAATGATGGCAATGCTGACTCCGTTGGCAGGGTCGTTCATCACAGCCATGGCTAAACCCATTTGCATGGAAATTGCCTGACCCGCAATTGAAAAAATGGTGAAAAATATCATCACCGCAAAACCAATCAAAAAACCAAAGATGAGCTGATAAAAAGAGAACAGTAGGGTGTCGATACTGAATGGGTTAAATGGAGGAACCTCTTTCACCATGGGGGCGAGAAGCAGAGAAAAAATAAAAGCAAATAGCAGTTTAACTCTTACCGGTATCGTTTTATCACCAAAAAATGGTGCGATCAGAAAAAGCCCAGTAAACCGAACAAAAGGCCACCAAAGTACCCCTAGCCATTGGGTGATATCGGTAAAGGTTATTTGCATCATGGCTAGCCAACCTTGCTTGGTATCGTATTGAAGATAAACAAGAATAGGTCGTTGATCTCTTGTAATAGCCAGTGACCTGCAAGAATGATGCATAGCAAAGTGACGAGCAGCCTAGGGAGGAAGCTAAGGGTTTGTTCATTGACTTGAGTGACGGCTTGGAAAATCGCTACTACCAAACCGACGACTAGGCTAGGCACAATAAGAACCGACACCATAAGAATGATCAGCCAGATTGCTTGGCTGACCAGTGTGACGGCTTCTTCCGGGCTCATCCACTGATCCAAAAACTGTTGGCTAAACTCCCCATGAGTAAGCCCCAGCCATCGACGATGACAAATACCAACAGTTTGAAAGGCAGAGAAACAATCAAGGGTGACAACATCATCATACCCATCGACATTAAAACGGATGCCACCACTAAGTCGATGACCAGAAAGGGTAAAAACAACATGAAGCCAATTTGGAAGGCAGCCTTGAGCTCACTCAGCAGATAGGCCGGCAGTAAAACTAAGAATGGGATATCTTGATCTGACTCTATGGAGGTTTCTCCTGCTATCTTGGAGACTTGTTCAAGTGCCTTGCGTTGTGTTTGGTCGAGCATGTAGCGACGCAGTGGTTTTTCTGCTGTGTCTAACGCCTCCATCAAGGTGACTTCATCGTTTGAGTATGGAATGTAAGCGGTGTCGTAAATCTTGGTCCAAACTGGCCTCATGATCAGCAAAGTGAAAATCAGGGCAATCCCCACAAGCACCTGGTTTGGCGGTGTTTGTTGTAGGCCAAGCGCTTGCCTTAAAATGGCCAAAACAATGACAATTCGTGTGAAGCTAGTACACATAATCACGAAAGCTGGAACGAAGCTCAGTAATGTCATCAGGATCAGAATCTGCAGTTTAACGCTGTATTCTGTGCCGTCAGATGTGGTGGTTTCACTGAGAATCGTCAGCCCTTCTGCGTGCGATGCGCCTGCAAATAAGGCCAAAGCGAGCGTGAAGAATATTGGTTTAGACATCGTATTCTTTGCGTTACTCAAAGGCTTTACTTACTTGGCTTCTTGATGATGCTCAGTAATCTCACGCCATACTGACCATTCTTGGATACGATTTCTCCTGTGCCGAATGCGGTGCCATTGATTTTGATATCAACAGGGTCTCCTTCATGTTTTTCTAGCATCACAACACTGCCCGCTTTTAGATTCAGTAGCTCATCTAATATCAATGTCTTACGTGCAACCTCAACGGTGATGTCGACAGGAATACTCTTGAGCAGAGAGATGTTACTGACGTGTTCTTTGTCGGCACCAAGGTCGATGTCGTCGGAAAGATCATCTAGATCTAAATCATCAAGATCTGGCAATTCATCATGCAGGTTTAGGTCGCTCATTGAGCTGTCAATGTTGCGTGTCTCTTTATCGTTAGCCATCGATTTCGACTCCCAGTTCAGAGTTTATGGATTGAAGTTTGCCAAAAAATGTTGGGTGCCCGTTGACCTTAACCGTCAGGTTTTTGCATAGGGTCATGGGCATAAAATCCCCAGGTTTCAGCTGAGAAAGCTCATGTAGTGTGCACTGCTTGTGAAGCATCACGCACCCTAGCTCGACGGGCTGATAGCGCAGGTTGTCGAGTATCTCTTCCCGATCAAATGTTTCATTACTTTCCATCATGTCGCGCAGCTTTTTCACGTACTTGTTATCGATCATGAAGGTCACATCGAGCTGCTGGTCGTCAAACTCAAACGTAATGGTGACGCCAATGTCTGAGGGTTGATGGTCGGTGTGCTCAATAGCGTAGTGATTGGCATCGGCAGTCAGCGCGTTGGTGATCGCCATGGTGAACTTTTGAAAAAGCCTTAAGTGGGTTTGGGTTAGCGCAATATCGGGGTTGCTACGCTTAGATTTTTTGATTGGTAATGGGTTGTTGAGGTGCTTGTGTAGCAGAATATCGGCAGCTTGTGGCGAAATAAAGAAAAAAACATGCCCAAATTCCTCAATATGAAGAACGGTTTTGATGCTGTTGGCTGGTGGTCGGCGCGCTTCTGAAAACGTAGCTTTGACGTGACGACCCGCAAAGTTAAATTTAAAAATATCAATAATTTCTGTTGAGAAATGGCTTGAATGTCTTAACAGAAATTTACGCATTTTTATGCTCGGATTACCAAATTCGGTCAATGATAATTTCTTCATGTCAAGTACCAATGGTTGGTTTTTGCGGTCATTTTCAAATTTGACACGCTAATTAATCCTAACTATAGGTTAAAGCAATCTCATTTCAACTTCGGTTGTGAGAGAAATATAAAAAGATAAAGGCCTACTTATTACAAGGGATTAGGCCTAACAACGACGAGGCTAGGGCAATGATTCACTTAGACGATGCACTTGGGGTACACCCCAAAATGGTGCAGTTTCGTTTGGACAGAGCGGCAGTATTGAGCTCCAATATTGCTAACGTGGATACGCCTAATTACAAAGCGATGGATCTCAGATTTGAGGCGGTACTCAGTGGAATTGGTCACTCAAAAGACTGGTACATAGGTACGGCGGCTCAATATCGGATTCCTGTGCAAAGAACACGAGATGGCAACACTGTTGAGCTAGAAAACGAGCAAGCTAGGTTCGCGAAAAATGTGATGGATTATCATCAGAGCCTTGCGTTTTTGCAGTCTAAGATCAACGGGATAAAGTCTGCCATCAAAGGACAATAAGTGAATTAGGTAGGGACATCATGGCATTCTTAGGTATCTACGAGACGGCAGGCTCAGCGATGAGTGCGCAGACCGTCAGGCTTAATACTATCTCCAGTAACTTGGCGAATGCCGACTCTGTATCTGGTGACCCATCACAAGTTTATAAACCGCTAAAACCGATTTTCTCAGCGGTCTATAACCACTTCAACGCACAGCAAACTCAACAGCAAGGTGTGGTGCCGATTCGCATTGCCGATGTTGTTGAAGTCTCCTCAATGATGGAAGGGCGTTACGAGCCCAACAATCCTCTCTCCAATGACGAAGGGTATGTTTATTACTCTGGCATCAATGTCGTTAACGAAATGGCTGACATGATATCGGCTACTCGTAGTTTTGAAGCCAGCGTCGAAGTGCTCGGCAACGTAAAGTCGATGCAACAATCATTAATGGGGCTTTGGCGCAGTTAACCCAACTGCTGCCAATGACACCAGAGGAACGACATCATGACAACGATATCCGGTGCTGCGCAGGTCAATAATATTGAGTCTGCGTCAACGATGACCCCTCAAGACAATCCGAACAGTGCGAGCGCATTAAAGAATGAGTTCATTACTTTAATGGTGGCTCAGATTGAAAATCAGGATCCACTGAACCCAACTGACGGCACTGAATATGTTGCACAGTTGGCGCAGTTCTCTCAGGTCGAAAGTACGGAAAACCTAGTTCAGCTGACGCAAAACAACTCGACAATGCTCGATAACTTACAAGTACTTAGCACCGCCGCATTGATCGATAAAACGGTGACGGTAAAAAGTGATCGCTTATCTGCAGCAGGTGTTGATCAGCATACCGGGTACATTGAGCTGCATGCTCCGTCGAATACCGTGATGCTTGAGTTAGTGGATTCGCTTGGCAACGTAAAATCATTGAATCTTGGTCCGAATAGCGCAGGGCGAGTAGATTACACATTGGATGCGCAAGCCATGGGGCTGACCGGTCAGTATCAGATGCGTATCAAATTGGACAGTGGACAGGATTACCAGCCATCGATTTATCAGCATGGCCAGGTGGAACATGTGACGACGCCTTTGATTGGTGGCACTAGCCACTTGCAGGTTAAAGGGGTTGGCATGGTCGCGTTTTATGACGTGGCTGCCTTCTCAAATGAGTAAGGTTTTTAATTAGTTAGATAATTTTCGCTACATTTTTGGCTTTGCCGGTTTTTGGTTTGTATTTTTTAGTTTTGTTTTAAGTAAGTAAGATGACGGCTGTCGTTCTCCGTGGTGTTTGAGTCGACGGAGATAGCCTCTTTAGCGTGAAGAGGAAGACATTATGAGTTTTAGTATCGCACTGAGCGGGCTGAATGCCTCGAACTCAGAGCTGAACACCATTTCAAATAACATTGCTAACGTTTCTACGACGGGTTTTAAGGAGTCGAGAACCGAGTTTGCGTCCGTTTACAGCGGTAGTGAGGCGGGCGGCGTTGAAGTGGTCGGGGTTTCGCAAAACTTTGAGAAAAGCGGAACGGTAACCGGAACCGGGCGCTCACTGGATATGGCATTAAGTGGCAATGGCTTCTTCGTGCTTGAAGACAGTAAAGGGCAAACTCTCTATACGCGTTCTGGTATTTTCAACATGAATGCTGATGGGGTAATCACTGCGAACAGTGGTGCCGCCCTGCAAGGTTACTCGGTTGATGGTAATAACAATTTATTGCTCGGCTCGGTAGGCACGGTGCAGATCAGCACGGCATCGCTGCAAGCTAGAGAAACGGACAGCATCGAGTTTGTTGCCAACCTCGACGCCAGAGAACAAGTTCCAGCCAGCGCGTTTGACTACAGTGATTCATCCACCTACAACCACTCTTATACCACGCCAGTTTATGACTCTTTGGGTAACCCTCATACGGTGAGCCAGTACTTTGTTAAAGGTGCGTCTAATGACTGGGATGTTCACATTTTGGTTGATGGTAAAGCGATTGATGGGGCTGATGCCTTGGTACCCGCCGCTTCGCCAACCGCAACGGATACCGCAAACTTTACCTTTAATGCCGATGGCACCATCTCATCGGGTGGTAACTACTCGGTCAGTTTCGATCCCGCTAATGGGGCAAATAGTGTCACGGTGAATATCGATCTATCCGCGGTCACCCAGTTTGGTAGTGACTTCGTGGTTTCCAAAAATAGCCCAAATGGTTACACCTCTGGTGATTATGCCAGTGTGCGAATGGAAAACGATGGCCGTATCTTTGCGACCTACACCAATGGTCAGTCTCAACTGCAAGGTCAGGTTGTACTTGCCGACTTTGCTTCCCCTCAAAACATGATCAAAACCAGTGATACCGCTTGGTTACAAAGCTTTAGTTCTGGTACGCCTGTTCTGGGTACTGCAGGCAGTGGTGTGTTCGGGGATTTGACTTCCGGTGCACTCGAAGGCTCCAACGTTGATCTGACATCTGAGCTGGTGGCCCTGATGACGGCTCAGCGTAATTATCAAGCCAATACCAAGTCGATATCGACATCGGATCAACTGACGCAAGCCTTGTTCAACGTGGTGTAGCACTATGAATCCGATTCTATTTAGTGCAGCGAAAGGTGCTGAGCGAACCATGCTCGCTCAGCACGTACGCGCGAATAATTTGTCCCATGCGGACACCGTTGGTTTTAAAGCCTTGATGGAGCACTCAACATCGATGCGCCTTGAAGGATCGGGCTTTCTTACTTCCGTCACCTCCAGAACCAACTCTTCGATCAATAACTTTGCTCAGGGTGAAGATATACGTACCGAGCGACCACTGGATGTCGCCATTAATGGTAACGGGTTTATTACGCTCGAAGGGCTGGAAGATGAACCAGCAGAGCTCTATACGCGGGCGGGCAATTTTCGATTGGATGGCAATGGTCAACTCTACCTTGGTGAGCGCCGAGTGATGTCGACTGATGGTCCAATGGTGTTGCCAGACTTTGAGTTTGTATCGGTGAGTTCGAATGGACTGGTGTCGATTACCCCGATTGGCGGTGAGGCGTCGTTAGAGGTTGGTGCGCTTAAATTAGTTAAGCCCGAGAACGAACAGATGACCATGCATGCAAGTGGACACTTTGTTCCCAAAGGCGGCCAGGTTCTGGCTGAAGACTTTAGCGTGCAGGTTCGTTCTGGTTATTTAGAGGCGAGTAACGTCTCCAGTTTAGAAGAGCTGGTCAGCATTATGTCGCTGACTCGACAATACGAAATGCAAATTGAAGTGATGGCATCAGCGGATGAAATCGCTCAGATAGGCAATAAGCTTCTCAAAGCTTAAGGAAGGGAATTATGCACAGTGCCTTATGGATATCCAAAACAGGGATGGCTGCACAAGATGCAAAAATGACGGCGATTTCGAACAATCTTGCCAATATCAATACGGTGGGTTTTAAGCGAGATCGAGTGGTGTTCGAAGATCTTTTTTACAGCGTCGATAAACAAGCGGGTACCGAGACCACAGAGCTTAACGAACATCCAACGGGGATTCAGCTCGGTAACGGTGTTCGAGTGGTCGGCACCGAGAAAGTGTTTACTCAAGGGAATATCCAGAATACCAACCAACAGTTTGACCTAGCTATTCTAGGTGACGGTTTTTTCCAGATTGAGAGCTCAGATGGAGAGCTGCTCTATACCCGAAATGGCCAGTTTCAAACCAACTCTGATGGTCAGCTAGTCAATACGCAAGGTTACCCTCTCATCCCTGAAGTCGTCATTCCTCAAGAGGCGACTCTCGTCAGTATTACTGCTGATGGTGTGGTCAGTGCCACGATACCGGGCCAAGTGAATCCTGAAGACCTAGGGCAAATCACCATAGTGAAATTCATGAACCCTGCGGGGCTTTCGGCTCAGGGAGGAAACTTGTTTGTTGAAACGGAAGGCTCGGGTGAAGCGGTTGAACTTGTTGCCGGAACGGAAGGTTCTGGTCAACTAAAACAAGGAGCACTTGAAGGATCGAACGTACAGGTGGTGGAAGAGATGGTCGATATGATCGCCACCCAACGCGCTTATGAGATGAGCGCCAAGATGGTCAGCGCAGCCGATGAGATGCTGCAGTATATCGCACAACAATCATAGCTCTCGCCTTAACGCGTGAATAGCTATGGTGGTTAGGGAGATCTGACATGGAAAAGTCAATCAAGCCAAGGTTGGGCAAGCCGCATGCAATCGGTGTGATTTATTACCTCGCTTTAGTCACCTTGCTTGTGGTGATGGTTGCTGGCTGTGCGGGTCGCCAAGATGATTTTATTCCGCCGTCGCCAAATGATGAAGCGTACGCACCGCCCGAGTTGGACTATCAAGTGACCAGAGTTAGCAAAGGTAGTCTCTATACGGGAACCACTTCGATGACCTTATTCCAAGATCGAAGAGCGTACCGTGTGGGCGATATTTTAACGGTGCTGTTGGATGAAAAAACAGAGTCCGATAAGAGTGCTTCAACCCAATATGGCAAAGACTCCAGCGCCAACATAACCGCGCCTACATTAGGCAACAAGACATTTGAAGATGTGAGCGCTTCTGTTGATGCTACGCGAGATTTTGATGGCGCAGCTGCCTCGAAACAAGGTAACAGCTTATCGGGTTCTATTACTGTCACCGTGTACAACGTCTTGCCGAATGGTGTGCTTAGGGTAAGAGGAGAGAAGTGGCTCAAGCTTAATCAAGGAGATGAGTACATTCGTCTGACGGGCAATGTGCGGGTCGATGATATTCAAGCGGACAACACACTCTCTTCCCAGAGAATCGCCGATGCAAGGATCACCTATGCTGGCCGCGGCTCGTTTGCCGATACCAACACTGCAGGTTGGTTGACCCAGTTCTTCAATTCGCCATGGATGCCATTCTAATGAGTGCGCTAATTCGATTCTACTTAACCTCATTGGCGTTGCCTTGGTGTTTGTTTGGGTTTACTTCTTCGGCAGATGCGGCACGTCCGATTGCTGAAGTCGCAGAGGTGTATGGCGACAGACAAAACCAACTTATTGGCTATGGATTAGTTGTGGGCTTGGACGGGTCTGGCGATAAATCGCAAGTGAAGTTCACGCAACAGTCGGTGGTCAACATGATCAAGCAATTTGGCGTGCAACTGGATGATGCGACCAATCCTAAGCTGAAAAACGTGGCCGCCGTGAGTGTCACTGCCATGGTGGAACCTCACCAAGGTGCAGGTCAAACCTTGACGGTCACGGTGTCTTCATTGGGGGATGCAAAAAGCTTGCGCGGTGGCACCTTATTGCTCACTCCGCTACGAGGCATTGATGGTGAAGTGTATGCCATAGCGCAAGGTAGTCTGGTGGTTGGTGGCTTCAATGCAACTGGTGAAAACGGAACCAGTATAACCAGGAACACACCCACCGTCGGGCGTATCCCTAATGGTGCGACCTTGGAGCGAGAGGTCTCGACTGGTGCTGATTTAGAGCCAACGATACGCCTGCAACTCAAGCAACCGAATTACGAAACTGCGCTCAATGTTTCCAAGGCCATCAACAAGATGTTTGGCGGTCAGGTAGCGAAAGCGCTCAATAAAGGTCAGGTTCAAGTCTCTGCTCCGATAGATAGCGAAGACCGCGTGATGTTTGTTGCCATGATTCAAGAACTTGAGGTGGAAGAGGGGCGCCGATTACCGAAGGTGGTGTTTAACTCTCGCACCGGGACAGTGGTTATCAGCCAGAACGTGACGGTGTCTGAAGCGGCGGTCAGCCAAGGTGGGATCACAGTGACAATACAGGAATCTCAATCTGTTTCTCAGCCTGGTGGCGCTTTCAATACCGCAGGGGAAACCGCGATTATTCAGAACTCACAAGTGAGTGTTGATGAGGAAGATGGGACCACTATGGTTTGGCCGAAAGGGACAAACCTACAAGAGATCGTGGATGCGATTAACAATATTGGTGCGACACCGGAAGCGCTTATGCAAATCTTGCAGGCACTCGATGAGGTGGGTGCCATTAACGGTGATTTGGTGGTGATCTAATGGCAAATCTAACGGTTGTGAACCCTTCGTCGCTAGAGCCGGTATCGAGTAACCATGCGGCGCCAATACTCGATAACCCTAACATGGCTGCGTCGGTGAAGCCTGTTGATCATCCACAGTCATTTGAAAAATTAATGTTGAACAGCGCACCAGAAATGATGCCGATGGTGAAAACCAGCGCAGGTTCGAGCCAGGCAATGACCAACTTTTACTTGGACAACAACGCGCTTGCCGAATTAAAGCATGACAATTCAGCTTCAGGTTTATTGGCCGCTTCACAGCAGTTCGAGGCGTTGTTTTTACAACAAATGCTGACCCGAATGCGTTCTGCCAGCCAAGCACTGAGTGATAAAGACAATCCGTTGTCGATGAAATCAGACGATATGTTTCAGAGCATGTTAGATGCTCAGCTTGCACAAAGAATCAGTCGCCAATCGTCGTTTGGATTAGCGGATATGATCTTCAAACAGTTGTCATCACAAGTTATGGGACGACCTTTTGATAAGGAGAATCAATAATGGGCATGACCAACATCGGGTTAAGTGGCGCACTCGCCAACCGGGTAGCCCTCAATACGACGGCGCAAAATACCGCCAATGTAAATACTCCCGGGTATAGCCGTCAAATAGTGACCATGGAAGCCAGCTTATCGGGCAATGCTGTGAATGGCATTAATCTAGGATCGGGTGTTGAGGTTAGCGATATCCTACGGATTGCCGATCAGTCGTCTATTAATCGATTAAGAGAAGCGACGGAATCTGCTCAATACAGCCAAAGCTACTTCAATGGTCTCTCCAACTTGGAAAACTTATTGGGGGCGGATGGACTAAGCCTTACACAAGGGATGAACGGTTTTTTTGCTGCCATTGATGAGGCCAGTGTTACACCAGAAAGTGTCGCTTTTCGCCAGCAAGTACTGACCAATGCTGACGCTTTGGCGCAACAGTTTAATTCTGTGTCTGCGCAGTTGAGCCAGCAGGAAGCCGCGCAAAGTGAGCGTTATGGAGCCTTGGTGACCCATGTGAATAGCCAATTAGAAAGCATCGCTTCCCTAAATCAAAAACTGCAAGAAGATGCGCTGCTTGGCAAGAGCGTTGGTGGTTTACAAGATGCGATGGATAAACACCTCAATGAACTCTCTAAGTCTCTCGATGTTCAGGTGATCTACAGCAATGGCGGCGTCGAACTTTCTACACCAAACGGCCAGCCTCTTGTGATTGGTGGTTATGCCGCATCGCTTGCGCGAGACCTATCCAGTGGCGACCCTTACAGCACGGATTTGAACATCACTTTTCAGTCAATGACAACGCCTGTTGATGCTTCATTAGGTGGAGAGTTAGGAGCGCTCGAAGCACTAAAAACGAATCAATATGAACCCATCAAAACACTGCTCGCGGACCTTGCTAAAGGCTTGGCTGATGGCGTGAATACGGCATTGAACTCAGGGTTTGACCTCAATGGCGTGGCGGGTCAGAACTTGTTTACCTACACCCCAGGCAGTGAAGCTTTATCTTTGGCGATTGATCCCACTCTTACCGCGCAAGACCTAGCTTTTTCATCGAGTGCAACGCTTGCCGGAAATGGCGATGTGTTGAAAGACCTATCGATGCTGTCACAAACACCTTTAACCAATGGTTCTGTGGTGGGAGAAACACCCTACAGCGCTTACTCAGGGCTACTCGGTGATATCGGTATCTTCACTCGCCAGGCACAGAGCGAAGCAACGGCAGCTCAAGTGAGCATGGAAGACGCGCAAGTGGCAAGAGACAGTGTAAGCGCGGTGAATTCCGATGAAGAGGCGGCCAACATGCTGCTCTACCTCAACGCTTATGAGGCCAATATGAAAATCATTAGCACGGCCAATCAGATGTTCCAGACCTTGCTAAGAGCATTCTAGGAGAAAAGTGATGCGTGTAACGGACTCCCAATTTAACGCGGTGATGCAGCGTTCATTAATGGACAACAATATCCGCTTGAACAAAGTTTTTGAGCAAATGTCGACTGGGCTGAGGATCAATCATTTATCCGACGACCCAATTGCCGCTGTGCGCCTTGAGGGATTAAAAAAGACGGTCTCTGATAATCAGCAGTACCAGCGAAATATCGAAAATGTGCAGTCACAACTGACGCGCTACGAAACCAACGTCAACACGTTGGAGTCGCTCTCCCAACAAGTGAATGAACTGCTTCTACAAGGGAAAAACGGCACTCTAGATTCGGAAAGTCGGGCGGGAATCGTGCTCGAACTCAAGTCACTTAAAACGGAAATGTTGAACACATTGAACCAAGCCAATGATGGCAGTTACCTCTTTTCAGGAACGGATATCAGCAATCCAGCAATCGATACTGCACCGCCTTATACCTTAAACCCCAATTCAGATTATCGCGAAACCAAGGTAGGTGATAACCAGTATGTACCGAGTAACTTAACTATCACCGACACTATAGGTAGCAGTGCAATTTTTACTGACTTAGATAATGCGATAGCAGAGTTGGAGTTAGCAACCGGGGGATTTACAACAGCTTTGGATAACGCGCTCAATACCAATCAAGCGCTTCATCAAGACTTGTTGGTTTCATTAACCGACATCGGGAGTCAATACAACGCATTAGAAAGGTTAAAAGAGACCAGTATAGATATGGTGTTCTTTGCAGAAACGGTTCGCTCTGAGCTAGAGGAATTGGATTATGCAGAGGCATCCGTTGAACTTAACCAAGGCATGATCGCGCTAGAAGCGACGCAAAAAACCTTTGCGCGTGTTGCCGGAATCTCACTGTTTGACCTGTTATGAATAATTACTTTTGGGAAAGCGCTAGCTTAGATATTTTTCCTGCTTTTCGATGTCGATTTGGCAAGGTGCTGAGCGCATGTTTAATAAGTTGGGGAGTAATGTCGTCTCCGGCTTTGGCGCAGCGCTACATTGTTCCCTTCGATAGCGTCGAGTGGCGGTTTACTGAGTCTGTTGATATGTGTGAACTGAACTCTTTTGATCCTCACACTGGCTTTTCAGTGCAATTCATTTTGTTGGCAGCAAGCCCGATGAAAGTCAGAGTGGAAAAGCGAGGTGTGCGCTCACTTCCGACCTCAACGTCATTTAATACCACTGAGCCGGTATGGGGAACGTCTCAGTCTTACACCACAACCACAATTGAAAGAGTCAACAAGCAGGGGGCGGCGCTGGTGGCTGATGATGGCGCCACCTTGATGTTGGATGATATGGCGAGTGGCGCTTGGTTTAACGTCAATGCGATGGACTTTGATGTCTATTTCCCAACCACCAACTTTAAGCCAGCTTTAGAGCAATTTAATGAATGTCGTTATGGCTTGCCACCGGTTAATTTCCAACATGCGCGTCGAGTTGAACTGCGCTTTCAACAGGGTGCGGTGGCCCTTACCGAAGGGCAGAAACGCACCATTAACGACATCAGCACCTTGGTTAAACGAGACTCGAGAATCATTAAAATTCTGATTGATGGTTACACCGATAACTCCGGTGACTCAGTCGCTAATCTACAACTTTCGAAGCAGAGAGGATCCGACGTTGCGCAGTGGTTCATGGGCAATGGCGTGTCAAAGCAAATGATTGAGATACGTGGCCATGGTGATCGTTATCCTAAGTACGACAACACGACTCAGCAAGGCCGAGATAAGAATCGTCGCGTAGAAATTCGGTTAGTACGCAAGTGATGCAACCGCGAGGGTAAACAATGGAAAAGATGACTGCAGTCCAAATGCAACAAGCCATGTTAGGGAAGATAGAACAGCAGCAAGAGGTTGCCAGTAACCCATTCTCTAACCAAGCCCTCACTGGAAACATGGTGAGAGGCATCACACATGACAATCTCGCGGTAAATCCGGTATCGGACAATTCACTGGCGTTCAGCAACACCTTAAAAAGTGTGCTTGATACTGTGGATAGATACCAGTCTCATGCTGCGGAAAAAATCACCGCTGTTGAGTTAGGGAAAAGCGATGATTTATTGGGAGCAACGGTCGCATCTCAGAAAGCCCAGCTCTCATTCAATGCATTAATGCAAGTGCGCAACAAGATGGTGTCCAACTTCCAAGACATCATAAAAATGCCAATTTAGGCTAGGGATCAGCGATGGCAGGAGAAGCAGAAACTCAACCCGCGTTGACCAACAACATGGGAGCCGCCAAAGAGAAGCTCACGGAAGCTTCTGGCTGGCTGACCATGTTTTGGCAGAGTTCACAGCGCAACGTCATTATCATCACTATTTTTGCGACGATCACAGCGGCGATCATCGTGATTATGTTGTGGACGTCATCGGAAAGGTTTAGACCCCTCTATAGTAAATCGGCGAACTTCGACTCTAGCCAAGTGCTGCATATGTTGGACGAGGAATCAATACGTTACCAACTGAGTCAGGACGATGGACAAATACTGGTTCCCGAAGGCGATGTCGCCAAGATCCGGATGATATTGGCGTCGAAAGGCTTAAAAGAACAATTGCCGAGTGGTTTTGATTCGCTGGATAGCTCAAAGAGCCTTGGTGAAAGTCAGTTTATGGAGAATGCTCGTTATCGACATGCTCTAGAGGGCGAGCTGGCACGCAGTATTACCACCATGAGCGCTGTTAGTTTAGCTCGTGTTCACCTGGCCATACCCAAAGAAAGCCTGTTTATGCGTGATGACGCTGAGCAGCCGAGAGCTTCTGTGATTGTCCATATTATCAATGGAATGGACCTCAAGCCGACGCAGGTTGAATCAATCATTAACCTGGTGTCTGGTGCGGTGATAGGACTTAAATCGGAACATGTGCGAGTGGTCGATCAACACGGTCGTTTGTTATCGAATGACGCGACGGTTGGGGACATTACCGTGACGACTGGTAAGCAATCTGATTACAAACGTAACCTTGAAAAAACCTTGGTTGCTCAAGCGACCGATATGCTGACTCCGATTCTCGGTGCGGCTAATTTTCGAGTGCAAATTGCCAGTGATATTGATTTCTCTAAGGTGGAGGAAACAGAAGAGATCTACGCCGACCCCGTGGTCCGAAAAGAGACCTTACTGAGTGACATGAACGAGTCGTCGATGGCGCTCGGTATTCCGGGTGCATTGAGCAACACACCACCCGTGACCGATGGAGAGCCTCAACCAGAGCCTAACGCTAAGGTTAATCGAAGTGAAACATCGCGTGATTATGCGGTGAGTGGCAAGGTTCGCCATACTCAGCACCAGCAAGGTGTCTTGCAGAACCTTTCGGTTTCTATTGTGGTTAACGACTTAGCGAACCCCAATCAAACTTGGACTCCTGAAGAGCTCACTAATGTTGAGAATGTGGTTCGTTCGGCAATCGGCTTTAATACCGAGCGCGGCGATAGCATTCACATTACTCACTTCCCTTTTGTGATTGCGAGTATTCCAGAGCAAGCTCCGATAGCTTGGTTTGAGAACACCCACATCATGCAGCCTCTCAAATATCTGCTAGGTGTGATGCTTAGTGGCTTGATGATCATGGTAGTGCTGCGACCTCTCGCTCAATACCTCACTAAGTCAGCGGAGCAAGAAGAGCTGGAAGCGGAAAGCATGGAATACGATGACGTCATTACCAAAGAGGAGCGTGCCGCTGATGCTGCATTGCAATCCAAACTGGAATCATTAGGTATTGATGCAACCGGTATTAAAGCGCTCGATGACAACTTGCCATCTGCAGATAGCCCACTCGAAGTTCAAATTAAACACCTCAAGCTAATCGCAAAAGAGGATCCGAATAGGGTAGCTGAAATTTTACGTACTTGGATACAAGCATAACGAACTAAATAAAAGTCAGCAGGAGAAGGTGCATGGATGGCAAACAAACCTATCAATCAGTGGATGGCGTCGCGATGTTGGTGCTAACGATGGGAGAAGACATCGGTTCTGAGGTACTCAAAGGCTTCACCCATGAAGAGATAAAACAAATCACGCACGCCATGAGTAAGATGAAGGACATTAAAGCCAAGGATGCCTTGGTCTCTTTGTCGGGTTTTTTTGATGATTTTCGTAAGCACTCCGGGATTCTCGGCGGGACACGACAATACATCACCAATGTGTTGGAAAAGACGTTAAACGGTAATTTAGCGAGAGATCTTGTATCGGAGATTTATGGTGACGAGATCCGCTCACATGCTGAAAAGTTGGCGTGGATTCCTCCGGAGCTCTTGGTTAATGATCTCAAAAAAGAGCACATCAACCTGCAAGCGCTGTTGATTGCCCATCTCCCTTTGGAATACAGCGGTCGTGTGATGGATGAATATGAGGAAGAAGAGTGCCATGCGTTAATCCTGCAAATATCTAAAACGCAGGTACTCACGTCGGGTCTGATGGAGACACTCAAAGACCTTATCGATCGCTGTAAAATCAATTATCACAGTGGCGGGTCTGCCAGCTTGCAAGGTTCGAAAGTGGTCGCGAACCTCATCAACCGTTATTCCGGTGACAAAAGCAATTTATTTCAATTCCTTCATGATCAAGACGCTGAAGCCGCAGAGCTGGTGGAAGAGGCGATGTTTGATTTCTTCACCCTATTTAATCAAGACCTAGAGACCATCAACCTGATTAACGAAAGAGTTAGCCTAGAGCAATGGGCCTATGCTCTGAAAGGTACCAATAAAGATTGCCGCCTTTACATCATTAACTCTATGCCACAACGGGTATCGACAGAGCTCAAAGAAAATCTGGTACGCATTGGTGCGGTGCCAGTCAGTCAGGTTGAGCAAGCACGGAAAGATATCATTGAAATCGTCAAACAAATGCAATCGGAAGAGATCATCAAGCTGAACTTTGCTAATGAGCCAAGGTTGACCTAATTGGAGAGGCAGTATGAAACTCACGGGTATTACGCAGCGTAAGAATCAAGTGAATCCGACAACGACAGGAAAGATTAAGAAGCCGGAAAAGCTGACCAGCAACAAGCCGAAGAATGCACTCATTCGACAGCAAATGGTGCAAATGAACTTGCAAGAAAGGCCTAAGCTGATTGCTGAGGTCTCCGACTCTCACAAAATGTACAGCAGGCTCATGATGGCCGGGGAAGTCTTACGAACCGTGGCGAGTGAGTTGATTAAGCTGCGCCAGTTAGCCGAGCTGAATCAATACAACCCTGAACAAGCCAACCATATTGATGTCATTAAGAAAAAGCTGGTGTTTTGGAGCCAGAAACGGTTGTTTGGTGACTATGTGGTGGATTCAAGCTTTGCACCGATTCAAGGTGACAACCCGTTTATTGAGTTCACGGTTCCAGGGCTCGACTTACAGCGAGAGCGGTTTCGTGATGAAGTTGTCTCTCTGTACATCAACAACCGCTTGATACCGTTAGCGTTTGAGCGCTCTGAAGACAGAGAGGTATTGCTAGAACAATTCAAGATGATGTTTGCTTATGCGCATTTGCAACTCAGATTTAATGAACAACAAGAGTTTGTGATCGGCATTCGAGACCAACAATGGCGTTTGTGGGATGGGCAGGTCTTTGTTTCGGGCCAAGGTGGTCGATATGCTGAAGGACCACCGATTGCGGTACAGGCTCAAGCTCGCTATCCGGTGTTGGACGACATCAGTCGCTTGCTGGTCAATGAGCCGGGTTCGAATCAACAAATCGATGCTTTGCTTGAACGGGTCAATAAACTGTATTTGGCATTATCGAAAATGTTGAAAATGAAAAGGCAAAAAGCTGACCAGCTTATCGCGTTTTGTTCACACCCAGAGTTGCACAAATTGGGCAGTTTTAAACATCAGCTAGTGAGTAATCCAGAGCTGTCGCTGAAGTCTATTCATCGCGGCTTTAGCGGACCAACTAGAGACAATGTAATCAAACTATTGAGAAAAAGGTGAAACAGAGACGAAATACTGCCGTTATAGTTAATTAGTAGCGCAGAAGATGGGTAGGCAGAGATGAGTCAAATTAAGGTCGACAATGTAAAACACGTTGTGCCTCATACTCAGGTAGATGTGGTTCAAAACAAAAAGACAGAGCCGGATCAAAAAGCGAAGGTGAAGCCGATTAACCTCTCTCAACATGAAGTGGAGTTACTCGATAATACCAAGAGCCTTTTTGACGGTGTAGACGATATCGATACGGCTAAAGTCGAGCAGATTAAAGCGCAAATTTCCGCGGGAGAGTTAGTGTTTGATATGGATGAACTAGCAAAAGTTATTACGAGACTGGATCATGGAACGTAGAAGCGACCTGATTGGTTACATTACCTATGGTCAACATGTGTTGGCTTTGTCAGGCGAGTTGTCTGCACGTCTAGATGATATTCGTGTGGCGATATTAAACCGCGAGTATCAGAAGCTGGAATCGCTCAATCAAGCGATCACATCACTGACTCAACGGCTAGCAGACGCTGACGATAAGCGATTTGCTCTGGCCAAACGACTGGGGTGTGAAGACAGACAGTACGCAAAAAGTATGCAGGCTCGGCTCAAAGGAAAAGCACTACAACGTGTTCAAACTTTGGATATGGAAATCGAGCTGACGATCAACCAGTGCAAAACTAAGTTGGCGCGCCAAGGCAGTGTCATGGTGATGCAGCATCAAGCAATGGAAGAGGCGCTTGGTAAGCATCAATTAAGGGTCAATGTTTAGGTTGAGGCGGTGTATGGCTAAGTTATTAAAACTAGCTAGCACATGGCTGTTCGCCCTTGGTTGTGTGACCAATGTGAGCGCAGAAGTCGGTAACATTACTCTTGAACAACAACTCTCCACTCAAATCCAATCGCTCATTGAACAAACCATGCGTTACCGTTATCCCCAACAGTACCAATTGGATATTCAGATCCGCTTTTCTCGAGCTATTCATCAGTTACCACAGTGTAGCGAGTCGGTTGAAGTCACGCACAGAAGTAAAATCAAGCTTGGTAAACAAAAGTGGAACGTGCGCTGTGAGCCAGAGAGATGGACCCTTTCAGCGACCTCCACGTCGACAATAACCGTCTGGACTGCGACAGCCAATAAGGCGCTTAAGAAGGGCCAAAGACTGACGTATGACGATATTGCGATTGAACCTATCAAACTCTACAAAGACCAAAAAGTGTTCTTCAAGGCTAACGAAATCGCTGGCAGCAAAATCAAGCGCTCAGTAAACAAGGGCGATTTATTGACTACATCTTCTATGTATTTGGATTATGACGTTGAAAAGGGGCACGCTGTGGATGTGGTTTTTCAATCGAAAAGTATCCGTTTAGAAACGTTAGGAATGGCGTTGGAAAGTGGGCTGATAGGCGATACAGTCTCGGTTAAGAACCAACAATCTGGAAAGTTGCTACGCGGCGTAGTCATTGAAAAAAATAGAGTTCGAGTCTTCTAAACCCTACCCAAATCGGCGGTTGTATAGTAAATCACCACGCCATGATAATAATTTTACAGTGTGATTATCTGGCTCTGACTCTTCACCAGACAATGAAAATCAAAGCAGTGGTAATGGCAGCAACAACCGTGGTGACACTCTCAGCGTGTAAAGAGGAAGCTTCTGCCCCAACACTTGCCAACATTACGTTAGTTGAAGCCGTTACTAAATCGGTCAAGACTCCTCATCAGGTTTGCCACAATGTGCTGGTTACTCGACAAGCTGAGGTGAAAGATGAAGCCAAGATTATAGGCACGATCGGCGGCGCTGCTGCTGGGGCTGCTTTGGGCAACCAAGTTGGAGGTGGCTCAGGAAAAACCATCGCGACAGTTGTTGGCACGGTAGCAGGTGCAATGACAGGGCGTAAGATTCAAGATAACGCACAGAAAAACGATACAATAACGACCACCGAGCAACGCTGCAGCACCGAATACACCACATCAACACAAGTTGATGGATACGATGTGACTTACGAAATCGGCGGTGCCTCGACGACCGTACGTTTGGCTAAAAAGCCAACCACAAACACTTTCCCAATCGTCTCAGGTCAGGTTGTCTTGCCTCAATAAGATGAATAGGTTCCCGCCTGTTGGATAGTGAACCTATTCATTTGTCAGCGTGTTTTAGCATTAATCTGCTTTGCGGGAAGGTAAATGGATAAAGAAGTCCATCAATAGGCTTTCTTGAGCTTGGATGGGCTTCTTTCTTGCCCCTTATGACTTATTCCACATCCCCCAATACGTTCAACCCATACTCATTTGGGATCTCGTTGTAACTCAGCACAATCAGTTCTTTGGCAAAGGCTTTAGCTAACTTGGCGATCATCGGGCGTGTCGTCGGCGGCACAACTATGACTGGCGGCAGATTTTGGCTCTGCATGGTTTGTACTATAGTCGGCATGCGGTTTTGGAATTTTTGCAAGATGGTCGGTGCAACAGGAATCGAGTCGAGAGGAATATTGGGATCGCTTTGCTGACTCAAAGAGATAGCACCTTTCAATTCACCCTCTAAGGTTGGTCCAATAATGAAAGCATGGATGGTCTTGCTGTTTGGCGAGATCAAATTGACGATGGTTCGTTTTAACGCGACCCGAATATTAGAAGACAGCAAGATTGGGTCTTTTATGGTGTCGACGCTTTCAATAATGGTATTAGCTATGGTCCTTACGTTAATGATAGGGACTTGTTGAGCCAGTAACTGACGGATGACCTGCATTTGTAGGTTCGGGCTAATGACGCTTGCTAGGTTCTCTGCAAGTTCAGGGTGCTGCATAGCAAGTCGTTGGTTGAGGGCTTTCACATCATCGTAATTGAAGATGTTATCTAGGTGTTCACTGCATACTTTGCTGACGTGGGTCGCGATAACATCATGTACTTCAATGACCTGAAACCCATGGTTGATCGCTTTGGTTTTGTCGCCTTTTTTAATCCATATGGCTGGAAGCTGATAGGCAGGATCGATGCCAACAATGCCATCCAGATCGGGGTGGTCAATATGGTTGCCTACAGCCATTGCTTTATCGGCGTACACCTCACCACGCTCAATCTCATCACCGTCAATGCTAATGGCGTATTCAGAAGGCTTGAGTGAAAGGTTGTCGGTGATCACCACCTCTGGCATCACAAAGCCTATTTGTTCACTGAGTGTTTTTCGGCTACCACGGATACTTTTAATCAAATTGCCGCCCTTTTGTGAGCTCGCCAAAGGAACCAATTTGAAGCCTAATGACAAAGCGATCACATCGACGTTGGGAATAATGCTCCAATCGATGGTGTTTTCTTGGTGGGGCTGAGGAAGCGTATCTAAATCGGGGCTGGTCTCGGGTGTCCCATGCTGAAATTTCGATTGTCTCCAGCCGACGAACGCTAGCAAGACGGCAAAGGTATAAAAGGCTAAGTGTGGCATGTTTGGAACGCTACCAATAACAAACATAACCCCTGCTGCCATGTATAAGTTGTTCGGTGACGCAAGTAACTGCCTTTTCACCGTTTGTGCCATGTCGTTATCGTTGTCACTGATTCTCGTTACTATGATAGCGGCAGAGGTGGCCAGTAACAGCGATGGAATTTGAGCAACCAGACCATCACCAATTGTCAGTAGGGCATAGGTTTGAAAAGCCGCCTCTGCGCTGAGGTTGTGCTCAAAAATGCCTATTAGAACCCCACCGATTAAGTTGATGAATAGAATCAATAGCCCGGCAATCGCATCACCACGAACAAACTTACTGGCACCGTCCATGGCGCCGTAGAACTCCGCTTCTTCTCCTACTTCTAAACGTCGAGTTTTGGCTTCTTTCTGATCGATTGCGCCTGCGTTCAAGTCAGCATCAATGGCCATCTGTTTCCCTGGTAGGGCGTCCAGAGTAAAGCGTGCAGATACTTCGGAGATCCGTTCGCCACCTTTGGTGATGACCACAAAGTTAATGATCATCAAGATCACGAACACCACGATACCGACAACGTAGCTCCCGCCGATAACTACTTCACCGAAAGATTGAATGACCTTACCAGCTGCGTCTCCGCCATTGTGACCTTCGAGCAGAACAATACGGGTAGAGGCGACGTTAAGAGTTAATCGAAGCAAGGTTGCGACAAGTAATAGTGATGGAAATATAGAGAAATCAAGCACTCGCGAAACGGTGCTGCTGACCAGTAAGACAACAATGGCAAGCATGATATTAAAGGTAAAAAACGCATCCAATAGAATAGGTGGCAGCGGCAGAATCACCATCGCCAAGATCATGAGTAACACAATTGGAATTGTTAGCCTTGCAGCCACTGTATTAAATACGTGTCTCATAACAACCATTATTATGAATATTGTTGATTAATATACTAGGATATTTTTACGCACTTCTCATTTTTGAGTCTTGCTATTTTTAAATTTAGTGATCTTTTTTCCGAAAAATATGAAATGGAATTTTTCCTCTGTCGTTAACAGTTAGTGAACAGCAAACACAGATGGGGAACATCAGATGGCTATATCAGTACATACAAATTACGCAAGCTTAGTGACTCAAAATACATTGCAGTCGACCAACAGTGCGTTAACTAAATCAATGGAAAAACTGTCTACCGGCTTTCGAATTAACTCAGCTGCCGATGATGCGGCAGGCCTACAAATTGCTAACCGCTTGGAAGCTCAATCACGTGGGATGAATGTCGCAATGCGTAATTCTCAGGATGCGATTTCTATGATGCAAACAGCAGAGGGGGCCTTTGATGAGATGACCAACATTGCATATCGAATGAACGACCTAGCCGTTCAGTATGCAAATGGGACTAACTCTACAGCAGACCAAACTGCGATTGATGTTGAGTTTAATGCGCTCAGTGATGAGTTAGCTAACATAGCGTCGAATACGAATTTTGGTGGTACCAATTTGCTCACTACAGGTAGCTTTGGTGCCGGTGCGGTTGTGTTTCAGATAGGTACCTCATCAACGGAAACCTTATCGGTTGATGCATCAACTGAAGTCGGTGCGGTGACAGGTCACGCACTAGCAGCCGGTGGTGGTGCTTTAACTGCTGCATCTAATATTGATGCTCTATCTGGTGCGGGTGGTCTTATTGAACTACTGGGTACTGCGCGAGCTGAGTTCGGTGCGAATATTAACCGTCTTGAACACACTATTACCAACCTTGGCAATATGACGGAAAACTTAGAGTCTTCTAAAGGTCGAATTATGGATACCGATTTTGCCTCTGAGTCTGGAATGATGAGCAAGCAGCAAATGCTCATGCAATCGGGTGCTTCTATGCTGAGTGCATCGAAGATGGTGCCGCAGTTGGCGATGAGCTTATTGGGCTAGTTTGAGCAGTAATTATTTACGCAGTAACGGCTATAGATAGCCGACCACTAGGAGGGTAGAGCTGTACCTCCTATAGAATTAAGGGGAAGGGTTATGAACGTTGACGCGGTTCAGTTAGCTAGCAATTTTGCCAGTCTAGATGTGCAGCCTTTTGAGATGCGCTATACCCAAAAGTTGTCAACGATTACCTCAAAGACCTCTGCGATTGGTAAAGTTAAAACGGCCCTTCAGTCGCTTGAAGATAAAATTTACGAGTTTACTCAATCGGGCTCAAGTCTCACTCAAACGTCAACCTCGACATCGAGTGATGACTATTTCTCTCTCTCCGTCGACTCTGGTGTGAATGACATCAACTTAGATGTTTTTGTGCAACAGGTGGCTTCCAATCATCAAGTCGTTTTTGATGCCAACTCGGTCGATTCAAATGATGCTATGGCGTCGGGAGGCGTATTTTCTGTCACTCAAGACGGCGTCACTACAGACATCAATATTATGGATGCAGACACTGATGTAAGTGGTGATGTTACGTACAGCGAGTTTGTAAGTTACTTCAATGATCAATTTGACGGTTCTATTCAAGCCACTCTCGTTAAGTCGCAAGGGTCGATGAAAGTGCTGTTTGGTTCTGAAAATGAAGGCGCCGACGCTGCTTTTACTTTGTCTGCAGATGCCGCCAGCGGTTGGGATACGGTGGTGGCATCTGCAAGCGCTGCCCCCATGCAGACAGCTCAGGATGCGGTGATCGCACTCGGTGGCGAGTTTGGCACTCAACTTACTAACTCAAGCAATACCTTTGAATCGCTCATTGATGGCGTTGATCTTACGGTGACTAAATCGAACAACAGTGGAGATGTAGCAACAAATATTGAAATTGGCGATGATCTTTCCGCCACGGTCGCTTCCTTACAAGAATTTGTCGATGCCTATAACAGCGCCGTTACCGAGATCACTAACCTAACCGCTTCTGGTAATGAAGATGAGACAAGGGGCGTCTTGGCTTCAGATAGCGCAGTGCGCAGCATCAAAAATCAACTGGCTAGCGTTATACGTGATGACTACAACGGTACTCGCTTGTTTGAGTTAGGGCTCGAAATCGACCGCGATGGCAAGCTCAGCCTGGACTCCAGCAAATTTGAAAGTGCGGCAGCGACGGTCGATTTTGAAACCCTATTCACTGGAAGCGGTGGAGTCTTTGAAGCTTTTGAAAGCAAACTCGAAACCTATATCGACTTCTCTAACGGCTCCCTTAATCGACGAATCGATACGCTCGATAACGAAAAGAGCCGCATTAATGACGCCTTAGCGGCGCTCGACACTCGCTATGAGACTTACTACAACCGCTACTTGTCGCAGTTTACTCAATTGAACTCGCTCAGTAGCCAATTGGATTCGGTATCTGGACTTTTCACGATTTAAGGAGCAACACATGCTTTTAGGGAAACAGCAGCAAGCCAATTATGCCAATGTTCAAGTGACGGCAAATGCTTCAGTGTCGTCGAGTTTTGAATTGATCTGTATGTTGCATGAGCGACTGATTCAAGAGTTGGAAAGTGTCAAGTTTTCAATTGAAACCAAAGACTTGGAGCTCAAATCCAAAGCGACACAAAAATCGATTGATATCTTAGTCGGGCTCGATGCGTCTTTGGATTTATCGACCGGGGAAGAACTTATCCAAAATATACACGCCTTATATGAGCACGCCATAGCGACTGTATTTGAGGCGTCAAAAGAGATGAATACTGAGCTGATTGTTAAGTTGATTGGCGTCGTGACCGATCTGAAAGAGGGCTGGGAAGGTGCCATGGAGTGGCTTGATGAAGCCCAGTCCTAAACAGCTAGAACGTCTTGTCAGTAAGTTAGAGGATGCGGCAAATCGTAAACAATTTGCTGAGATCGCGAAACTTAATCTGTTAGTGAAAAAGGTGCTTATAGCCGTTGAACAGTCGCACCCTGACTATGTTGTTATCGTTAGGCGACTGAAGGCGATTCATGAACAATGCCGAATCTTGGTGAACCATGAACAAGCCATATTAAAACAGCAGCTTAGTAACAATATTAGTCTACGTGAACGTGACAAAGCCTATGCTCAGACACAGGTCAGAGCGGGAGAGTAATTATGGAATTGCAAGCACAAACGTCGTCTTTTCGGGGCAGTTTGGATTTACTGTCGACGGCAAGTTCTTCGGTGAAAAGTAACACCGCGAGTACGTTATCGGCGCCTCTAGCCTTTGACCACTTAGCTTCTGCCCCTTTAGCTTCTGAACGATTGGCTTCAGAACTGGGCGAGATACGTATGACGCCGCTTGCACAGTCTTTTCAGTCGCTATTTTCGGTACTCGACCAGGTGAGTTCGTCTATGGCTGCAAGCTCTCCAGATCCTGCTTATCTCACCACCTCCAATTCTCCTGAAGGCATGGCTGGTTTTGCTCATTCGGTACTCTCTTACTCACAACTATCTAATTCTGAATTATTGAATCCTGAGCTTGATACTACTCACTCTTACTTACCTTTAGCTCAACTGGAATCATCAGCGCAAGGGTTGAACCTAAGTGATAGAGCGGCGGTGCAGTCGTTCAATTCGCCACAAGAGCTAGTGTTGCAGTCACAGATTCAACCACCGCAGTTAAGTGCGATTGCTCGTTTTGTTACCCAACAGTTGGAATTGATGAATCAAAGACGGGGAGCGGGTTTTGAATTCGGTTCAACGAGCAGCGCTTTATTTTCTTCTAAAGGCGTGGAATATTCAGGGACTGATTGGCAAGCGAGCACGCCTTCATTTGTTGGTCACACGCCCAATAGGTATACCCCCTCTGAGCTTGCTTTGTCGTCTAATCATCAGATAGCCAGCTCAATGTTCAACGCCACTCCTGCAAGCCTCAAATTAGGAGCTGTTTCCAACACACCGCTGTTAACGGGGCTGCCCCTAGTTGAAGCGGTTAATACTACCAGTGATAGTAGCCATGTTAGGGCGATGGCCCCGATGGTAGAGGCGACCAAAGAGCTTAGTTTAGAGAGCCAAAGACAGATACATCAAGTCTTGAGAGACAAGATCCAGCTTCAGTTCGATACGTTAAATCAGGCAGCTCGAATTCGTTTTGATCCACCTGAGTTAGGCAAGGTCGAGATGTACATCCGCATGGACGGTGACAAAGTTAACATCCAAATGAGTGCGTCATCAGCGCTAACTAGAGAAGCGATCTTGGCGACATCGGAGCGTTTGCGACACGAATTGACTTCGCAAAACTCCGAGTTGTCTGAGGTAAATATCTTTCTCGACCAGCCGACTCATCGCCAGCCTGAGTCGAAGCAACAAAATCAGCTCTTAGGGCAAGAACGTCTGTCCTCCAGTGATGATCACGCGCAAGAGCAACCAGAGTATGTTTTGGAATACCAAGCATACATAGCGAGGGTCTGAACATGATTAAAGTCTTTATCACCTTTGCTTTAACCCTTGCTCTATGTGTAACCGGTTTTTGGTTTTATCAAACCAATCAACTGAATATGGCTGTCTTGAGTTCATGGTTAACCCCTAGTGAGCCAGAGCCGGTTCCAACACAACAGATCGAGGTTCAGCTAGAAAATGTGCTGGTGCCGATTAATTTAGGTAACCGACAAAGCCTGTTGCTACTGGATGTCTCTATGTTTACGCCAGAGAGGAACAGTGGTTACGTGCACGAGCAACTGAGCCGAATCAAAAATCGAATCATCAAAAAATTCAGTGTGAAGGAGGCGTCTTACTTCTATAACAAGCAGTTTATTTATGTGATTCAAGATGATTTAAAAGACGATTTGGACGAGTTGCCCAGCTTACAAGTGGGTGATGTGCTTGTGACGAAAGCGGTATTTCAATAGGTCGTCACCATGTTAATGCAGCCTAAATATCAACACACTCAAACCGATGACCAAGCAACGCTACAAGAGCTTGAGAAGCTGGTATTACAGCAAAACATTAAGTTGATTAATGGGTTGCTGTATCAATATCGCTATGCGGTGGATGAGGGCACGTTTGAAGATCTTAAACAGACTGCCATGATGACCTTAGTGATTGAATTGAGAAAGTTTGATCATGTGGCAAATGATGACTTTCGCCGTGCCGTTGCGGTGCGCATTCGTGGTGAGTTGATCGATGAATTGCGTCGACGTGACTACATGGAGCGTGATAAACGCCAACTGGTTAACCGCATCAAACATGCCGAGCGACAGTTACTCCAGCAACTCGGGAGGGAGCCAACCAGCAATGAAGTCTGCCGACACTTAGGAGTTGAAGCGGGGGATTACCAGCAAGCCATGACTCTCGTGGATGTGTTTGATGATATCGAGTTGGAGTCGGTGGTAACCGCTGTGCCCGAAACCGATAAAGAAGTGCTGTTTAACGAGGTGAAACAGGTGTTGAACTCGCTCCCTGCAATGGAACAGCGGATTTTGTATCTGGTTTACGTGAAGAGCTTGAGCACCAAAGAGACAGCGTTGGTCCTTGATATCAATGAGATTAAGGTACACCGACTCAAGCATCGAGGCTTGGACATTCTCAAAAGCAGAATTAAGGAGAGTGATGTATGCAAAAGTTAATCGGCATTGTCGTTGTATTGAGTGTGATTTTTGGTGGCTTCATTTTCCTTGGTGGTAAGTTTGAGTTCATCTTTAAGCTGTCAGAGATCATCATTATTTTTGGTGCAGCCTTCGCTAGCTTGCTGATGTCTACGACCTCTTCAACCCTTAAATTGATGGTGCAACAGGTTGGTATTGCGTTTCGCTCTACTCCTTACAATAAGGACTATTATCAGCAGTTATTGTCATTGATGTTTGAGCTGATCAACACCGCGAGAGTGAAGAACATTAAAGCGTTGGATATTCATGTCGAGAACCCGGAATCGAGCAAGATTTTCGCGAAGTATCCTCGAATTACCAAAGACGCGTTAACCACACAGTTTATTATCGATTCATTTCGTCAGGTGATTACGGGCAAGCAATCTCAGCATTTACTCGAGGCCTTTCTTGAAGAAGAAATCGAACATCTAGAAGACGAATATACTAAGCCGTCAGAGAAGCTGCATGCCACTGCTGAGGCGATGCCAGGGCTAGGGATATTAGCGGCGGTGATGGGGATAATCCTCACGATGCAGGGGTTAGATGGTGAGATAAGCGAAATTGGTAAGAACATTGCTGGCGCATTGGTGGGTACATTCACTGGCGTTTTTGGTTGTTACTGTGTGTTAGGCCCGATGTCGAGCAGTATTAAAGATGTATCTGAGAATCAGCTAGCGCCTTTGTTATGTGTTAAATCGATATTGTCCGCTTATGCGCAAGGTCAGTCGGCTCACATGTGTGCCAATGCCGGTCGAAAAAATATCGAGACGCGCTACAAGCCATCATTTGTTGAACTTGAGAAAGCGGTTGAAGTATTAAGACAGCAGCCGTCATCAAGTTAAGGAGACGATGATGCAGCAACCTCAAATCATTATTCAGAAAAAAGGTCGCCGTAAGCGCAATGAACTGCAGCATGGTGGCTGGAAGGTCGCAATGGCGGACCTGATGATTTCGTTGATGTGTCTCTTCTTGGTGTTATGGATTTTGCAGGTCGTGGATGTTGACGACCAGAAAAAACTCCTCAATTACTTTGCTTACGGCAACGACCCAATCATGCATTTAGGCACCAGTGAGAGTGGGGGTAATTCAATTAACCCGCTACCACTGCCTCATGTCGCGACCTCCCACTATGATGCCGATCTTCATCGAATTAACGACACCTCAGTATTGCAAGGGGAATTCAATAGTCAGCAGGAGCTTGAACTGCTGGCACAGCGCATAACCCAAGAGCTTTCAGGTATTGATGCACTTGGCAGTGTCAGTGTTTTTGTTACACCAAAGGGCGCTAAATTGGTTATTGCAGATTCAGACAAAGGGCCGATGTTTTTCCGAGGTGGCGCGAAAGTAACGCCTTTTTATCAGGATCTGTTACTCAACCTTGCTGGCCTACTGGAGAATATTGAAAATAAGATGATCATTACTGGTCATACGGACGCCAGTCGTTATAAGGGAAGCCGTATGACGAATTGGGAGCTATCAAGCAATAGAGCAAACAGCGCACGTTACTATTTGAATAAAGGAGGGCTTCAAGAGCGGCATATTTTCCAAGTGACTGGGATGAGTGATACCGCTCCCGTCGATTATGAGAACACTAAGTCTGGCATTAATCGTCGCATCGAACTCTATATTTTAACAGCGAATACGTTGGCGCAATTAAACAAGGTCTACAAGTCTTTTGCGATTGGCAGCGCTAATGGTAATGGCTCTTCGCCACTTGCTCAGCATGAGTTAGATAAGGTTTTGCCCGACAGTAAGAGAAGGGCCGTTAGACAAGCGGAGTTGAACCAACCAGTCACCTCTTTTGAAGTGCTAAGCCGCTATGACTGAATCACTCAACGTCATGTTTAACACACGAAAGTGCCTAGCTTGGCTAGTACTGATTGATTACATCTTAATTGGATATTACGTCTATTTAGCGACAAGTTTGCTGTATTTCGATGTTTTTGTCGTAGGTTTATTGATTGCTATCTACAATATTTTGTTGGTGATGTTTATTGTTCAACAGCCACAAGGTTTTATCTCTCTAGAGAAAGATAAGCACTTAGTGATTCCCATCTGTTTCGCGGTATTTTTGGGTTGTACCATCGTGGTATTAACCTTTTTTTGGTGAGTGTTTGAGTGAACAGAGTATAGGTGTGCTTCTAAGGTTGAAAGTCGCTGTTAACACGGATAAAGAACAGCTAACACGGCCAAAGAACAGTGAACACGCATAAAAAACAATACGATGATGGAGTGATGTTTTGGCTAAAGGATTGAGCGCTCAACTTTTCGTACACTGGTTATGTAGGCTGGTGGTGTTTCTAGTGTGTCTTCAAATTACTTCCAGTTATGCGCAAAATCGTCCGCCCCATAATGCTATCCAGCCCCACATCAATACGCTTAAGCCATATCAAAGCCAAATATTGAAAAAGCTAGAAGAGTTCGATCCATTGGCTAACGAGATCTTTAGACAGCTTGCTGAGCGGTCACTCCCCGACAGCTTAGTGTTGGTACCTATGCTTGAGTCGTCGTACAACGCTCATGCGGTATCTCCCGCTAAAGCGGCAGGTTTATGGCAGCTGATGCCAGCCACGGCTGAAAGGTTTGGTTTGACGGTTAATGACAGGCAAGATCAAAGGTTTGAGATTGAACCCAGCACTCATGCGGCGATGCAGTATCTCGATTTTTTGTATCGCAAGTTTGATGGAGATATTAACCTCACGCTTGCGGCATATAACGCAGGAGAGGGACGAGTGCAACGGGCCGTCAAAAAGGCGGGCAGTCGGCAGTTTTCCGATTTACGATTACCTAAAGAGACCGTCGATTATGTTCATCGTTTTTACGCCTTGCTAGTGTTAGTGGACGTCACTTCACTTAAACAAAACTCGGTTGCGCCAATGTGGCTGTTTGCCAGCGAAAGTCACTGGCAAAACGCGCCTTTGGTTGACTTAAACCCCTTACCACCGCTGGTTTCGTTGTGATGGTTAGTGAATACGAGAATCACTTTTGGGAATTAAAAGTACACAAGCCTCTGTTAAAACTAGCGGCACGGAGCGAAGATATCTTGGTTCTTCCTATACTCAGTGGTTTGCACGTCCATTAAGCCAAGTAGGGAGTCAAACAAGTTATCGTGTGAAAAACTCTGCTCTTTTCCTGCCTTTCTTAAGCAAGCCTGGCTTATCCCTTTTTGCTCGGCAAAGCCATCAGACATCCATACAATCATCGGGACATGGGTTTGTTCTTTCGGTGCTAATGAATAAGGCATCCCATGAAGGTACACGCCGTTCTCCCCCAGAGATTCTCCGTGATCGGATACGTACATCAGCGCGACATTGTATTTTTCTGTCAGCGTTTCAAGTTTCTGGATCGCCTGTGAGATAAAGAAATCCGTGTATAAGATGGTGTTGTCGTAGGTATTGACGACTTCCTCTTTGGTACAGTTTTCAATATCTGCACGGGCACAGTCTGGCGTGAATTTCTTATGTTCTTCTGGGTAACGTTCAAAGTAGGTTGGGCCATGAGAACCCGAAATATGGTAGAAAATGATGCTATCTTGCTTAAGATCTTGGGTATCTTTCTCGAAATCCTCTAGCATCGCTGTGTCATAGCATGCGTCTTTGTTGCACAAAGGGTCGCTATCTTTGGCTACGAGAGTCATCTCTTTGATTCGGTGCGCTACTGCCTTATCTCCACCATCGTGTTCTCTCCAAACTGAGTGAATACCGGCTCGGTTCATGATGTCGACAACATTATCTTGGTTGTAAGCTTTGTCGCGGTCGTAGTTACTTCGGTTCATGTTAGAGAACATGCAGGGTACAGAGACGGCGGTAGCGGTTCCACATGACTGTACGTCAGAGAAAAATATTGGGTTGTAAGGTTTGGTATGAGCGTTGGTTTCTCGCTCGTAGCCATGATATTGGTAGTTATACACGCGTGCAGTTTCGCCAAGCACAAACACCAGTAAGGTCGGTTTGGTTGCGGCTTTTGCTTGCGGCTTTTGTTGGGCGTCTAACCCTAATTCTTGATAAGGAACCGGTTGTTTGATGTAGGTATTATTGATGTATTTTACCGTCGATGCCACGTACTCGGTCGGGATAATCATCTTCTTAATGTGAGAGTTATTACGACCAATTGAGACATAATCTTTGTAGAACAGCCCTGCGATGATGGCAATCACGATCAAAGATGAAAGTAGCCCAATGGCTTTCCATACTAGGAAGTCTTTCCAGGATTCTTTTTCTAATTTCGTGAACAAAAGGGCGATAGATGGAATGCCGCCCATCAGCACTAGCCATAACACAGAGTGAGCGCTTACATAACTGGTCGCTTCATCGCTATTGGTTTCGAATACGTTTTCTATCATCCCGTAGTCTACATAGATGCCATAGTTGAACATGCTGTAGCTGACGAGTGTTGAGGTGATAAGCAAGAAGATAAAAAATGGCTTGGAGAATATTGGCCAGTTGAAGATTTGGAAGATGAAGTTGAACGCTGCGAGGAAGAAGATTGGAATGGATAGAACAAACCAGAGGCTTTCAGATTTTGAAGACTGAACAATACTAAATAGTTCTTGAGAGAGCGGTATGTTGATAATTAGCAGGTAATATACCGCCAATACATAGGGCAGTTTGTTTATTGACATATTGACACTTGGTAGATTCACTATGCTTGTCTCCAGCGCTTTTTATCCCTTTATTTTAGTCTCGCTATCAAGAAAGATCTAATATCAACCTACACAGCTCAAATAGACGATCGTGAGCGATAACTGGCTAAAGTGAAATGACGCGTTTGGGGCAGTAGAAACAAAAAATTCACTTTACTGAGTGACCTTCATGACAAGGTGGAACAGCAAAGTGAATTATTTACGTTAGGGTGTTCTACGTAGGCTCGCTACATTAGAAGTTGTAAGAACCACCTAGGCTAACACTGCTGAATGCCAGTGTCTTATCTTCGGTTTTGAATGGACCGTAGTAGTTTTCTACGCTCACAGCATCAGCTTGTGAAATTAGGCGTAGTGTTAGGTTTTCGATTGGCGTGTATTCAACACCCAAACCAAAGTGGAAACCTGTACCGCTATCATCAGCGTAACCAGCACTCTTATTTGCGTTTAGGTCAACAGAGCTTAAACCAGCCAATACGAACGGACGAATTGTGTTGTCGAACGTGTAACCTAGGTTTGCAGATACAGAAACAGACGTTGGAGACAGTTTTTCTGCACCTTTTTTGTAGTCTGCGTAATCGTTGTAGCCAAGTTCAACACCAACAATACGGTTGAACTGGTAGCCACCATATAGGTTGTAACCCATGCCGTCTGAGTCTAGGTTGCCTTGACCGTCTGTATCAGAATCTTGGTACACACCAAGGCCACCACCGATGTACGCACCGCCGTCAGTTCCTGCTGCTAATGCTGGAAGAGAAACCGCACCGATTAAGCCCAGTGCTAATGTTGATTTCGCGAATTTGTTCATTGTTCTTACTCACTTTTTAATGTCATGCAGTATCAATTATTTTTGTTTTCGGCCTTTCGACCGTTGGTGAGCATTATTCCGTAGTCTTATACGTATTACTGTATGGCTTTGTAAGCTAAATCGTTACATAGTAGAAAAGATATCCATCAGATTGCTTAGTGAGTTAGGCTGCCAAAACAAGGAATACACATGCTAATGAGACAAAATACAGGCTTGGTGGTTGTGGACGTTCAGGGCAAGCTCGCACGCCTTGTTGATGAGAGTGAGACACTTATTTCTAGCTGTCGGAAGCTGATTAAGGGCGCGCAGGTTTTGGGGCTGCCCATCATTTACTTGGAGCAGAATCCAGATAAATTGGGATCAACAGTCAGTGAACTGAATGACTTATTGAGCGATGTTGAGTCAGTAACTAAATTCACATTCAACGCGTGTGATGAGCCCCAGTTTGTTGAGGCTGTGCAAGCCAAGAACGTGGATACGTGGTTGGTGTGTGGGATTGAGGCTCATATTTGCGTGTATCAAACGGCAATAGGGTTATTGGATCTTGGCTACAAAGTTGAGGTAGTAAGCGACTGTATTGGTTCTCGAACGGCGCTTAATAAGGAGCTAGCCATTTGCAGAATGCGAGAGTCGGGCATTCAAATCACTGGGTTGGAGATGAGCTTATACGAGCTTGTGAAAGACTGCCGAGCCCCAGAGTTTAAACCTATCCTTTCCCTTATTCGTTAGCTTGATCGTCGTTAATTTCATTATTTGAAGAGGTCTATTTGAGCAATCTAATTGTATTTACTGGTGGGCCGGGATCCGGCAAAACCTCGGTCATCGACGCTTTGAAAAGCAAGGGCTATCGCTGCGCACCAGAGGTTGGGCGTAAAGTGATTCAACACCAAGTATCCCAACAAGGGAGTGCTTTACCTTGGCTAGATAAAGTGGCTTTTCGTGATGAGATGGTGCGCGAAGAATTAGTCAATTATCAGGCGTTTCAGGCGAGTAACCTGCCCGTTTTCTTTGATAGATGCATTGTCGATTCATACGGCTACAGCCTGTTAGAAGCACTGCCTATTCCAGACTCCTTGCTAGATCTTTGCAATGAACTTGAATACAGCACTAAGGTGTTTACCTTTCCTCCTTGGGAGGCGATTTTTATCAATGACCAAGAGCGTAAACAGGATTTTGAAGAGGCGGTCGCCACCTATGAAAAGATGGTAGAAGCCTATACCCTATTTGGTTATCAACTGGTGGAAGTGCCGAAAAGCTCTGTTGAAGAACGAGTCGAGTTCATTTTAACTTCCATTGACTCAGATGAGTGATTTCAGGAAGCATCAAAACTAAAAAAGCCCAACAGTATCGACTCGATTGAGTGATTAATGCGGGGCTTTTTATTGAGACTTAGTTGGCGAAGTTCTAGTTCACAAACGTTTAGTCACCGAGAGGCTGTCGGTCGCCACCGCCTCGGTAAGAATCGAGTGCAACCTTCAAGCGGCGCAGTTTATCGCGCGAGCGGTTCTTGTGATTAACTGCCATGCCCATTGAAAGTACATCGACTAACGCTAGCATTGCGTAGCGAGACGCCGATGGCTTGTAGATGAAATCAGTTTCCATGTGCTTGATAGGTAACAAGATATCCGCAATGTTTGCCAATGGTGTCTCTTGTGGCGTAATTGCGATGATCTTAAGTCCATACTGTTTGGCTAATGCGGCGGTTTCGGTGATAACGGGCGTAAAGCCTGTCGCGGAAATCATCACCATCACATCGTTGGTATCGGCTGTTGCGGCAACCATGCGTGACATTAAGCCATCATTGTACGACACCACTGGATAGCCTAAACGAAACAGTCGGTGTTGCAGTTCTTGAGAGGCTATAGTTGAGCCGCCACCCATGCCGATTGCAATGATCTGTCTGGCGTTGTGCAGCCAGTTTACCGCAGTTTCAACATCTTGTTCTTTGAATAGAGTGCGGTTGATGTCTAGGCTCTGCTTGATTGATTCGTAGATACCTTGATAACCAGTTTGGTTAACCGGTTCGAGAATAAAGCGCTGGCCAACCGTTAGGGTTTGAGCAAGCTTGATCTTCATATCACGTACGTTGTTACAGCCAATCGCCTTAGCAAATCGGGTAATGGTAGCTTCACTGACTTGCGCGTTTTCAGCGAGTTCTGTAATGCTGGCTTTGGCAGCAAAATCGATGTCATCCATGATCAGCTTGGCGACTTTTTTCTCGGCATCACGAAGAGCGGGAAAACGCTCTGTTATCTGTGAAATGATATCTACTTCTAAACTCAAGAATCCTGATCCTTTGTTGATGGGGCTAAGCCTTAGCCCCGTTAGTATATCTGAATGCTTCGCTGATTCTAGCTTATTGAAAAATCGAGCTAGAAGCAGGTCTCTACCCAGTTTGTTACCTGATAGTCGTCATCGCTGATAGCAATGTAACGCCACTTATCGAAAGTCAAACAAGGGTGTGAGGTTGAGAACGCAATCATGTCACCCACTTCGATCTCAGCAGAGCCGTCTGTTTCCACAAAAGTATGTTGATCCATCACGGCAGTCGCCGTCAGGCCTTTAACTGAGATTGCTTCGCCATTGCGATATCCGCGTTCAGCAATAGGTAATCCCGCGTCGAAGGCCACATCACGTTTACCAAGCCCAATCACCAGTTTGGTTGGCTCTGGACGAGAGATAACATATGCCCAAACCTCAAGTGCCGATTCTAAATCCCCACCCAGTTCACACGCGTAACCTTGGTTTACTTGTGCGCGCTGTAACACCTTACTTTGAGCATCTAGGTAGATCCCAGTATCGTGAATGGCGTAGCAACCTGGGCGGATGATCGCCAAGTAATTGGTTAGGTTCGCCAAGCACTCTGCCACCACATCATACCAAGCCGATCCCGCGCCAGTGATGATTGGCTGTCCCGTGATCAGCCCATCTGATGCAAGGCTTTCGACAGAGCTCAGTGCTTGCTTTAAGAAGGTACGAATATCTTGCTCAGCATTGTCGCCATGAATCACACCTTCGTACACTTCGATGCCCGCAAGAGAAAGTGCAGGTGTGTCTTGAATGGTTTGTGCAAGTTCTAGAACCTCTTGTGGTGAGCGACAGCCACAGCGTCCGCCTGGTACTCCAAACTCGATCAGAACCTTTAGTGTTTGCTCGGTATTAGCGAAGTGTTGACTCAGTTGTTGCACGTTCACTGGTGAATCGACACAGCAGTAAAAATCGACGTCGAATTCACGAATAAGTTGTTCAACGATCGCAATGTTGGTTTTACCTACTAGTTGGTTGGCCATGATGATTCTTTTTGCACCCGCCATTGCTGCAACCTCTGCTTGAGCAGGTGTCGCAACAGTAATTCCCCAAGCGCCATTTTCTAGCTGCTGACGAAAGAAATTAGGCGTCATCGATGTTTTGCCGTGTGGTGATAATTTCACCTGATGATGATCGGCGAATGATTGCATCCAATTCAGGTTATTCGTTAAGGCTGATTGTTTGATAATTGCTATCGGAAGCGAAATATCTTCATCGACCAGTCGATAAACGCCGTTCTCAGTTTGTGATACTGCTCTCCCTTTTTGGCCTCTTTCAGTCAAGACGAAACAATCTTTTTGATACTTTATAACATCTTTTTGTGCAGGGTTATGTTTCATTGCTGATTCCTAACATGATTTAAGTGGTTGTTATTTAATGTTTAAATCTATCTTGCGTTTGTTTTGTGATAGAAACTATCACACAAATTAAAATATTATGTGTGTTTTGTCACTGAAAATAATCGGCTGGATTTTTAATATAGCTCCATCAACAGAGTGGATTGAGAGAGTGAGAAATGTTGTTCGATACGATAATTAAAAATGTAGAGGTGTTCGATGGCACCGGCGAACAATCGTTTTGTGCCGATGTAGCAATCCGAGATGGAAAAATCGCCGAAATTGGCAGCATTGATCATGAAGATTGTGGCCAGTTGGTTGAAGGAGCAGGCTTAGCATTGGCTCCTGGATTTATTGATGTACACACACACGACGACACCAACGTCATTCGTTACCCAGACTGCTTACCAAAGATCAGCCAAGGTGTAACAACCGTGATTGTTGGTAACTGTGGTATCAGTGCGTCACCAACGGTTTTAGCGGGTGATCCACCAGATCCTATGAACCTTTTAGGCGCGCAGGCTGATTTCAAATACCCAACCTTTGCCGCGTATGCACAAGCGGTGGAGCAAGCACAACCAGCGGTGAACGTCGCTGCTTTAGTGGGTCACACCACGCTGCGTAACCAAGTGATGGATGACCTACAACGCACTGCAACGGAAGGTGAAATTGCAGAGATGCAAAACAACCTTGATTTAGCGATGGAACAAGGCGCATTAGGTTTGAGCTCGGGCTTGGCTTACGCAAGTGCGAAACAAGCAAACGCCAATGAAGTAATGCAGTTAGCCAAAGTGCTGTCTAGCCATGGTGGCATCTATACCACGCATATGCGTACCGAATTCGAAGAAATCTTAAGCGCTATGGAAGAGGCGTTTGAAACCGGGCAGTACGCAAAAGTTCCGGTTGTTATTTCTCACCTTAAATGTGCAGGTGCGGGCAACTGGGGCAGAACCGTTGAAGTGCTTGATTTGATGGACAAGGTTTCAGAGCACCAAGATGTGTCTTGCGACTGCTACCCATATTCAGCGAGCTCCTCAACATTAGATTTGAAACAGGTGACGGACGATTTCGATATCTTCATCACTTGGTCTGAAGCAAAACCAGAACATGCAGGCAAAACCCTGAAGCAGATTGCTGATGAGATGAACCTATCACTGATGGACGCTGCGAAAGCGCTTCAACCAGCTGGTGCGGTTTACCACTGCATGGATGAGAACGACGTAAAACGTGTATTGAAATACAAGCTGACCATGGTTGGTTCCGATGGTTTGCCTAATGACCCGCATCCACACCCGAGGTTGTGGGGCACTTTCCCGAAAGTGTTGGGCCACTACTGCCGAGATGAAAAACTGTTCTCGCTACCAGAAGCGATTCACAAAATGACGGGAATGTCGGCAGAGCGTTACAACTTGTCTGGTCGAGGTGAAGTTCGATGTGGTGCATTTGCTGATTTAGTTTTATTTGATCCAAAGAATATTAAAGACACAGCAACATTTGAAAATCCTATTTCAGTTGCTGAAGGAATAGAAAGTGTATTTGTAAATGGTGAGTTAACTTACCAAAAAGGAAAAGTAAGAAATAATCGTTCTGGCGTTTTTATTTATCGTAATTAATTGAATAAACGAAAATAAAACGACGAATTAATTTAAATATATTGGAAAGCAACCAATATTATCTATAAAGAAGTGGAGTTAAAAAATGACTATTAAACGTTACGGTGTTGAAGGCGGAACAGGTACAGGCGGACAACATTTACCATTTGCACGCGCAACTGAAGCGGGTGGTTTCCTATACGTTTCTGGCCAGACACCGATGACAGATGGTGAAGTAGTTGAGGGTGGCATTATTGACCAGTCTCGCCTAGCAATCCAAAACTGTGTCGATATCATGACTGAAGCAGGCTATGGCCTAGAAGACGTAGTACACGTAAAGGTTGTACTAACGGACTCTCGTTACTTCCAATCTTTTAATAAGGTATTCAAAGAGTTCTTTGGTGCTAACCCACCGGCACGTATCTGCATGGTTTGTGACCTAGTCGTAGACGTGAAAGTTGAAGTAGATGTGACTTGCTACCGCGCTGACCGCGTATAGTAATAACCTAATCACAATAACCTACTTAGAGAGTATTAGGGCGTAGTTATCCCTGTTATTATTCCTTAATACTCTCACCCTACATTTATAAAAATTACTTTAATTAAAATATACAAAATAAATAAAGTAATTATATGAAATATAAAATGAATGAATCATAAATAAAAGTTCAGGAATGAGCTTAATATTTCACTGAGAGGTGTCAAATGAACAGCACTCTTTTTCTTACAGGCTTCGGCGTGTACGTATGTTTTTTAATTTGGTTAGGCTGGTTTGTCTCGCGTAATCAAAAATCTGGCGAAGATTTCTTATTAGGCGGCCGTGGCCTGCCACTATTTTTAGTACTTGGTACAACGGTAGCGACGATGGTCGGTACGGGTTCAAGTATGGGTGCGGTTGGCTTCGGCTACGCAAATGGCTGGGCTGGTGCTCTTTACGGAATTGGCGGTGCTGTTGGCATCCTATTGCTTGCGTTATGGTTTGCTCCGGTTCGTAAGCTGAACTTCATGACAATGAGTGAAGAGCTAGCGTATTACGTGGGTGCTAACCGAATCGTGAAAAACGTGGTTGGCCTACTTATCTTCATCGCGTCAATTGGTTGGTTAGGTGCGCACATTCTAGGTGGCGGTATGTACCTAGCGTGGATTGCTGACATTGACCTGAACCTAGCGAAGATCATTATTGCAGCGGCATTCACTATCTACGTGGTTATCGGTGGTTACACAGCGGTTGTATGGACTGACACTATCCAAGCAATCATCCTTTTTGCTGGCTTCATCTTGATGGCGGTGATGTCTGTGAACCACATTGGTGGCATGGATAACCTTTACGCTGCGATGGACCCTGCTGCTACGAGCTTTTTAGCAATCGATAAACTAGGCATTCTGCCTGCTGTTTCTCTGGCTGTGGTTATCGGTGTTGGTGTACTGGCGACGCCTTCATTCCGTCAACGCATTTACTCAGGTAAAGACGTTTCAACTATCCGTCGTTCATTCGTGGCGTCTGGTGTGTTGTACCTTTTCTTCTCTATCATTCCAGCAATCATCGGTATGGCAGCACACGCTATCGACCCGACGCTGGATAACCCTAACTTCTCGTTCCCTTACATTGCAGCAACGGTACTTCCAGTTGGCGTTGGCATGATTGTTCTTATCGCTGGCCTATCTGCAACCATGTCGAGCGCAAGCTCAGATGCGATTGCTGGTGTGTCTATCCTACTGCGTGACGTATATGTGATGTTCACAGGCCGTGTACCAAACAAAGAATCAATGATGAACTACTCTCGTTTAGCTTTGGTTGTAGTGATTGGTTTTGCACTGCTATTCGCACTGACGTCAAACGACATCATTGGCTACATCACTAAGATGATTTCAACGGTTATGTCGGGCATGTTCGTGTGCGGTATGTTGGGTAAATTCTGGAAACGCTACAACTGGCAAGGTGCACTTGCAACGCTAGTGGGTGCTTCAGTGGCTTCATTCGTAGTAATGCTAAACGCTGACTACACAGCATTCTGGGGCAACCCTGTTATCCCATCATGCTTGTTCGCTCTAGTAGCAGGTGTGGCAGTGAGCCTAGTGACTCCGGCTAACCAAGTAACACCAGAAATGGCAAAAGCGATTCTTGATGACGAGCGTGCTCTGATGGAGATGGAAATGTCTGAGACTGGCGTACTTGAAGAAGAAGCGGCACCTCAACGCCCTGCAAATCAAACAAGCTAAACCTAGTCTCCACAACTGGTTTGCTTAATTCAGGCCCTGCTTAGTGGCAGGGCCTTTTCCCCCATATATCTCTCTATTTTAGGATCGGCTATGTCGACATCTTCACACTACAATATTGCTTTTTTTGGCGAATGTATGGTCGAAATCAGCGGCTCTCCATTAACCAAAAAGTTTGGCGGTGACACGCTAAATACCGCGCTTTACCTTTCTCGCTTAACTCAAAACAAAGACCTATCAGTGCATTACGCGACAGGTCTTGGTGGCGATGAACTGTCTCAAAATATGATTGATAGCTGGCAGTTAGAAGGTATTCAAACCAATTTCGTAGAGCGCATTGCGAACAAGCTTCCAGGTCTCTACATGGTCGAAACCGATGATACTGGTGAACGACACTTTCATTACTGGCGCAACGACGCGGCAGTTAAATCTTATTTCCAAGCGAATGATCTGAATAAGCTTGAAATCGCGCTGACAGAGAAACAAGTCGACGCGGTTTACATCAGTGGCATCAGTATCGCGATTTTAGATGACACCTCACGTGAACGCCTGTTGAAAGTCATTGGCGTGTTCTCAAACCAAGGCGGTAAGCTGATTTTCGATAACAACTATCGCCCACAGCTTTGGACGACTGACCAAGCTCAACATTGGTACGCCAAGTTATTGCCATTGGTAGACATCGCGTTGATAACTGAAGACGACGACCTACTGGTTTGGGGTAACTCTGAGAGCGTTCAACAACGCTGCCTTCGCTTGGGCTGCCAAGAGATCGTTATCAAACGTGGCTGTGAACCATGCAAAATTGTTCAGGTAGAAAGCGGCAAGGTAGTAGAAAGCTACGTATCAGCGACAGCTGTTGCGAACGTTGTTGATACATGCGCTGCTGGTGACTCTTTTGCGGCGGGTTACTTAGCTGCACGCTTAACGGGCGAGAGTGCTACCGAAGCCGCTGAACTCGGCCACCAACTGGCTTCTACCGTTATTCAATATTCAGGCGCCATTATCCCGGTAAGCGCTATGAACCACTTAATCAAAAAATAGAAAGATAAAGCGAAATTATTATGTCTCAAGAAATGATCAATACACTTAAGCAATTCAAAGTTATCCCTGTTATTCAAATCAACAAGGTGGAACACGCGATTCCACTAGCAAAAGTGTTAGTAGAAAACGGCCTGCCAGTAGCAGAAGTGACGTTCCGTACCGAAGCGGCAGCGGATTCGATTCGTGCGATGCGTGATGCCTACCCAGAGATGTGTATCGGTGCTGGCACAGTATTAACCCCTGAGCAGATCGATCTTGCGAAAGAGGCGGGCAGTGAGTTCATCGTAGCGCCAGGTTTGAATCCAAACACGGTTAAACGTTGCCAAGAGATCGGCATGCCAATCGTTCCTGGCGTAAATAACCCAAGCCAAGTAGAGCAAGCGCTTGAACTTGGTCTTAACTTCTTGAAGTTCTTCCCAGCAGAAGCGTCTGGCGGCATCAACATGGTGAAATCTTTGCTAGCGCCATACGTTGATGTGTCACTAATGCCTACAGGTGGTATCGGCAAGCACAACGTGAATGATTACTTAGCCGTTGATCGCGTGGTGTGCTGTGGTGGCACGTGGATGGTTTCTCCAAAGATGATCGAAAACGAGCAGTGGGACGAGATTGCCGTGCTGGTTCGTGAAGCTGTTGAGCTGGTTAAGTAGCCATCGTTTAAATAGCTATTGATTAAATAGCAGTAAGCTAAATAGCTCATTTGTTTTGAATTGACGACAAACAGCAGCAGTGGCTGATGGTTCTGTTTTGTGAATCGCCTCCGATAAACAAAACAGAACCCCCGTTATATAGGAAAACTAATAATGAAAAAAACTATATTGTCTCTATTGATTTCAGGTTCAGTAGTGTCCCCAATGGCGTTAGCAATGGCTCCGAATACCGATCTTAACTTAATGCCCTACCCACAAACGGTTGAACTACAAGCTGGGCAAGTAAAGGTCGACGGTAACTTCAAGGTTTACATCAAAGGCTATAATTCTGATCGTGTTGAGTACACGGCGAAACGCTTTGTCGATCGTTTGGTACGCCAAACCGGTATCCCGATTCTGAATTGGCAGGTTGATAGCGCAGACGAAGCAAACCTGATCATTGATATTGACGCAGCTCCAAAGTCTGAAATTCAGAACATCGACTCAGAAGAGTCTTATAAGATTACCACTCAAGGTGAACAAATCACGCTGAGCGCCCCAAGTCCTTATGGCGCTATTCATGGTATTGAAACCCTTTTACAGCTCGTTGAAACAACAGCGACTGGCTACCACATTCCTGCCGTTACGATTGTTGATGAACCTCGCTTCCGTTGGCGTGGTGTTTCCTACGATACCTCTCGTCACTTTATTGAATTTGATGTGTTGATTCGTCAGCTAGATGCGATGGCTTCTGCGAAAATGAACGTCTTCCATTGGCACTTCTGGGATGACCAAGGTATCCGCATTCAAACGGAATCTTGGCCGCGCCTATGGTCAGAAACCACCGATGGTGATTACTACACCAAAGACCAAGTTCGTTACCTAGTCGAGTACGCTCGTAACCTTGGTATTCGTGTGATTCCTGAAGTCTCACTACCGGGACACTCTTCTGCTGTGGCGCATGCTTACCCACGCTTAATGTCGGGTGGTGAAGGCCAAAGTTATGACCAAGAGCGTGGCTGGGGTGTGTTTGAGCCATTGATGGACCCTCTAAACCCAGAGCTTTATGAAATGCTGGGTGATGTGTTTGATGAAGTGACCGAGTTGTTCCCAGATGAGTACTTCCACATTGGTGGTGACGAGCCAAATTACTCTCAATGGATCAACAGCGAAAAGCATCAGAAGTTCATCGAAGAGAACGGTATTGATGGCGAACGCGGTTTGCAGTCTTACCTCAACGTAAAAGTTGAGAAGATGCTGGAAGAGCGCGGTAAGAAGATGACGGGTTGGGATGAGATTTGGCATAAAGATCTGCCAACTTCTATCGTGATTCAAAGCTGGCAAGGTCACGACAGTATCGGCCGTGCAGCGCAAGAGGGTTACCCAGGTATCCTGTCTACCGGCTACTACCTAGACCAGCCTCAGCCTACGAGCTACCACTACCGCAATGACCCAATGCCAACCGGCATCACAGTTGATGATAAGCTTCACAGCAGCGAGAAGTTCGTGACTTACCAATGGCAAAAGCCTCGCTCTAAAGGCAGCCCACGTAAGGGAACGCTGACTATCATTGAAGCAAAAGACGGTACTTTCCGCGCGTTCAGTGATTACAACGGTAAGTCTCGTGAAGAGATCTACATCCTTGATTATGTGCCGGGCAAAACTTTTGTCGGTCACTTTGATAACTTCATGTCTTACACTGAGTTTAACCTGAACCTAAATCCAAATGGATTCTCAGAGGGCAGCTACCAATTGATTGGTAACGTGCGCTGGCCAACCACAGGTGAAGTGATTGCGAGTAGCGATATTGAAGGTAGTGTAATCCCTGAGCCTAATGGTGGTTACCCTGCAGAGCTTACCGACAAAGAAAAAGAGTTGATTCTAGGTGGTGAGATTACGATATGGCTTGAGAACAAAGACAGCCTCACGGTAGAAAACTACCTATGGCCTCGTAGCTACGCGATTGCAGAACGTTTCTGGTCGGATGCTGAACTGACCGATGAGCGCAGCATGTACAAGCGCATGAAAGCGATGGATACATGGTCGGAAATCTCAGTAGGTCTGCGTCACCACGCGGATGCTGATATGTTGCTGAAGCGTATTGCCAGAGGCCAAGATATCCAAGATCTTCGTATTCTTTCAAAGTATACCGAGCCAGCACAATACTATGCTCGTAACTGGGAGAAATGGAACTCAACAGAGCCTAAAGGCACTTTGTACAGTCAATACGAGCGCCTAAACCGCTTTGTTGATGCGCTGCCAGTAGAAAGCTATGCGGTGTATGAGATGCAAGACTTGGTTAACGAAGTTGCGACAGGCAATCAACAGGCGTTGGAGCAACTTACAGAGCATTATCAGCAAGCAAAATCGGCTGCACTTGCCGCTGAAACTATCTTTGCTGCTAACGTCTCTTCGGTAGAGACTGTGGTGGTGGCAGATAAAACGGTCGAAGTTGCCGATCTGGCGTTAACCTTGATTGCTAAAGTGAAAGCGGGTGAGCAAGTTCGAGAAGCAGACGCGAATGCCTATCAAGCTATCCTATCTGATGCTGCGAAGATCTACGATGAATCGATCATTGCGATTGTTCGTCCAACGGAGTTACTGCTCAAGCAGCTGAGTAAGTAAGCGAGAGAGAATAAGTCACACGCTAATAAACTCTCCAAACCGCCCTCTATGGGCGGTTTTTTTGTTCCAGAATTCAAATAGAGTATGTGTCTAAGATGTTATGTAAGCGATTACTCACTATCGGCACTTTTAAGCGTTAGTGTGAACGTCATTCCTTGTTCAGGGTTGTTCTTAGCAATTAGATAGCCTTGCATATCGCGTACATTGTTGGCGGTGATGGCGAGTCCGAGCCCGAGCCCTTCGCCCATTTTTTTGTTGGTGTGAAAGGGTTCGAAAATGGTTTCTAGTTGGTCTTCGGATACGCCACAACCGTTATCTTGCACCTTGATGATCACACGCTCTTGTTCGGTATGAACACTGATAACAATGGTCGCTGGTTTCTGATTTTGCGTAGCATCGATAGCATTGCTTAAGAGATTCCCAATCACTTGTCTAAGTCGTGCTTCTTCGCCCATCACCATTGAAACATTAGAGGCGACACGTACTCGAATATCGACACGTTCTAACGCGGCTTGGTGAATGCGTAGGGTTTCTTGAAGTGCGTCTGTTAGTGAAACCGGATAAGGTTTTTCCAATCTTTGAAAGGCGAAGGACTTTAACTGACTCGTCATGTTGGCCATTCTGTCGATCAGGCTCATTACCAGATCCATGTTCGCTTTCAACATCTTAGTCTCGCCTCTCTCCATCAGTAATTGATTACTTGAAAGCAAGGTTTTTAGGCCTGTAAGCGGTTGATTGAGTTCATGAGTAATCGCGCTCGACATACGCCCCAATGCGGCAAGTTTGCTTGATTCTACCAACTCTTGTTGAGCGTCTTTTAGGTCTTGCGTTCGCTCTTCTACCCTCAGCTGAAGTGTTTTATTTGCTTCCTGTACCGCGATCTCCGCTTTCTTACGTTTACTGATGTCAATCACAGTACATAGGTAATAGGTAGTAGCATGCCAAGGAAAGGGGCTAATAGAGAACAACACCGGGAAGTAGCTGCCATCGCTGCGTCTTGCCATGGTTTCAACACTAGTGATCTCGGCCAACTCCTGATGTTGTTCTAAGTTCTTCAACAACTGCAAAGTGGTTGAGTTCGGGTTACCGGCCTCAAAAAGTTGCCATGCTTTGATGTTGCTGATCATCGAATCGGATAGGCAGAAGTAGTTTTTCGCCATCAAATTAATGTCGTGGATGTGACCGTGTTTATCGATCAGCACAAGTCCAACGTGTGTCTTGTTGATCATTCCAGACAACCGTTTTTCAGACTCTTCAATTAGCTTTTGGATTCGTAGGTTGCTGAGTTTTTTCTGGCGTCTTTGATAGAGAATGACCAGCAATAGCATGATGAAAAGACAGCCCACCGCCACGCTCCAACTTATCCAGTTAGTGGTTTGATTGAGGCTAGTTAATGGGGTGAGGTAGGTTAAACGCCAGTTGAGGTCATCTAACTTGATGGACTGAATTAGGTAATCCTTACCTTGGAGTCGCCAAACGCGAATGTGGGTTTGGTCGTACAACTCGCGTTTGGTGGCCGTAGGCTGCGAATTGAAGGTGTCGTTAAACCAGTCAGCACTCAATCTATTGTCACTCGAGAGAAAGAACTGATCGCGAGGGTTCTGGAACAGGATTGCTTCGCCATCGGCAAACCATTGATCAGTCAGTAGCGATAAGTCAATTTGCACCGCAACAATGCCCACTACATCAGAGGCTCGATACACCGGAGCGGCAATAAAGTAATCAGGGGTGACGCCTTTGCTTTTGGTTACTACTGAAATCGCCCCACCTTGCTGGTGGATCTTAGACACTATCGTGTTGGCGTTTTTACGGCTGAGTTGGCTGCTTTCCACACTCGATACTAGCAAATCGCCTTTGTGGGAGAGTAGGTACCAACCTTTGGTATTCGCTGCTTTGTCTAATTGAATAAGTTGTTTTTTGATACGCTTTTCAAGGTGGTTTTCGCCATCGATAAAACGAACCGTGGTTTCATCATTGGTGACTAGGTAGGGGAGATAATAGAAACGTTTTAGGGTTCGCCTTGCTTCAGCTATGTAGCCAAGGAAGCGCTGCTCAGCATAGCGCTGCGCTTGCTCAAGCTTCCATTGGCTGATTCCATTCTTGGTGGTGACCTGTACTAAACCAATGATTAAACAGGCAAACAGGAATAACCAATATCGATTGTTGTTTATCATTCTTGATTAAATCCTTTTAAATTAGTCGTTTAAATAGGTTTCTGCTTGCTTTTTGAACCATTAAAGAGTGAAACAAGTTGAAGCTAACAAACATCACAAAACTGTTAAAGGGGTGTTACTCAAAGTGGGAGCTAGCTCCTTTTCGTCAGCACCGTTTTTGAATACCGTGGGCGGCATATTCGGTTCAAGTGTTAGGAATAGGCCATGCAACGTATAGCTTTGATTGAAGATGATGCGATTGTGCGTCAAGCAACCAGCCAGTGGTTACAGTTGGCTGGCTTCGATGTCACTGCGTTTGAGGTTGGGCAAGATGCGTTAAATGCAGTCAAACAGGGGGACTTTCACACCATCATTAGTGACGTGCGTTTGCCCGATATTGATGGGGTGGAGCTGCTTGGAAGATTTAAGAGTTTGGTTCCAGAAGTCCCTGTTATTTTGATCACCGGGCATGGTGATGTTGATATGGCGGTGAAGGCGTTACATCAAGGCGCCTATGATTTCATCGAAAAGCCGTTTGACCCTGAACGTCTTTCCCAAACCGTTTCTGAAGCGGTCGAGAAGTACCAAAGCAGCCAAGATAGAGTTAACCGTCAAAGCTACTTAAATAACCTAAAGGGTATTGAGCAGGTTCTGATTGGTCGCAGCAAGGTGATGTGCGAACTGCGCGAACAAATACAGAAGGTTGCTTCCATAGACACTAATGTGATCATTTATGGTGAAACTGGCTGTGGTAAGGAGTTAGTCGCTTCTTGCTTGCATGAGTTTAGCGAACGTAAAAGACACCCTTTTGTGCCGCTTAACTGTGGTGCCATTCCTGAAAATTTGTTTGAGAGTGAACTGTTTGGGCATGAAGCTGGAGCCTTCACTGGAGCAGCAAAGCGACGCATTGGTAAGCTTGAGTTTGCTGATAAAGGCACGGTCTTCCTTGATGAAATAGAGAGCATGCCTTTGTCTATGCAGGTCAAGGTGCTGCGAACTTTACAAGACAATGTCGTTGAGCGTGTGGGGGGTAACCAGCAGCAACACGTTGACTTGAGGGTAGTCTCTGCCTCGAAATGTGACTTATTGAATCATCCTGACTTTCGCCAAGATCTGTTCTATCGCTTGAACGTTGCCCAACTGCACTTGCCGCCACTTAGTGAGCGTGAAGATGACGCTTTGATCCTTTTTGAACACTTTACTCAAGAAGCGAACAGTGAAACTCGGGTTGCCAGCGAGGCCGATCGCCACGCCTTATTGTCTTATGCATGGCCGGGTAATGTGCGTGAGCTGCGCAATGTCGCGATTCGTTTTGCGTTGGATGAAAGCCTAACTGTTGGGGATATATTGGCGTGTCGCCCCAATTCGGTAACGGAATCTGCCACCGCGGGAATTCCGTTAGCGGTGCAGGTGCAGAGTTTCGAACGTAAAGTGATTCACGATGCGCTGGTGCGTTATCAAGGGCGCATCAATGACGTGATGCAAGATTTAGATTTACCTCGTCGAACGTTGAATCAAAAGATGGTGCGCTATGCGTTAAACCGAAGCGATTATGTCGATTCATAAATGACGGCTAGAGCTAAGGGTTACTCTGAGCCAATAAGCAAGAAATGGCTCACCTCATATTTGGCACTTTATAAATATTGATCACATAAATAGGTCACAGTGTGAGCTAGCTACTTCTGCACAGATGTTAATGGTTGTTTTGGATAAGCAAAAAATGGCTCATTCATTCACTATCAAATAAGCAACAATTAGCTCACTTTAAATGGTGATATAAATAAATTTTAATAAAAACATAAAGTTAAGTTTTGGCATTGCATTTGCTATCTAGCGATTGTTGTTAACAAAAATATAACGTGAATAACTCTACATGGAGAGTAACAATGAAATACAACAAGCTAGTTAAAACTTTAGCAATCGCAATGGCATCCATTGGCCTTATCAGCAACGCCTCTGCTCAAGAAGAGCGCAGCTACATCTTGGCGACCGCTTCAACTGGTGGGACTTACTACCCAGTAGGCGTGGCGTTGGCGACATTGAGTAAAGTTAAGCTTGCGCCAAAGCAGCACTTTTCTTTGGCGGCTATCAGTTCTGCCGGGTCGGGCGAGAATGTAAAACTGCTTAATGAAAATGAAGCCCAGTTCGCTATCTTGCAAGGCTTGTACGGCGCGTGGGCTTGGCAGGGACTAGGGCCATACGAAAAATCGGGTAGCCAAACTCAGCTGCGCTCTGTCTCTATGCTTTGGCAAAATGTGGAGCACTTTATTGTACGCTCAGAATTGACAGAAACCGGCACCATGAGCGATTTAGAAAACCTCAACGGCAAGAAATTTTCGATCGGTAAGAAAAACTCAGGTACAGAGAACTCAGGTCGTCAGATCATGCAGGGTCTATCAGTAAACCCAGAACAATTTAAACTCGCCTTTATGGGTTACGGTGGCAGTGCTAGTGCGCTACAAAATGGCACGATTGATGGCATGAACACCCCAGCGGGTGTACCTGTGGGCGCGGTAACCCAAGCTTTTGCAGCTCTAGGTGAAGATATTCAAATCCTGTCGTTTACCGATGAACAGATCAAACAAGCGAATGGCGATTACAACATCTGGACCAAGTACGAGATCCCTGCCAATACCTACCCAGGTGTTGATAAGCCGATCACCACAATCGCTCAACCTAACTTCCTAGCGGTTCGTGAAGATATCTCAGAAGAAGATGTCTACCAACTAACCAAAGCTATCTATGAAAACCTACCTTTCCTACAAGGTATCCACAAAGCAACCAAAGCCATGGCGCTTGAGAAAGGGATTGCAGGTCTGCCTGTTCCACTTCACCCGGGCGCAGCGCGTTACTACAAAGAAGTGGGCATCGAGCTTCCTTCTGAGTTGGTTGTTAACTAACGGCTTTCGTCGACTCACTGTTTTAGTCGATCCCCCCATCTTTAATGGCTTAACTGCTAGGTGCGCGTTCACATTGTGAATGGGTTCGTGCACCTACTTACTTTATGGATTTTCTCTGCGCATTTTGCTGTGGAGAGCAGGAGTTTTCTATGAGCGATTCGCTGCAGCAGGAACTGAAAAAATTTGAATTGCCGACCCGAACGGATTTTCCGTGGGTAGGCAAAGCGATAACAACCATGGGTGTGATCCTCTCCCTATTACACATTTGGTTTAATACCTTATCTACCTTACCGGAGCTTTGGATCTCTGCGACTCACTTTGCTGGTTTCGCGATCATTTGTGCGCTTTGGTATCCCGCTCATATATCATTGAAAAAGAGCAAGGTAGCGCTGGCGGTCGATATCGGGATCGCATTGGCAGCATTGGCTTGCCTTATCTATATCCCCTTTGCAGAAGATGCCCTTTATGAACGAGGCGTGAAGTTTATCGCCAGTGATTGGTTCTTCTCTATCTTGGCGATTGCTATCGTCATTGAGCTGATTCGTCGTACCATGGGCTGGTTTATTCCTGTACTCATTCTGGTGTGTTTGAGCTACGTAGTGGTGTGGGGACAATGGACTAGCGGCATCTTCCACTTTCCTGGTTTGAGCCTTGAGACACTACTCTACCGAAGCTTTTATTCATCGGAAGGTATGTTTGGCTCTATCTCTAGAATTAGCTGGACCTTCGTATTCATGTTCATCTTATTTGGCGCTTTCTTAGTGCGCTCGGGCGTCGGTGACTACATCATTGATGTCTCTCGCGCGGCGGCGGGCAAAGTGATCGGTGGTCCAGGTTTTATTGCGGTGATTGGCTCTGGTTTGATGGGTTCAGTGTCCGGTTCGAGCGTGGCTAATACGGTGTCGACGGGCGTTATCAGTATTCCTCTGATGCAAAAAGCAGGCTTCCCTTCGCGTTTTGCGGCAGGTGTTGAAGCGGCGGCATCAACGGGTGGGCAGTTGATGCCACCTGTGATGGGGGCTGGTGCCTTTATCATGGCGTCTTACACACAGATCCCTTATGTCGACATCATTGCGGTTTCTTTCTTGCCAGCGCTTATCTACTTCTTGTCAGTGGCATTTTTCGTGCGTATTGAAGCGAAGCGTAGCGGTGTACAAAAAGTCTCTTCAGGTTGTGAGCCTCTATTAAAAGTACTCTTGTCTGGTTGGCATAACCTTATCCCTCTTGCAGTGCTGGTGACTCTGTTGGTGCAAGGCTTTACGCCGACGTACGCTGCGGGTATCTCAATCATCTCGGTAGTTGTCGCTTCCTGGTTCTCTAAAAATCATAAAATGGGACCAAAGGCGATCATCGAAGCGCTTTCTCAAGGCGCAAAAAACATGGCAACCACAGCTGTATTGCTAGTGGGCATTGGTTTGGTGATCAACGTGATCAGCACCACGGGCATTGGTAATACCTTCTCATTGATGATCAATAGCTGGGCCAATGGTGACTTGTTGGTGATGATTGCCTTGATCGCGCTAGCATCTTTGATTCTCGGTATGGGCTTGCCAGTCACCGCGGCTTATATCGTGTTGGGCACTCTGTCTGCTCCAGCCTTGTACAAGTTGATTGCTGAAAGCCAGCTGCTTGACCTGTTGGTTTCGGGTCAATTACCAGAGCAGGCGAAAGCAATTTTCATGTTGGCAGCACCAGAAAAGCTGGAACTGCTTAACGCACCTATGGCTCTGGAAACCGCAAAAGAACTGATTGCGTTAGTGCCCGCTGATTTTGTCGAAACCCTGCTTGAGCAAAGTTTAGGCTTAGAAGCGATCAGCCTTGCGCTGCTCTCTGCACACTTGATTATTTTTTGGTTATCGCAAGACAGCAACGTGACGCCACCGGTTTGTTTAACCGCCTTTGCGGCAGCGACGATTGCTAAAACGCCGCCAATGAGAACGGGCTTAATGGCATGGAAGATCGCCAAAGGCTTGTACTTGGTGCCACTGCTTATCGCTTACACCAACTTGGTAAGTTGGGATGTGACCTCGGTTTTAGTGACTGGCGGCTTTGCTATTATTGGCACTTATGCATTTATTGCAGCGATTGAAGGTTACCTCGAGAGCGAAATCAATCTTGTGTTGCGCGCAGTATTGATTGCCTTGGGTGTGGCTTTGGTTTGGCCTGATGTGTCAATTGTGATTCGCTTGGTCGGTGTAGCACTGTTTGTTGCTATCTTCGTCTACAGCGGTCGTAAGTACGATATCAATCAAGTGAAAAAGCAGTCGGATGAAGAGCAAGAGTCTTTGTCTCAAACCGAGCCTGGCACTGTCGCTTCTTCCCTATAATTTAAAGGACTGAATGTAGGAACATTATGAACTCAATATACGACTATATTATCGTTGGTGGTGGCATTGTTGGCGTGTCGACGGCATGGCAACTGAAACAAGCTCACCCTGATAAAAGTATCCTTTTAGTTGAAAAGGAACGTGGCTTTGCGCAGCATCAAACGGGTCACAACAGTGGTGTGATTCACGCTGGTGTTTACTACGCTCCGGGTAGCTTGAAAGCGGATTTCTGTAAGCGCGGCGTAGAGCGCACCACCGCGTTTTGTCGCCAACATGATATCCCCGTCGAAAACTGCGGCAAGTTATTGGTTGCGACCAATGAGCAAGAAGTTGAGCGCATGAACGCGCTCTATCAGCGCTGCCACGATAACGATATTGATGTCGATTTGTTGGATCAAGCGCAGCTCAAACTGGCCGAGCCGAACATCACAGGCTTAGGGGCGATTTACGTCAAAACTACCAGTATCGTTGACTACAAAAAAGTCACCGAAGTGATGGCTCAGCAGTTTGTTGAGGCGGGCGGGGAGTTGAGCTTGGGCACTGAAGTTATCCTAGCGGACGAACAAGACGACGAGGTGCAATTGACCTGCAAAGTGGATGGGCAGACCTTGCAGTTGAACAGTCGATTCTTGATCACTTGTTCAGGCTTAATGGCGGACAGAATGACTAAGATGCTCGGTATTGAAACTGACTTCCAAATCGTCCCTTATCGCGGTGAATACTATCAGCTTGATGCTAAACATAACCAAGTGGTGAATCACCTTATCTATCCGATCCCTGACCCTGAACTGCCTTTCCTCGGCGTACATTTAACACGCATGATTGATGGCTCGGTAACGGTAGGACCCAACGCGGTTCAAGGGTGGAAACGAGAAGGTTACGGTAGGCTGAACTTTAGCATTAAGGATACCTTGCAGATGCTGAGCTTTACTGGTTTTTGGAAGGTGACGGTTAAGCACCTAAAAACCGGTTTGATAGAGTTCAAAAACTCGTGGTGGAAGCCGGGCTATCTAAGGTTGGTTAATAAGTACTGCCCGAGTATCACGGTGTCTGACTTTAAACCTTACCCGGCAGGTATTCGTGCTCAAGCGGTACTCAAAGATGGCACCTTGGTTCATGACTTCCTGTTTGCGGAAAGCCCAAGAAGCTTGCATGTGTGCAATGCACCATCGCCAGCGGCGACTTCAGCGATGCCTATTGGTGAGTATATTTGTACTAAGGTGATGAAAAAGACGGCGTGATGATCGTTTAAGGTCATTGTTCGAACTTTCCTCTGGAGAGAATAAGAAACCCGCGAGCTCAATTCTATTTAGGATTGAACTCGCGGGTTTTTAGTTTTTGCAGTGTTTTTCGGGTTGTTGATTAGTTAGTAATCAACCGACCTTACAACCAATCAGGAACAAAGTTAGCGACGATAGAGACATCGCTGAAGTTGCGATAGCCGCGCACCATGATGCTGAATTCACCCGCAGGTTTGTCCAATACACATTGTTCGTTGCTGCTATTCTGGTACGGGCGGCAGTCAAAGTTCGCTTTCGATACCACACCGTTATATTTGACGTATAAGTCGGCATCGCCACTGCGAGGCCCCGTTATGGTTACGGTCAATTTCCCTGCATATTCCGTCGTTACGGTAAAGAATTGCTCGTCACCGTAGCCTGCGGATAGTCCTTCAACAGGGATGTCATATTGAAGCTCTGTTGGACCTGCAACAGGTGAATCCAGACTAGTTTCCACGAGATAAGCAATCGCCAACTTAGCGAACTTTGAGGCATGGGTTGCAGTCGGGTCTGAGTTCTCAATCGTATCATGCTGAGTGTGGATGCTAGGGTTGTAATCGTTGAACATGCTCTCGAACGGCATAGCTGCTGGGTAGCCGACGTTGTGCCATGAGGCGTGATCGGAACAGGCATAACCACAACGGTCGAAACTGTAACTGATGTCGCTAGCATAGGTGTCAATCAACTCACTTAGGTAAGCCGTTAGGTTGCTATCAGTGTAGTCGGTGATGAAGGTGATATCGTGCGCCGAGCCATTGTAGTTAGTCATGTCCAACTGAAGTACAGAGACAACATTTGCTTGTTCGTCTCTAAGTGCATTAGCAACATCTTGTGAACCACGTAGTCCTACTTCTTCCGCCGCATAGCCATAGAACTTGATGGTTTTGTCTGGCTGAATACCACTAGCTATCATCAAACGCAGAGATTCAGTAACCGTAGCAATCCCCGACGCATCATCGTCTGCTCCTGGAGAGATTGTGCCTTCACTCGTCCAAGAACCAACCGTTGAGTCGAGGTGTCCGCCAACGACAACGATCTCTTCTGGATACTTCGCGCCAAGTAAGGTGACTTCGACAGACTTTTGCGGATACTCTGCGTGCGTGATTTGGCGTGCTGAAGCGTATGGCACATCTTTGATTTCCCTTTTCCAACGCTCTAGCAGCCAATCTGAAGCAGCAACACCCGTGGAAGTGGTATAAAAACGGTTGGTGAAGTTGGTTAGATTTTCGATGGTCGTAACCATGTTGCTTGGCTCAACCTGAGCGAGTAAATCATTCACTGTCTCTTGATGGCTGATCACCGGTTTTTCGAAGGTGCTCATTGTTAGTGGCATTGCTGAAGCTTTTAGCGCGCTTGCTTTGTCTTCGTGCACCATGTAGCCGCCACAACGGTGAGTCTCTTCATGCATATGGCTAGACAGTTTAGCTAATTGTTTTGCGTTGATTTTTGCAACGATGGAGTGCTTGTTTCCGTTTACTGCTGTGTAAACCGTTGCGCCGTGTTCCACTATCAGGTGCTGAGCGTCAGCATCGGTGGTGATCCAAACTTCTGAGCTTTCTGGCGATGTAATCCCCAGGGATGCGTAAGCCGTTGCGCTGCCAAATAGAGCCACCGTGAGAATACTTTTTTGAATAGCCATTTGATGTCCTTTCTATCGTTTATATTGTTGTTTTTCTTATTGCTTTAGCTATGAGGGTTTTCATTACCCATATAGTCAAAGGGCCCCTTTCGGAGCCCTGAATTAACTATCGATTATTGTGTTTTGATGAAACGGTAGTGTTTGGTTTCTGAACAAACATCGCTTGAGGTACACACTTGGTACTCCACATCTACTGTGCCGTTGTGACGGAACTTATCGACGTATGAGTTGAAGTCTGTTGCACCAACATTTTTGCCATTACGCTTAATCACGAAGTAATCGTTAGTGTCGTAATCCCATGCCAGCTTGACGCGAGCTTTACCATTCGGATTTTTGTTACCGAACTTCAGTTTTAGTGGGAAACCTTCCGCAGAGTCACCTTCAATCGTGATCGATTTGCTTGTTGATGTTGCAACGCCAGCGTCGTCAGTTACGGTCAGTGTTACTACGTAGTCGCCCGCTTCAGCGTAGGTGTAGCGAGTTACTTCACCCGTTTGCGTGTTGCCATCACCAAGGTTCCATTGGTAAGAGACGATTTGGCCGTCGCTATCTGAGCTGGTGCTGCGAAGTTCGACTTCTTTACCAACCACAGAGTGCTCAAATGAAGCTACAGGTGGTACGTTAGTGCTGCCTGCTTCATACGACGCTTTCAGGTTGGCACCTGTGTAATCTGAGTAGCCCAGAATGTTAACGGTGTAGCGACCTGCTGTTGGGTTCTCGATGACACAAATTTCATTGGTCACGCTTTCACTCTTACAGATGTTCTCTTGTGGGCTTGGTGCATAATCGAGACCGACATACATATCTGGATCACCCGTAGAGACAGCCAGATCAATCGTTAGTTTGTCTTGGCCTGCGGGTACTTCGATATCAAAGTAAGTCTTGGAACCTGTTTCACCAGCCACTGGTGCTTCAACCCCATTTTCTAGACGCTGATATTCAGGCTCTGGCGGTAGTGGCGGCTCATCACATGGCGTCACTCCTACCAATGCGAATGCAGAAACTACGTCATCGGTATTGTAGCCAAGATCGGTCGCTGAGCTTTTCACGCCACAAGCACCTTGCCAGAAATCACTGTTTTCCGACCAGTAGATCTGGTTAGCCAATACGAACAACTCGAACGCTTTCTTTGTGTCCCAACCTTGTGTCGTTGCAAGGTGGTAAAAGGCCTTGTTGAATACACCTGAGCTGTAGTGCACGTTCAAGCCATCGTAGTATTCCGATGCGTTGTTGATTGATGAACCGTCACGTGATGGGTCATCCATGTAACGTAGAGCACCGTCACCTTTGAAGATATTACGACCGACCATCCAGTCGTTGGTGCCTTTCATGTAGTATTCTGCAGCTTCACCAGCGATGTCTGAGAAGGCTTCATTCATACCGCCAGATTGGTTTGCGTAGATCAGACCTGAGTTTTGCTCAGTGAAACCGTGGCTGACTTCGTGTGCTGATACGTCAAGGCTAACAAGCGGGTAGAAGAAGCTTTCACCATCGCCAAATGTCATTGCCTTACCATCCCAGAATGCGTTCTCGTAGTTTGAGCCGTAGTGAACACGCATCATGAGTTTGAAAGAAAGTGGTGCAGTATCGAACCAGTTTTTGTACATATCGAAGACAACGTTGCCGAAGTAGTGGGCATCGTTTAATGGAGAATAGGCACCGTTTACTTCTTTGTGTTCGTTGCGAGGGCATTCGTAACTGTAAACAGTATCGCCATCTGTTGCGCCATTTAGGTCAACCGTGACAACGTTGTCCGACTCCATCACACATTGAGTACCGTTTTCTTGCACATCAAGATAGTGATAGTCCGTACCATATTCGTACATACCTGTTTTTTCGTTACCACCAGGCCCTGTACCGATCTGTGCGTGAGCAATACCTTCCCAACGGTCGATGATTTCACCCGAGTGAGCATCTAGCATAGTGAATGGTCGTGAAGGCTTGTCACCACCCTTGAGGAGGTAAGACACAACGTACACTAAGCGTGTTTTATCCGAACCTTGCTTGCTGACGCCTTGGTTATTCTCACCTTGATAGATAAACAACTCATGCTGGATATTGTCTAAAGACTTACTCGTTAAGCCTTGAGCCTTTAGATCTTTACTCGCAAATTCAACCGCTTGAGCGCTATTGATTGATGGCTTGACGAAGGAGCGCTCTAGAGATGTCGTTTTCAAGTAACGGCCTTGAACAGACTTAAGCGCGCCACCTTGAACACTTTGGGTTGCGTTTAGGTAGTGTCCCCAAACCGGCGTCCCCCAAATGTTTTGTTGGATCTTAACTTTGTAGATACCGCGCTTTTTCAGGTTAACTTCTTTAACCATTTTGAAGCTTGAAGCATTGCTGACGCCTAACTGAGTATTTAGCCCAGAGAAGCTTGTAAAGTTGATCGGTTGATTAATGCTAACGGATTCACCCGCGTGCACTGATAAAGACATAGCACTAGCTATAGCAACGGCAACTAAACGCTTTTTCATTTTCATTGTTCTTTTCTCTTTCCATGTAAAATCCATGGAAACATAACAAAAATATCACATTGAATTTACATCATTCGATCGGATTAATTAGTAGCATGGCAGCGATCTCTTTTATTCATGAAAATTATATTTCTCGTATTTACAGATAGTTATGATTTCTGTTTATTTTTGAATGCACCCATATGTTTTTTTATAAAATCATGATGAATTTATTAACTGTTATTTATCGAAGTGAAATAACACCATTGTATGAATTGATCTGTGCCTCAATTAATCGAGTTCAAGCTGATAGAAGAGTAAATGGTTGAAATGCGTACGTTGTACTTTGCGACGATTAAGTGATTTTAAAAATGATTTTGACGAAGATTCTATCTTTTAGACGCTTATTGCTTAAGTTGTCATTTATTTCGTATCGCGATTTTTGAGACGTCTTTTGGCACAGTGCTCAAAAAGTCAGGAACAAAAAAACCAGCGACGAATGCCACTGGTTTGAAGATTCTTGCTTGGATTAGCTTGCGTTTAACGTTACGTAAGCTCTCGCAAATTACTGCTTTTTACCGCCAACTTGAACGTAGTCGATACCGATAATGCGGTTGATGATACCAAGGGCAGAGCTGGTGTCAGAGTTTGTTGAACGGATGGTATCAACACTTGCACCTTCAGGCACCAGTTCCATTGCACGATCCTGTGTATTGCCAGGAATTTGGAAGCCTACGATGTTGAAGCTTTCAGCGTGCGCAGTGTACACCTCATCGTTGTGGGTAATACCTGAACAACCGGCAAGAGAGACAATACCTAAAACAACTAATAATTTTTTCATAAACATACCTTTAGAATAAATGGGATCTAGAGGCTTTGCCTTTGGCACTAATGACTCGTAAAGAACGTCGGAGCGGTTCTTCGCCGCACTCAAGTGACAAGCCATTAATAGTGGTGCCAAGGTTATCTAGATCGAATAAATGGATTGGGAGACAGTGCCTCCCAACCGATGTGAACATTATTCCAGAGGTGTTTTGTCGTTACTGTATGGCTTTGTCAGCTGCTTCGTTACAGAGTGGGAAAGTGATGGTGAAGACCGCACCGTTCAAACTAGGGCTTTGAGCGACTTGGACGGTTGCATTGTGTTGGACGCAGATTTTATGGACGATAGATAGTCCTAAGCCATGACCGCTCTTAGCTTTGTTACGTGCTTTGTCGCCAACATAAAAGGGATCGAACAGGTGTGCTCGGTGTTCTTCTGCAACGCCATCACCATCGTCATGTACCGCAATTTGCAGCTGCTCTTGGTGTTTGGTTACTTCAATTGAAATCTGCGTGCGTGCAAATTTCATTGCATTACGTACGAGGTTATCCAAAGCGCGATTGAGCAGGGTTTCGTCTGCCACTATCGATTGCTCGTGCTCTGATAAGCAAAGGTCAATACTGAGCGCGGTCTCTTTGCTCCAACGCGTCGTCGCGTGCTCGAGAAAGTCGTTTATTTCCAATGGCTGCTGAAGGCTTTCGAGAGCAGTGCTATCGAGCTTGGCATAATACAAGAGCTCATCAACCATCTTTTCCATCTCTTCCGTATCTTCAACAATGCTCTCAATGGTTTTCTCTTGTTCTTCATTCAACGGCGTGTCTTTCAGCATTTCAGCTTGCCACTGAATACGAAATATTGGCGTGCGTAGTTCATGAGCGACCGCATTGGTGAGTGAGCGATTACTTTCAACTAAGCGGTGAATTCGATCGGCCATGAGGTTGAAGGACTTGTTCAATGAGCCAATCGCGATGCCGCTTGAGGTTTCAGCTCGCGTCGAAAGATCTCCTTCTGCAAAACGCAGAGTAGCGGATTCAAGTTTCTTAACTCGTCGGAAGATGATCAGTACATGGCACAAGCCATATAAGATAAAGCTCCCTAAAAAGAACAACCAAATGAGGTCATCTTCCAACTCTATCTTTTGCCTAACAAGCGCTTCGCTGTTGGGGAGGTAGTGGTAAGTGTCGTCACTACTTGCTAAGCGAAACCATAGGTCACGTTCATCATCATGAAAGATAAAGGTGTCTGGATTAGCAATGAAGAATTGTGAAACGGGGCCTGGTATTTCATCTTGTGGGCTGAGGATCACCAGTTTATTTCGTGTGGTTTCGACAAACTGGTTTATGGCTTGATGAGCAGCTTCAAGCCCCTGATTCTTTGCGATGTTTTCTATCAGCTGTTGGTGGGCTGCCGCTTCATAATCTTGCAGTACATATTCGTAGTCAGTATTGAGCTGATAGACACAGATTTCATAGGCGATAATACCTGCCATAAAACAAACTAACAGCCCTACTAGGGACTCCAAATAGATACGTCGCATAATCGTTCTCTTTCATTACGCTCGTACTGAGCGAGTTTAGTGCCAAGCGGTGGAAACAAATAAGTAACCTTTACCGCGAATGGTCTGAATTTTTTCTGCTGGCGTATGGTCGTCACCCAGTATTTTTCTCAGGCGCACGACTTTGTTGTCAATGGTTCGATCAATGCCGTCATACTCAATACCACGCAAGGTTTGTGTCAAGTAGTCACGTGATAGTGGTGTATCAGGGTTACTCGCCAATAGCCAAAGTAGGTCAAATTCACTGTCTGTGAGTGACAACACTTCACCTGCCAGTTCGCATTTCTTATAAGTGTTTTTTAACACCAGTTGATCGAACTGTAGGCTGTCTGAGTCATCGGCTGAAGCAGTATTAGTGTCTTGGCGGCGTAATAATGAACGAACTCTTGCAAGCAGAACTCTTGGTTTGATTGGCTTAGTGACATAGTCATCAGCCCCTGTCTCTAAGCCTGCGACATGATCAAAGTCGTCGTCGCTAGCAGTGAGCATCAGGATTTTACCTTTGTAATGTGTACGCGTCTGTCGGCAGATTGTAAGTCCGTCGCTTACAGGAAGCATCAGATCCAGTAATACAATGTCTGGTTGTTCCGCGAGGATAGTCTGTGCAGCACTGCTGCCATCATCGAGTACCGAGACGTCAAAATCTTGCGCGATAAAGTAGTCTTGCAACATTTTTTGAAGCTTTAAATCGTCTTCCACGATGATCATTCTAGGTTTTGTCATTCCATTATCAGCCTTATCGTGTGTTTAACTTATGAGATTCCGTGAGTGCAATTATCTTATTAGGTAATCATAGTTGCATATTAGGTTCGAATGCTTCACGAAAAATACCTGATGCGAATGATTAAACACTTTATAAGTTAGTTCAATGCTGAATTGGCATTTATAACAAAAATAAAAAACATTGTTCAAATGTAAGACTGGCAACCATTAAGCCCAACTTTGGAATGGGCTTAATGGTGAGGTTCTATTTCAATAGACTAGATGGAAAGCGGTAGGTGTGAGGTGAACTAAGTCTACCTTTCGGGATACATGGCATTATGGTGCTTCGAAAACTCAATGAACTTGTCTAGTGGCATGGGTTTGGCAAAATAAAAGCCTTGTACTTCATCGCATCCTGCTTGGTTCAAGAACTCCAGCTGCGCTTTCTCCTCGACACCTTCAGCGAGAACGTTAAGAGAGAGTTCGTTTGCAAGCTTACATATCATGTTCAAAATGGATTGGTCATCGGTGTTTTTCAGTAAGTCTTTGACAAACTCGCGGTCGATTTTTAAGCGATCAATCGGCAGCAGTTTTAGGTAACTTAGAGATGAATAACCCGTTCCGAAATCATCCAATGCGATTTCGATTTTTAGGCTCTTTAAGTCGTTCAACATTGCTACGACTTTGGATACGTCACCTAGCATGGCGCTCTCGGTGACTTCTAATTCCAATAGATCTGGAGAAAGCCCCGTTTTTTCGAGTATCAGTTGCGTCAACTCCAAAATATTCTGTGCAGAAAACTGAATACTGGAAATATTGACCGCGACTTTTACTCCGCTTAACTCTTTGTGGCTCTGCCAGTGGTGGCAGTCGGTCGTTGCCTGTTCGAAGATATGTGCCCCCATTGGAATGATTAAATGCGACTGCTCAGCCAAAGGTATGAATAGATCTGGTCTTACAATCTCACCGTTGGCCTTTTTCCAGCGCATAAGTGCCTCAGCCCCGATAATGCGCTTTGTCTGGACACAAAACTGAGGTTGGTAATAAGGGATAAACTCGCGCTCTTCGATGGCGTTGTTCATCTCCTTAATTAACGCTACACGTTGCAGTGCTGCGTAAGACAGTTCGGGTTGGTGTCGTACCGTGATACCTTCGCCTCTTTCCTTAGAGACATACAGCGCAATGTTGGCTTGTATCAGCATTTCGGAACTGGTTTGCGCGCCGTGAGAGCTGCAGCTCGCACCAATGTTAGCAACCAGTTTTATCTTGTTGTCATCAATAATAATCTCATTAGAGATCACATCGCTTAACATAGCGAAAAACGCTTCAGCACCCTTGTCACCATCGTGCTCTTTCGCGGGTACGGCAATACAGAATTTGTTCTCATCAAGTCGACCTAACAGAAGATCAATCATCGTTGAGAAGCTAGATAGGCGTTTAGATAGGTGAAGCAAAATAGTATCACCTGCCTTATAGCCAAGGGTGTTGTTGATATCTCTAAAGCGCTTAATATCAATGATTAATACAGTGACATGCTGATTATTTTCTTCTTGTATTGCTAACAGATCATCAAGCGAGCGTAAGAAGCCTAAGCGATTGGGCAATTTAGTGAGCGAATCATAATAAGCGAGCGTTTCGATTTTCTTAGTTAAGGCTCTACGCTGTTGCTCTTTGTCGTATAGTCCAGAAAATGCCAGCTGTAGTTCTGATATTTCGTAGTAGTTCGCGGGTAATAACGTCACGTTCTCATCTTTGCCTTGAGCTAACAAGCTAAGTGAACGAGTGATGTTTTTTAGTGGTGTTGAAACCCTGCGAGCCACCTTGTAGTTGATTAGCATGACCGTAAGAAAACTTAGGATACTGATGAGGGTCAGCGACTTGTTGATCATCTCACCGTACTCAAGCCAATCATCAACGACAGTAGTGACCTCTAGCAGGCCGCGAACATCGTTGAGTTTCCAATCATGTTTGGGGGAATCTGGGTGGCTGTTGTGGCAGTTCACGCAATTGGCGTTACTCAGGCGGTCTGCGCGTGCAACTCGGACAAGTGTTTGATTATTCTCTTTTACAAACTCTACATAAAAGTCATCGGGCTTTTTGTTTATCGCAACCCACGCGCGTTTTTGAAACTCATCAAACAGCCTATCTTGGCGATTTTTGAATGGATACGGGCTAGTAAACGACGTCGTGATGGTGAGGTCTTTATCAGAATTATCAAGCATTTCGATAAGGAAAGTGGCAGGTACGGGAATACTATTCTCTTGGGCGTGGTGAGCGGTTCCAGCAACTAAGTGTTCATTATTGACCACCTTTTCAACCACATGTGAGGCGTAGTAATTACGAATGCTATGGAATGTTGTTACATAGTTCTTCGCGTTCTCAATCGATACTCTTTGAACAAAATTTTCCAGAATAATGGTAGATATTAAGGAGAAGAGCAAAATACAAACAAGTGCAATGACTATGATTGGATAAACAATGGTCCAAGATAGTGACCGCTTCATACAATACCTTTACTGAAATTTAAGTTGGCTTAGCCGTAAGTGTTTGATTTCATATGGCTAATGTTGGTTTCGACGGCATTATATATATCTGTAGATAAGCTAATGTAAGGCTATGTAACTGGTCTAACTTGTTGGCTTTGTATGAGCTGGATATAGATTGATGAATGGTATCAGTCGCTGTACATTCTATTACATTCTCAAGACAGATAGTTTGACGGCTAAATAATAGAATTTTCCCATCTTACGTTTGGGGAATCATTGCATGAAGTACTATCGAAGCGCGTTATTGGCATTACCACTAATCTTTTTAGCTGGATGCCACTCTGGCTCCAACACCATGAAGAAACAATTACCTCAACCCAAAGCCGATTATGTGTTCTCATCGGCCAAGCTAGGAAAGTTGTATCAAGACCGAGAAGAGCTCCAAGAAGCCTTCACACTGAATTACGATGGTGTGCTGTACGAGAAAGTGATGTTTGCCGAGGATATTAGCGGGCAGAAGAAAGTCATCAGGCTTGTCGACCGACTAGGTCAAACCATTGACATGTATTTCCCTGATGCTGGAGTCGATACCTGTGGCATTTATAAGGAAGGGGATTTCTATGATGAGTTTGATTGCAATGCTGCACAGCGCTCAGTGTCGAATGAAACCACATTAATCCAAACGACAACCAGTGATAGAAAACGGCCTATTGAATTTGAGTTCTATACCGAAGCGTTAGATTACGTGACGACGCTAGGCTCTACGGTTCTAACCCGCTCTCTACAAGATAACAAAGTCACGATTACTACCTCGTTCGCTTTTAAAGCTTTCTACCGAGATAGATTTAATAAGTCTGCTGTTGGTGAGCGTATTGACTCCACGTTAGGCGTATCAACCTATTCTCAGCTGTTTGACATTGTGAAGTTATCTCAAGGCCGAGATATGACATTAAAGTTCGATAATCATATTGGTGGGAGTGCCGATGATGAAATTAACATGTACACCGGACGCATGATCCATAGCAATAAGATGACAACCATCGTGACTCCAAGAGGTTCGGTTTTCTCGGGGGGGACGGACTTATTCGCAGCGGGCTACCCACGTATTTTACAACGTGCAGACACCAGTAAAGCTATTGAACAGAATAAGCAGGTTGGTGTACACAGTTGGGCTGAGGGAGATAAAACCGCAAAAGAATTTCCTTACACTAATGAGAGTCATCGCAGTCAAGCGACTTACTTTAACAAGGTGATGGGAGACAAAGGGATCGCTTTTTACATGTTTACCCTAAATTCAGCCCCAGCGTCTGGTGAACATTGGATGACGAAAGCGGATTCTGATAAATACAGTTTCATTACCCGTATTGAGTAAGTTTATGGACGACAACTGAGCGTTCTCCACCGATTGCTAAAGGTTGATAGTGGCTTTGTCATTATCAACCTTTTTTGTGGCGTCTATTTCCTTGGGGGGATAGTGCTATACACACGCTCAATAATTCGAATTGTTGCTATAGTGAATTGAGATTTGATTGCGATATTTTCAGGATGACTAAATTCTGCATTTTATAGTGGGGTAACAAAGAATTCCTTCAGATATTGAATTTAGAAAGCGTAATTAAGGCACTTTTTGTCCGATAGAATTTAATCTCCGCAAACCTTACAAGCCGCTACTTTTTGGCTTGGCTGTAGTAAGGAGCAATGTGAATGACTAATAAGGACGATCATTTATGCAGTTACTGGCAGGCACTCTGACACACTATGCGAACCCTAAAGCACGCCCTGAATTGGAGTACTCAAATGAGCAACTTGAAATTTTGAGTGTTGCGAGTTCTGAGCTGGCAATTAAGGATATTTCACAATGGCCGGGCTATGCCGTTACTCCTTTGCATGAGTTGAACGCGATTTCTGCTGAGATCGGCGTAAACAAATTCTGGTACAAAGATGAATCTCAACGTTTTGGCCTAAAAAGCTTTAAAGCTCTGGGCGGTGCTTATGCTGTTGCCCGTCAGCTTCAGCTTGAGATCGCCAATCGCTATGGAAAGAATCCGACCATCAGTGAATTGTTAAACGGGGAATGGAAATCAGAAGTTGCTGAAATCGTTGTCAGTTGCGCGACAGATGGAAACCATGGTCGCTCGGTTGCGTGGGGCGCACAAATGTTTGGTTGTGGTTGTGTTATCTACATTCACCGTGACGTATCAGAAGGCCGTAAGCAAGCGATGGAAGCATTTGGTGCCGAAGTGGTTCGTATTACAGGTAACTACGATGAATCGGTTCGTTTAGCTGATTCAGAAGCGCGAGCGAAAAATCGCGTGATTGTATCGGATACTTCTTACGAAGGTTACATGGAAATCCCAAAAGACGTTGCGCTGGGCTACACCGTGATGCTGGCTGAAATTGTCGAGCAACTTGATGGTGAAATCCCAACTCATGTTTTCGTGCAGGGTGGAGTAGGTGGTTTGGCATCTGCTGTCTGTGGCTATTTCTGGGATTTGTGGGGTGTTGATCGTCCACGCTTTGTAATTGTCGAACCTGAACAGGCTAACTGCTTGCAGAAGAGTGCTCAAGCGGGTAAACCGATTGTGGTAACGGGCGATCTGGAGACGCTGATGGCTGGACTTGCCTGTGGTGAGGTTTCGAGCTTGGCATGGACGATTCTCCAAAACGGCGCTGATGATTTTATGACACTCAGTGAAGAGGCGATCCCGCAAGCGATGCGCATGTTGGCGAGTGGCGAGAAAACGGAAGTGTCAATAGAAGGTGGTGAATCTGCAGTTCCAGGATTTGCCGCAGCGATCATCGCTAAACAAGAACCAAATTTCGCTGAAAAACTGAATTTAACGCAAGAGAGCCGAGTGCTAGTGATTGGTACTGAAGGGGCAACTGACCCGGACCTCTACCAACAAATCATCGACAATAAAATGTAATAACGATAAGTACATAGTTAGCAGTTAATAGCGAATTGCGAACAACGAATAATAAAGTAAGCCCCAAAGTTGGCGGTATGTAAAGTTTCTTCATACCGTCTTTTTTTTCTCTTTTTGACTTCATCCTATGACACGCCTTGCTTTCTAATCGCGCTGCTCATCAATCGGTATCGTCAGCCCGACCTTGACGTTATCCATCACCACATTGGTTTGAAAGCTTTTGATATTGGCGTTATCGAAGAATGCCTCACGAGTAAAATTATCGTACCCCTCCATATCTGCAGCCGTGACGATTAAGATAAAATCAGAGCTGCCTGTGACGTAATAGCACTGCTGCACAGAACGGTTCGAACTCATCTCTTTTTTGAAGTTATGCATCAAATCCACACGCTCACGTTCAAGTGTTACCTGAACGATAAACGTCATTCCGTGACCGACCGCTTTTGGGTTAATCACCGAGACATCAGCCTTAATTACACCTTGTGCTCTCATACGTTTTAAACGGCGCTGAACGGCAGCAGGAGAGAGCCCGACCTTCTCTGCAATCTTGTCTGATGTGGCTCTATTTGAGTCTTGTACGATGTTGAGGATCTTCTTGTCGAAACTGTCGACCACCAATGCAGGCTGTTGTGTCATACCCATACTTCCCAATGTTGATTTGTAAATATATTGTTTCTTTTTTTCAGTGTGTGATCGAGTTAAAGGTATTTGGCTCCAAAAATTAATTAAAGAGGATTCAGAACAAAAAATCACTATAACGCAATAAAAATGCGGAATTTCCGCACAATAAGGTATTCATTTAATGATAATCCTTAAAGTTGTCGATGCATTATTAACCTTGTGAACGAAATGTAAAGTTCAAAATTACAGAGCTTGAAGTTCGCATGATACATGTCGTTAACATTTGCTGAGTGTTGATATTGCCAGCTCAAGGAGTCGGAAAGTATGAAATCTGCAACTGCTACTTTACAGTTTGAATTGGAGAAATTGGCACCAGCAGGACGCGTCGGTGTGATTGCGTTAGCGACAGATTTCAATATTGAGCGTGATTTAAACATGTTGTTTCCAGACGATGTGCAATCGTTCACCAGCCGAGTTCGAAACTATAACCCTTTGACGATAGAGAACCTGCGGAAGATGGAGCCAGGAATCGCTGCTTGCGCTGATACCATCCTTCCAGGTACTGAATTGGATGTGGTGATTTACGCCTGCACCTCAGGCACGGTAGCGATTGGCAGTGAACGAATTACCCGGCTGATTCATCAATCTTGCCCAAATGCAGCAGTAACGAATCCGGTGACTGCGGCCCTAGAGGCGTTTGAAAGATTCCAAGCGAAGCGCATCTCAGTATTAACGCCTTATACCGAAGCTGTGAATCAAGACGTTGCAGCTTTTTTTGAGTCGCAAGGCGTTGAGGTGTTGAGCATTGCTGGCTTTGGCTTTGAAGATGACACTGCGATGACGTTCATCGATCCAATGGACATAAAACATGCCGCACTACAAGTTTACGACCCTGACGCGGACCTTCTGTTTATCTCTTGCACGGCACTGCGTGCAGCCTCGATGCTTGAATCCATTGAAGCGGAGCTAGATAAACCCGTTGTCAGCAGTAATCAAGTGTTGGCTTGGCACTCGCTTCAATTGATGAACTACCCCTCGCCCATAAAAGGTTTTGGTGCACTGTTAGAGCACCACCTAGACCCACCCTCAGATAATTGCCGAAGGCCGCAGTCGTTGTAACGACCTTCGATTAAAGCTGCTCGCTTCGCGTTTACATTCAGAGCAGCCAAATTAACTCCACATTATTACGTTAATACAAAGAATTTCGCTTTGGGACTACTACTATGCCATCTACTTTCTCGATTAAACCAGACCAACTTTCTTCGCTGCTTATTCAAAGCATGACGGAGTGGCGTCAACATTTACATCGCTTCCCTGAGTGTGGTTTTGATGTGAACCTGACCTCCGATTTTATCGCTGACAAGTTACACAGTTTTGGTATCGAGGTGGTGCGTAACATCGGTAAAACAGGATTGGTTGGGATACTTCGTTCAGGATCGAGTGACGCGAGCATTGGTCTGAGAGCTGATATGGATGCGCTACATATTCACGAACAAAACAATTTCGCACACTGCTCACAACATGATGGAAAAATGCATGCTTGTGGCCACGATGGTCACTCCGCAATGCTGCTCGGCGCCGCAAGCTATTTGGCCGAAAACCTATTGGAAGGGAACTCAACCTTCGATGGCACTGTGTATTTCATCTTTCAACCCGATGAAGAGCACGGTTGTGGCGCGCAAGCAATGATTGATGATGGCCTATTTGAACGATTCTCTATTGATGAAGTGTATGGAGTTCATAACTTCCCCGGTTTAGCGGAAGGTGAGTTGATGCTTCGCCCCGGATCATTAATGGCCAGTGAAAGTAGCTTTAAGATCACTATCAATGGTGTGGGTGGGCATGCTGCTCTGCCTCACCAAGGGGTCGATCCTTTAGTCGTTGGCTCACAAATCATTCTTGGTCTTCAAACCATAGTATCTCGTAATCTCAGTGCGATTCACGATACGGCTGTAGTCTCTGCGACCGAGTTTATTACCGATGGCACAGTTAACGTTATTCCGACCCAAGTAACCATTAAAGGTGATTGTCGTTGCTTCACTGAAGCTTCTCTCGATCGAATCAAACAAAGTATGGAGAGGATTGTGGCAGGTATTTGTCAGGCTGCGGGCGCGACTTACGATTTCGAGTTCATCAATACTTTTTACCCAACCATCAACAGCGAGCAACAAACCCAATACTCGGTTGCGGCCGCGCAGAAGGTGCTTGGTGTAGAGAACGTTAATGACGCCTGTGACCCGCTGACTATTTCGGAAGACTTCTCAAGTATGCTTCGCGTTAAACCGGGCTGTTATGTGCTGTTGGGTAACGGCACGGAATCGGTCGGTGGCTGCGCATTGCATAACCCTGAATACGACTTTAACGATGGCATATTAAAGCTCGGGGCGAGTTACTGGATTCAGCTAGTGAACGATCGTTTAGCACGATCAATTTAAAAGCGACCCAACTAGAAGCAATTCAATTTGAATCAATAAGTAGAGATATGGATTCAGCAGTGACGCATTTGGCACTGCAGATGGCTGACTTTAAACGGAGTTTATTGTCGTCACAGCCAAAACTGAAGCGCGTAAAGTGACCAAGGTCGCTAACGTGTAATTAGGATAATAAAAGGAAAGACAGGATGAAACGATTAGGCGTAGCACTGCTAAGTTTGAGCATGGTTTTTGGCGTTAATGCCGAAACATGGAAGTTTGCTTCAGAAGAGGACAAAACAGACGTTCAAGATATCTATGCGCAAAAATTTGCGGAAGTGATTAAGAAGGAATCTGATGGCGACATCCGTGTTCGCATCTATTACTACGGTCAACTGGGTACAGAGAACGACATCGTAGAGTTGGCTGCTAAAGGCACGATTCAATTTGTGTCGGTAGGTGCGGGTCACTTAGGGTCTTATGTGCCTGAGGTTCAGGCGGTGAGCTTGCCGTATGTACTGGGTACCAATGAAGCAATCACTCATAAGGTGTTAACGGAAAGCCCAACTATCTACAACAAGTTGGCACCTAAGTTTGAGAGCGTAAACCTAAAGCTGCTGTCGATGATGTCTGAAGGTGAAATGGTTTGGGGCGGCAATAAACCTATCCGTACACCTGAAGATTTTGCTAACCAGAAAATCCGAACTTTTACTTCAACCATCCCTGTTGAAACCTACAAAGCGTTTGGTGCAACGCCTACTCCTCTGTCTTGGGGTGAAGTGTACGGTTCACTGCAACTTAAGACCATCGATAGCATGGTTAACCCTATCTACTTCATCTATAACGCGAAGTGGCATGAGGTTCAAGACTACTTAATGTTCCCAGGTCAGCAACCTTATGTGAGTACCGTTTCGACCAACAGTAAGTGGTATAACGGCTTGTCTGAAGAGAAACAAGCCATGGTCGATAAAGCCATCAAAGCAGCAGACCAAGCCGCATACGACTATCAGATCCGAATCAACAAAGAGAACATGGACAAGATCTTAAAAGAGCGTCCAAACATGCAAGTGGTCGTGCTGACGGATGAAGAGCGCGAGCGCTTTAAAACGCTAAGCCAGAAACTACACACGACATACTACGACGTAGTGGCGAATGCATACCCAGCAGGTCAGCAAAGCGAAGCTCGTGAGGGTGCGAAAGTTATTCTCGAAGATATCCTAGATGAAGTGAAGGCTGCTTCAGCAACGCAATAGAAAGCGTTAGTAAGGATGATAGCTATCCGTTATATATTCCAGCGGATAGCTTCCCCCAACCTTCTCCAAATAGTGGCAATGGACTCGTGTCACTGAACGAAGTATGGAGCACTGCCTGCTATGAAAGAACTGCTACATAAAATAAGTGTCGCGACAGAAAAGCTAGAGCGCGTTCTGATCATGACTGCCATTCTCGCGATGATGATCAACTCGACTGCCAATGCGATTGGTCGTTACGCCTTCAATAAAAGCCTATTTTTCTCGGAAGAGCTCAATCAGTTTCTGATTGTCTCTGTTACCTTCGTCGGCTTCGCCTATGCGGTGCGCCAAGGTCGAAATATTCGTATGACCGCGGTCTACGATTCATTGAGTACTAGAGCTCAGAAAGTTCTCACAACCATCATTGCATTATTAACCGCAATGCTGATGTTCTATCTCACCTACCACGCGTTCTTTTACGTTAAAGAGCTGAAAGACATCAATCGGTTAAGCCCAGCCTTGCAGTTCCCTGTGTATTGGGTATACGCGATCATTCCAATTGGTTTTTTCATTGCCGGATTGCAATACAGCATGAGCTTCTTGATGAACTTATTGCACAAAGAGATCTACGTGTCATTTGACGTGATTGAAAATAGAAACACAAAAATAGGTGAGTTCGAATGAACGATGTTGCTCAGTTTTTCTCGGACATTATTGCCGGCGAATTAGATATTTATGTCATCACATTTACGCTTGTCTCTGTGATGGTGATTTTGCTGTTTTTGAGCTTCCCTATGATTGTGCCGTTAGCGGTTGGAGCTTTGATTGGCTTGATTCATTTCTCTCAGGTTGAGCCGGGAGTGCTGATTCAACAGATGGTCACGGGCATCTCACCGAACGCATTGATTGCCGTTCCCATGTTTATATTGGCGGCCGATATTATGACGCGTGGACATACAGCCTATAATTTACTTGGCCTGATTCAAGCGTTTGTTGGACACCTGCGTGGTGGCCTGCCGATTACGACGTGCATCAGTTGTACCTTGTTTGGTTCTGTTTCCGGTTCGACCCAAGCGACCGTCGTGTCGGTCGGCCAAATCATGCGTCCGAAGTTACTGCAAGCGGGCTACAAAGACAGCTTTGTTATGGCGTTGATCATCAATGCAAGTGACATCGCGTTTCTTATTCCACCGAGCATCGGCTTGATTCTTTACGGCACCTTAGCCAACGCCGGTGTTGGGGAGTTGTTTATTGCTGGTATTGGTCCGGGCTTAGTGCTCGCTAGCCTGTTCTCGTTATACAGCTATGCCTACAGTGTGAAACACAGCGATACCATATCTTTGGTTGAAAAGGCCAACACAGCCGAGCGTGTTGAAGCGATCAAGAAAGCGATTCTTCCTCTTGGTTTCCCTGCTTTGATTATCGGTGGAATCTATTCTGGCGTGGTCACGCCTACGGAAGCGGCTTCATTTGCTGTGTTATATGCAATCATTGTTGAGTGCGTTTTCTATCGCAAACTTGGCGTAAAAGACATCTGCGATGCAGCGCTGAATACCGGTTTGATTACCGCAGTTGTCTTTGTGCTGGTTGGGGTGGGGCAGGCCTTCTCTTGGTACATCTCGTTTGAGCAAATTCCTCAGGAGTTGCTAGCACCTCTTGACTTAGAAAACGCCTCACCTGAATACATTCTGTTTGTTATCGCGCTGACTTTCTTTGTAGGTTGCATGTTTGTGGACTCATTGGTTGTTCTATTGATCTTAACACCTATCTTTATGCCGATAGTTGCTTCCGCAGGAATTGATCCTATCTTGGTCGGTGTGATGGTAACGTTGCAAATGGCTATTGGGTCGGCAACACCTCCATTCGGTTGTAACATTTTTACTGCGATAGCGATTTTTGATCGGCCTTACATGGAGGTCATCCGTGGGACGTTACCGTTTTTCCTTATCTTGATATTGATGTCTGCTTTGCTGATTTTCTTCCCAAGTATCGCTTTGTTACCAAGAGACATTTTATTCAATTAATTCGTCGAGTTACCCTTATTCAATCAAGGATAGAAATATGAGTATATTGCCGTTAACACCTCCGCAGAGAGGGTTTGAATCAGCAGAACTAGAGCAACGTACTGTGGAGTTACAACAACGTCTACGTGCTCAGAACATCGATGCAGCGTTCTTTACGACCGAACCAGAATTTCGCTATTTCAGTGGCTTCAAATCGCAGTTCTGGGAAAGCCCAACTCGACCTTGGTTTTTGGTGGTTCCTGCGACTGGCAAGCCTATCGCCGTGGTGCCAGAGATTGGTGTCGCTGGTTTCGACGATACATGGATTGACGACGTGCGCAGTTGGCCGTCACCAAGACCAGAAGACGACGGTATCTCTTTGCTCGCGGCTACATTGTTAGAAGTCTCCAAAGGTTCTCGCCGAATCGGTTCGATGGTTGGCCCTGAAACACATCTGCGTATGCCCGCTGCAAACTATGTGTTATTACAGCAGAAACTGAGTCACCACAGTATGGTTGATGTGTCGTTGGTGATTCGAGACTTGCGTAGTGTAAAGTCTCAAGCTGAGATCGATAAAGTTCGCTTTGCCTGCCAAGTCACGGCTGTGGGCTTTGAATATCTTCGCAATAACCTTTCGATAGGGATGACAGAACGACAGGCGTGCAAAGCTATGCATCTGGAGATGTTACGTTTGGGTGCTGATGCGTGTCCATATCTTATATCCGCATCCGGTCAAGGTGGCTACGACAACATTATCATGGGGCCGACCGACCGCGTGCTTGGTGCAGGTGACGTGCTAATCATCGATTCGGGGGCTAATTTTGATGGATACTTCAGCGACTTTGACCGTAATTATGCCTTTGGTCATGCAGCACCTGACACTATCGCAGCTTATGATGCTGTTTATCAATCGACAGAAGCGGGGCTCGCAATTGCTGAGCCGGGACGCACCACTGGGGAGGTGTGGCAAGCTATGTGGTCTGTACTCGAAAAGAACGGTGCACTTGGCAACGATGTAGGTCGCCTGGGGCACGGCTTAGGCATGCAGCTAACCGAGTGGCCATCACATGTGCCTAACGGAGATGTAGTCTTAAAACCCGGTATGGTGCTCACCCTTGAGCCGGGCATGGCATTTGCGAAAAACCGCATGATGGTCCACGAAGAGAACATCGTGATTACCGAATCTGGCTGCGAAATGTTACACCAAAGGGCATGGCAATCGATACCTATTATTACTCAGTAATTGTGTGTTTATTACTTCTAGTCTTGCTCTAGGTAAACCAATAAAGGTCGCTATCAAACTAGTGACCTTTTTTGTGTTTGTTTTTTCCATTTCAACTTCATTCTCAAATTGAGAAAAGTGACAGGTCCTATTCTAAGTTATTGTTAATTAGTGCTTTGTTTTTCGGCATTATACTTGATCTGTTTCTCTCTACACGTTTAAGGCTGGTGAAGAGAGGGAACAGAATGAGGAATTGGAATTCAGTCATACTGCCGGGTTGCTTGGTGCCATGTGTTGCGATGGCGTTGACAACCGCAGACTTTACATTTGAATCTGGAGCGGATGCTTCTAACTATTCTGCAAAAGGTAAACCCAACAATACCTATTCAATATCAGAGTCACTTCCGCAAGATGTTTTAACTAACGTTTATTCGATGCTGCCTGAAGGGAGTGCGGTCAATAGTGCGTTCATTGCTCCAGAGCGTTATTCAAGTATTGATATTGACGATGAACTAAATGGCGCGGAATACGCCACTGTATCTTTGACGTTCCTCAACGAAGGGGCGGGCTATCGAAATACCCTCGGTTATTTTGTTTTTGATACCGACAACCCACCTGCAACTAAAGATGACATCAACGCACACGTTGTGGTGTTTCCTAATACATCCGTTGCTGATGTTGGGGAAATGCAAGAAGGGGATACCATCGACCTCAATGTCCAACTCACCGCGGGTCAAACATTGGCCTTCTTTATCATCTCTAACGGTTGGGGCTGGGAAGGATCTTATAACAACATCCCTTGGCTTGGTGGTTGGGGAACGCCTTTCTACAGCTATCCTGCTTTGAATCCAGAGGCGACCGCTGAAAATAGAAGGCACAATGTGGCTTTCCTTGATACCGAGAATGAGTTCTTGGTGCTTGGTTTTGAAGATATCTACCGACCTAGTGGAGACAATGACTTCAACGACTTGATCTTCACGGTTGACGTGACTCCGTTTTCTGCGGTTGATGGGGTTAACGAAGATGGCACAACAGACTCGAAATATGAGGTGCTTGTTCAAGAGAACAATGAAGATGTGACAGTGACAACCGTCTACCCAAGTTCGAATAGCTACGCAACAATTGCCTTTGAGGATAACTGGCCGCTAAAAGGTGACTGCGACTTCAATGATGTGGTTTGGCGTTATCAAGTCACGGAGCAGCTTAACGGTCAACGAGAACTCAAAAATTTGACTGTAGATTACACGCTTCAAGCGATGGGTGCAGGCTACTCGAATGGTTATGCTGTGAAGTTGCCGAATGTCTTGCCTGCGAATGTAGCGTCTACCACACTGACTCGTAACGGCGTCGCTGTTGGTCACACGATTTTACAAGCGGGAGACAGTGAGACGATTTTGATGGTGTCAGAAAACCTAAGAGAGGATCTGGAAAACTTAGGTGAACTAACAGAAAGCTGTGTTTTCTACCGAACCCAAAGTGCGTGTTCTGGGGTACAAAACGCTGACGTGCTTAACTACCAACTGTACGTGGAATTTACTACACCAGTATCACGTGATGACATAGGTTACCCACCTTATGACTCGTTTATCTTTGGCGCTGATGGTACTTATCACGGTGACTTCGTTGCGACCCCACCAGGTATGACGTGGCAAACTCACTTGAAAGAGTTTTCAGGTACTAGTGATATGAATGACACCTTGTTCAATAGTCATGATGACAGCTCTTCAGGCTCTGAGTCGTTCAAAACCAGCAATAACATGCCGTGGGTTATTAATATTCGAGACGAATGGGATCACCCTGTAGAACTGGTTGATATCAGTGATGCGTATACGTCATTCCCTACATGGGTAACCAGCAGCGGTGAAACCGATGGTGAATGGTACAAAGCATCGACCACTAACAAAGTTATATCAGCGACGGATGAGTAGGAGAGCACCATGAATAAGATAAGCAAATTAATCACCATGACATCCTTCTCACTCATAGTCAGTGCTTGTGGCGGCGGTGGTGGAGGTGGCGGTGGTAATACGAGTGCATCACCTGCGCAGACTCCAGCTGCGACACCGTCTCCGACGCCAGCTCAACTGCCTGCGTCAGCAATCCAACCTGCCGCGATCAGTACGTCTGACATTGTGGCGCCTGTTGGTTTCTCATTTGATATTGGGGAGAAGATTAGCTTGTCAATGGATTACACGGGAACGACGGCAGGGGCTCTTCATTTGTACTCTGAGTCAGCATTTGTCATGAGCAATGGTGATGTTGTTGCAGAGCCTACTTCTCGAATCACAACCGTTTATCCAACACACACCGATGTCGTAGAGTTAGAAGTCAATGGAAACTGGGAGCAGATCTATGCTCGTTGGGTGCCAATGAGTAGTAAGGAGCAAGAACAGAGCTGGGTGATCACACTCGATCAGTCGAGCAATAGCTACCATTTGGCTTTCTAGTAACGTGTCGCTTCTCGATAAAATATCGAGCGATATTATTGATAGTATTTCCAACTTAAAGTACCCAAATATTCGGGTACTTTTATTTTTTCACCTGCTTTCCCTTCCTTTATTCCAAAGAAAAATAGAGCTGAAAAGAGGGGCTCTTATTTAGTAAGCCTACTTCCTCTGCTGCTTAAAACTTAGGCGTTTCAATTAATATCTATTGAGCCATAACCATCATAGTTCAAACTTTCAATGAGTTTGATTAGTGCACTAAATGAATGTTAAGTATCTGTTTTTATGGTAGTTGTTGTTTGTCTAGCGCTACTTTGTTAATGGTTTGTTTTAAATAATCATTTGAACCCTAACTAAATTTCTGTCATTTTATATTTAACTGAACGTTCAATAAAAAATAAAAGGACTGAGAAATGCCGAAGGTTGGGATGCCTGATATACGTAAACCACAACTCGTTCAAGCCACCATGGCCGTGATCGACCGAGTGGGTTTGCACGCCGCGAGTATTGCGTTGATCAGCAAAGAAGCGGGAGTCTCTACCGGCATCATTAATCACTATTTTGGTGGCAAGCACGGCCTGCTCGAAGAGACCATGCGTGAAATCCTTCGCCAACTGTCCAATACCATCACAACCTCATTAAAAGCACTCCCTGTTGATGCTCACCAACAGAGGATCAATGCGATCATCGATGGCAACTTCGAAGGCTATCAAGCCGAGAATAAGGTCGCGAAGGCGTGGTTGGCGTTTTGGTCATACTCCATGCATGACGAACAGTTAAAACGATTACAGCGTGTGAATGAAAGACGTTTGCTCTCGCATTTGCGCCTTGAATTAAAAGGTATTTTGGATCATGAACAAGCAGATCTCGTTGCTCACGGAATCGCGTCTCTGATTGATGGTTTATGGCTGAGAGGCACGTTAAACCCAGATGGTATCGATGCTCAGAAGGCGCGCGCCATCATCAACGATTACCTTGATAAACAACTGACGTTCTACTCGTGCAGTACCAAATAGAACGCAGTATTAGAACTAGAACAGCACTAGAACGACCAATACTTACACCTAACATTCAAACTAGACCAGTAGAGTCTAATAACAATAATTAAGTCAGAATCTCAAATGGAAATGAACTCGTTATACATTGATGGCGCAGCGGTCAAAGCTACGTCTGGTGAAACCTTTGATAGCATCAACCCAGCAAACGGCGAACCTATCGCCACGCTAGGCCAAGCCTCTGCAGCAGATGTGGATAGCGCTATCGAATCCGCGAAGCGTGGCTTTGCGGTATGGTCAGCAATGACAGCGGTAGAGCGTAGTCGCATACTTTTGAAGGCCGTTGAAATCCTTAGGGCTCGAAACAATGACCTTGCGAACCTTGAGGTTGTTGATACGGGCAAGCCGTTGCAAGAAGCAATTGAAGTAGACGTGGCGTCTGGCGCTGATGTTATTGAATACTTTGCGGGCCTTGCTCCAACTCTACAAGGCGACCAACAACCGCTGAGCGAATCTCAATTCTTTTACACACGCCGTGAACCGCTAGGCATCTGTGCTGGCATTGGCGCGTGGAACTACCCTATCCAAATCGCGATGTGGAAATCAGCTCCGGCGCTTGCTGCGGGTAATGCGATGATTTTCAAACCTTCAGAAGAAACACCGCTAACCGCTCTCAAACTTGCTGAGATCTTTACCGAAGCAGGTCTTCCTGATGGCGTGTTCAACGTGGTTCAGGGCGACTACCGTGTGGGTCAAATGCTAACCGCGCATCCAGACATCGCGAAAGTCTCTTTCACGGGTGAAACCGGTACGGGTAAAGCCGTGATGGCTGACAGCGCGAAAACGCTGAAGTCAGTCACTATGGAGCTTGGCGGTAAATCACCTATGATCGTGTTTGATGATGCGAAATTGGATGATGCAGTTTCTGCTTCGATGGTCGCGAACTTCTATACCCAAGGCGAAGTGTGTACTAACGGTACTCGCGTTTATGTTCATGAAAATATATACAACGATTTTATCGACCAACTTAAAACGCGCACAGAGAAGCTGATCGTTGGTAACCCAATGGACATGGAAACTCAGATCGGTGCGTTAATTTCTAAAGAACACCTTTCAAAAGTCCTTGAAGCGATTGAGCTAGCTAAACAGTCGGGTGCAACCTTGCTGACGGGCGGCTATCAAGTGACAGACAACGGTCTTGAAAACGGCAACTTTGTTATCCCAACCGTGTTTGTGGATTGCGAAGACCACATGCCACACGTCCAGCAAGAGATCTTTGGCCCAGTGATGTCGGTAATGAAGTTTACTGATGAAGACGATGTGATTCGCCGTGCTAACGACACTAAATACGGCCTTGCTGCTGGCGTATTCACGCAAAACCTCTCTCGCGCTCACCGCGTTATTCATCAAATGCAGGCAGGTATTTGCTGGGTGAACACGTGGGGTGATTCACCGGCAGAAATGCCTGTTGGTGGCTACAAACTTTCGGGTATTGGCCGTGAAAATGGACCAGAGACTCTACTTCACTATACGCAGACTAAGAGCATTCTTATCGAACTTGGCGACTACGCCAGCCCTTATGCCTAACGCGTAACACTCAATTTTATGGGCTAGCTTAAAGTAGCTAGCTCTACTGACTCACCTCAGGGAATAGATAACATGGAACAACGCTACGATTATATTATCGTCGGCGCGGGTTCGGCCGGCTGTGTGTTAGCGGATAGGCTAACGGAAAGCGGTGAACATAGCGTTTTATTACTGGAAGCTGGTGGTACGGATAAGAGCATTTTTATCCAGATGCCGACCGCGCTTTCTTACCCAATGAATACTGAAAAGTACGCTTGGCAATTTGAAACAGAGAAAGAGCCGGGCCTTGACGGGCGTGAACTGCATTGCCCACGTGGCAAGGTATTAGGTGGCAGTTCATCGATCAACGGAATGGTTTATGTTCGTGGTCACGCGTGTGACTTCGACCAGTGGGAAGAAGAGGGCGCTGCCGGTTGGAATTACCAAGCGTGTTTGCCTTATTTCCGCCGTGCTGAATCGTGGAACAAAGGTGGCGACGAATACCGTGGCGACAATGGCCCTGTCGGTACTTGTAACGGCAACGATATGGAGCTCAACCCGCTTTACCAAGCGTTCATTGATGCAGGTAAAGACGCCGGTTACCCAGAAACTCAAGATTACAACGGCTACCAGCAAGAAGGCTTCGGCACTATGCACATGACGGTAGATAAAGGTGTTAGAGCCTCAACCTCTAATGCTTATTTACGTCGTGCATTGAAGCGCTCAAACCTTACTTTGATGAAAGGCATTGTGGCTCGTCGTTTCTTACTTGAAGCACAAGACCAATCAGGCTTGAAAGCGGTTGGTGTCGAGTTTGAAAAGTCAGGCAATACCCAAGTGGCGGTAGCGAACAAAGAAGTGATCTCTTCTGCGGGGTCTATCGGTTCTGTTCAACTGCTTCAACTATCTGGTATCGGCCCGAAAGCGGTGCTTGAAAAAGCGGGCGTTGAACTGAAACACGAGTTGAATGGCGTAGGTGAAAACCTTCAAGACCACCTAGAAGTGTACTTTCAATACCACTGTAACGAACCTATCACGCTTAACAGCAAGCTTGGCTTGGTGAGCAAAGGCATGATTGGCGCAGAATGGATTTTGACGCGCAAAGGTTTGGGTGCGACCAATCACTTTGAATCGTGTGCGTTTATTCGTTCTCGCAAAGGGTTGAAGTGGCCAAATATTCAATATCATTTCCTACCAGCAGCAATGCGTTACGACGGCCAAGCGGCCTTTGATGGCCATGGTTTCCAAGTACACGTTGGACCTAATAAGCCAGAGAGTCGCGGTACGGTTGCGATCACTTCGGCAGATCCACATGCCAAACCAGAGATCATTTTCAATTACATTTCGACCGAGCAAGACCGCCAAGATTGGCGTGATTGTATTCGTCTGACTCGCGAAATTCTGTCGCAACCAGCGATGGATTTTTACCGTGGTGAAGAGATTCAGCCGGGTCTAAACGTTACCTCCGATGAAGCGATTGATGAGTGGGTTAAGCAGAATGTTGAAAGTGCTTATCACCCTTCTTGTGGCTGCAAAATGGGTTCAGATAACGATCCAATGGCGGTGCTTGATGAAGAGTGTCGTGTTCGTGGCATTGATAATCTGCGTGTCGTCGACTCGTCTGTTTTCCCAACCATTCCAAACGGCAACCTAAATGCGCCGACCATCATGGTTGCCGAACGCGCATCTGATTTGATTTTGGGTAAACCAATGCTTAAAGAGCAGGATGTTCCAGTGTGGATTGCGCCGGAATGGGAAGAAAAACAAAGAATCAATAAGCCAGTAAGAGAAGCTTAAGCCTCTGTTACTGCTTAAAAATAACAAAAATAGTAACACCAATCATAAGTCAAAAGTCAGCAGAACTGCCGCTATCCGTTTGAGATAGAGCAGCAAAAGGAAAGATCAAAAGGAACCATTATGACGACTCTAAATATTCAGAACGTGGCGAAAAAAACGTTAACAACACTCGCTATCAGTTCATTTGCATTTGCGGCGAACGCTACTGTTGAGCCACAGCAATGTGAAAACGTGCGCTTTGCTGATGTCGGTTGGACAGACATCACCGCAACGACTGCCGTCACTTCTGAGCTACTGAAAGGTCTTGGTTACAAAACCAAAACAGACTTGCTTTCAGTACCCGTAACTTACTCTTCTATGGCCAATGGCGACATTGATGTATTCCTAGGTAACTGGATGCCAACCATGGAAGGCGATATTGCTAAATATCGTGAAGCGGGCACCGTTGAAACCGTTCGTGCCAACCTTGAAGGTGCGAAATACACGCTCGCTGTACCTAAGTATGTGTACGACGCCGGTGTGAAAAGCTTCGCAGACCTAGCAAAGCATGCTGACAAATTTAAAGACCGTATCTACGGCATTGAGCCTGGTAACGATGGCAACCGCCTAATCCAATCGATGATCGACTCTGACGCTTTCGGTCTAAAAGATTTCAGCCTAGTTGAATCAAGCGAAGCAGGCATGGTGTCGCAAGTATCACGCGCAGCACGTCGTAGCCAATGGATTGTTTACCTTGGTTGGGCACCGCACCCAATGAACAGTAACGTTGAGATGGAATACCTATCTGGTGGTGACGACTTCTTCGGCCCGAACTACGGCGGCGCAAATGTTTACACCAATGTTCGTTCAAACTACCTGTCTGAGTGTTCAAACGTCGGTCAGCTTCTACAGAACTTAGAGTTCACTCTAGAGATGGAAAACCAGCTGATGGAAGAGATTCTGAACCAGAATGTGAAGCCTGAAAAAGCGGCGCAACAATGGCTGAACAGCAATCCACAACAAGTGGAAGCTTGGTTAGACAACGTAAAAACGCATAAAGGCGAATCAGCGACGCAAGCCGTTACTGAATACCTAAAACAAGTTAAAGCTTAGTTCTACCTATCTCAACAGCTACATAAATAATAAAGGTGGGCTTACCAATTTATCGATTGGTTTGAAGTAGCCCACCCATAATAAAAGGCAATATTGTGAATTTTATTACGGAAAACAAAATCCCTGTCGGACAATGGATGGAAGCTGGTGTTGACTGGTTAACAATCAACGCAGCAGGTTTTTTTGATGCTATTTCTATCTTTTTAGAAACCGTTATTCTGTTTTTAGTCGATGTATTTAAATGGATGCCGCCTGCGCTCCCTATCGTGATTACCGCTGCGATTGCTTGGTATTTACACCGTAAATTGTCGTTGGTGATCTTCGTTGTCGCGGCGCTTCTGACCATCCTCAACCTTGGCTATTGGCAAGAAATGCTGGAAACCTTTGTTCTCGTCTTTGCGGCGACAACGATTTCCGTATTAATTGGCGTGCCGGTTGGCATCATGGCGGCGCACCGCCCTTGGCTTTACACCTTATTGCGCCCAATCCTCGATTTAATGCAGACGGTACCAACGTTTGTCTACCTTATCCCAACCTTGGTGCTATTCGGCTTAGGCATCGTTCCTGGCTTAATCTCGACCATTATTTTTGCTATCGCCGCGCCAATACGCTTGACGTACTTGGGCGTGACTAAAGTGCCTGAAGAGTTGATTGAAGCAGGCAAAGCCTTTGGTGCTAGCCGTATGAAGTTGTTACTCAAAGTGGAATTACCGGCGGCTCTGCCAAGCATTATGGCAGGTGTTACCCAATGCATTATGTTGTCGCTTTCTATGGTGGTTATCGCCGCTCTTGTCGGTGCTGACGGGCTTGGTAAGCCTGTTGTTCGTGCATTGAACACAGTGAACATCTCACAAGGTTTTGAAGCCGGACTGGCGATTGTATTAGTCGCTATCATTCTTGATCGCTTGTGCAAAACACCCAATCAGAAGGAGGCTTAATCATGTCTAGCTCTCAGGAAAAAAAGACAATGGACGCGATTACCATTAAAAATCTTGATGTCGTTTTTGGTGATAAGTCGAAGCAAGCGCTCGAGCTACTCGACCAAGGGAAAACTCGCCAAGAGATCATTGATGAAACAGGCCAAGTCGTGGGCGTAGATAATGTCTCTCTAACGGTTGAAGAAGGCGAAATTTGTGTCTTGATGGGCTTATCGGGCTCGGGTAAATCTTCATTGCTTCGTGCCGTGAATGGTTTAAACGAGATCAGCCGTGGTTCATTGGCAATCAAAGATGGCGATAAGCTGGTTGATTTGGGTGAAAAGTGCGACGAAGCGACACTGCGCCACTTGCGTACTCACCGTGTTTCTATGGTGTTCCAAAAATTCGCCCTGATGCCTTGGTTAACCGTGTTGGATAACGTGGCGTTTGGCCTTGAAATGCAAGGTGTCGCCAAAGATGTTCGTCGTGCTAAGGCGCGTGAACAGCTTGAAATGGTTGGTCTAGCTGAATGGGAAACGAAATTCCCGCATGAGCTGTCTGGCGGCATGCAGCAACGTGTTGGTTTAGCGCGTGCTTTTGCTATGGATACTGACATTTTATTGATGGATGAACCGTTCTCGGCACTTGACCCATTGATTCGTGCTCAGCTTCAAGATGAGTTGATCACGCTGCAAAGTAAGCTAAACAAAACGATTCTGTTCGTGAGTCACGATCTAGATGAAGCGCTGAAGATTGGTAATAACATCGCAATCATGGAGTCTGGCAAACTGATCCAACACGGTAAGCCCGAAGAGATCGTACTCACACCTAAAACGGAATATGTGAAGGACTTTGTTGCTCATACTAACCCATTGAATGTACTAAAAGGTCGCTCATTGATGCAGCCTCTGGATTCTCTGAAACAAGAAGATGAAAGCTGGCAGATCTGCGATTCAAAAGACCTATGGGTTGAGCAGAGCGAAGGGGAGCTATCTGTAAAAGGTGAATCGGATTTGGCACTTGTCGAGTGGAATGAGTCTGATGATTTAACCGAGATCAGCGGGTCGAGTGTGGTTGTGGTAAGCCCTGAGATTGGCATGCGCGACGCAATTAAGCTCAAGCAGATCAGTAACCATCCGATCTTGTTGGTTGAAGATAATCAATTGGTCGGAATCTTGGATAACAGTGAGTTTTACAACGCATTGACGGGAAATTTCCAACTCAATAATGCTGCTTAGTCGTTTGAGTTGAGCACACTCGATTTTAATGACAAATAGGTAGCGAAATCTCGCTACCTATTTGACTCTACTCTCTTTTTATTTTTCTCTTGTTCGCGACTTTTCTTTGATGGTTCGCCGCTTCAAACCGGAATATCAGTACTCAAAGTACAAAAGTGTTGTCACGTTCAAACTCAGAGGCATAGAAAAGATTGAGAATAGTATGAACATCAGTACAATGCGGAAAAATTAATGAAGTAATTTATCAATTTACAGTGTAATTCCCGAGCAGCTTTGGCTCTATTAATTGGAGTTTCGAGTCGCTTGAGCACTGTGAAAACATTCACCGTATATTAGTACAAAGGTCTGCATCTTGGACAAACATGACGAAATCCTGGTCGCTATTCGCCAAATTATTCGCGCTATCGATTTACATTCGAAGAAGCTGAGTAAAGAGTATGGTTTGACTGGCCCTCAATTAATCTTAATGAGAGCAATCCAAGAAATGGGTAACGTGACGATCAAAGAACTGTCTAACCACACCAATGTAAGCCAAGCGACCACCACTACGATCATTGATCGTCTAGAGGTGAATGGCTATGTACAACGTATCCGTAGTGTTGCTGACCGTCGTAAAGTACATGCAAACTTAACCGAGAAAGGTCAAGAGCTGCTAAACAACGCTCCACCACCACTGCAAGATAGCTTCGTTAACAAATTTCAAAATCTTGAGCCGTGGGAGCAAAGTTTGCTGCTTTCTTCGATGCAACGTGTGTCATCTATGATGAACGCGGAAGACATTGATGCCGCTCCAGTTCTTCAGCTTGAAGGTATTGCTAATATCGCGAAAAGCTAATTTTTCATTTAAAACAATGAATTAAAGAGATAATGAATGGTCGCCTTGAGCGGCCATTTTTGATCATCAACTTGACGATGACTTTAAAGCTAACTTTTCAACCCTGAATCTAAAACGTAGGTGTGATGGCTGCTTTTCAGTGAATGATCCACAATAGTTGTACTACTGAAGGTCTATGTTCAGCTAAGCCATTACAGCGTTCTATTTAAGTATGTATTGAGAAGAAAAGCCAACATCAACTCCAACCTAGCGGTTTAATAAATAGTAAAATGTCCGTCCAAATACCTCATGTGCGACAGAATCATCACCAAAAGAATTTATGATTTGCTTAGTGAAACGCTCGACACCGAGCTTAGTTGGTTGAGATGACAGAGGCTTAGAGGTCTCAATGTAGAGTAATTCCATGATACGGCGAAATCGAATATCCTCTTCGTTGGAGAGTGCCGCCATCCAAGAATCAACAAATTGCTCTTTTGAAGACCAATCGAGGCTCCCCATCATGATTGGACCGATCTTTCCCTGCCAGGCTAGAGGAAAGTCATCACTAGAAGGGAAGTAACGTTGTATCGCACTCTTAGTCGTGCCAAAGCGTTTAGCAATTTCAGTGTATGTGACAGCATGAAAGCCCTCATTCCAGAAAATATCAAGAATGATGTTGTTGAGTTCTTCTTGTTTTCGAGCTTTCTCATCTGCAGTTATTCTTGCCATTGATTATTACTTTTACTCTGTTGGATCGCTGCACCTAAATTATAGGTGCCTATGTACGCATTATTTGAAGTAAAATACCATGCAAACATGCTTAGTAAAGGTGTAATTCGCCAAAAATAGGTAAATCACCATTTGTGATTGCTTCTCTCTGTGAAATCAACGAAATAACTTGTCACAAGTAACGTCCCGTTTTTCTGTCAGGTTGGTTGTGCTCTCCCATAATAAACGCTTCCGCGAAAAATTAATGACATTGACTTAGTCTAGTTGTTATTATGCGTACTGGTTACGCATATTTTTGGTTTGAAGGCGCGCTATTGCATCTGGTGTGTATTTTTGCGTGAGAGAGTAACTGCCACAATACCAACACCGTAAACCAAACTAGGTTGCTTAATTTACTCTGTTCTTACGGATAAAGAATCAGCTAAATTATAGGTGATTGGATTGGTGAAGTTCGCCTAAATAAAATCAGTGTCTAACAGTTGGCTTATTCAAGTTTATTGGCATCAAGTGATTTAATCAGAACGTGGTCATTACTCGAATCTTCCATGAGGCATAAAGATCTGCGATGCCTGTTACACAATTAAGAGGGCGCTATTTACCTCTCTCACGCTGCTATTTAGAAAAATAAGGATTTACTATGGCTCGAATTACCAAGGCGCAGAGAGAGAAAAATTTTCAATCTTACAATGCGCTTATCTTAGAAATCTTTCTCAATGAAGGGTGGGAGCACGTCACTTATGACAGGCTAAGTAAAGAAACCGGCTTACGCAAAAGCACTCTTCAAGGTTACTACCCTAGTAACGCGAATTTTGACGTCGCTATCAAGGGTAAGGTGTTCCCTATCCTGATTCAACGACTCGACTTTTCAAATAAAGAAACGCTCTTGGCTTCATGGCAGAGAAGTTTACAGCATCATCAATTTCGTATGATTATGCGTATGTTTATCATGCAAGCTTATAAAAAGGGGGGAGAGAGCAGTAGCCGGGTGGTAGGTTTAGGCCAAATACTAGAGCAAAAATTACCGAATGAAGATGCCCTCCATCTCATTCGTGTGTTGTTTGGTTTAACTGTTACGGACCTACTCGGTATTTCAAAACTCTAACTTATTTAGACACACTGCTTAATTTCTAAATTTAGTGTCGAATTAATAATCTACTGATTTATTTCATTTTTATCAAAAAGTTCAAAAAAAGATCAGATTTTGTCATTTTTGGGTATTGAGTACACAATGTTATGCGTATATAGTACGCACATCTTAAGGGTACTTGGTACCCAATAAAGGCACACAAAACTCCTGTTCCAATCTCTTTGAGGTTACAATGAAAAAATCAATCTTAGCAATTGCAGTAGCATCCCTATCTGTTAGCGCGTATAGCCAAACAGTAAATGTAGCTCAACCAACACCTGTAGAAACATTACAAACTCTAAAGAACGCAATGGGTAACGTGTCTAAAAATGACATGCAAGGTTACAAAGCACTGTTCATGATGGCAGATAACCGCGACGATAAGGCTGCTGTTGTTAAGATGATGATCGTAAACGAAACTAGCGATTCAGACATTCTTAAGATTCTTGCTAAAAATGAGGACTTTGTTGCTGCGTACCCAGAGTTTTTCGATGGAGTTGATTACCAAGGCAACCCAACACCAACACAGGAACTTGAAGACCTAGTTAACGGTAAACGTAACGCACAGTGGACTAAGCAAGTTGCTTCTTTCTACAGCGATCTTGAGTCTCGCATCTCTAAACTAGAAGGTGAAGACCTTCAAAAAGCAATCAATCTTCTTGATTCTCTATCAATTCAAGGGCGCGCATCTCTGCTTGAAACACTTCAAAACAACGGTTACTTGGCTGGCGATGACGTGCCGGCACCAACTGAAAAGTACTCAGATGAGTTGATTGAAGAAAAACTTCGCGAGAAGAATACTGAAGTAGGTTTCAACCCGCCTGAGTGGGAATCTCCTAAAGACGGCTCAACAGCTAAGAAAGTAAAAGAACTAATGGGTACCATTGCGCCTTACGATAAGAAGGGCTACAAAGCGATGTACGCTATGGCTGAAACTCGTGAGCAGAAGATGGCAGTTCTAGGTATGATGATCGGTAACGAAACATCATCTGACGACATCATTAAGTTCCTAGGCAAAAACGAAGCGTTCCTGGAGCACTACCCTGATATGTTCGAGGTTAACCCTGAAACTGGTGAGATCGCGAAAGATCGTTTCGGCAACCCCATCCCGACTGAAGATTTCGAGAAAATCGTTAACGATAAACGCAACAACCAATGGAGCAAGCATGTTGGTGGCCTCTACGAAGAAGTGGCGTCTAAAGTCTCAGACCTTGAAGGTGATGAAAAGCAACACGCACTAGACGTCCTTGCTTCTATCACTATCGACGGTAAGAGTTCTCTGCTAGAAAAAATGCAGGGTAATGGTCACCTAAGTGGTGAAGAAGGTACTCCGATTGAAGATTTTGAAGACATCGTTATTGATAAGAAAAAGCAAGAACTTGCAGACAAGCATTTTCCTAATATCGATCCACCAAAATGGAAGTCACCTAAAGACGGCTCAACAGCTAAGAAAGTAAACGAACTAATGGGTACCATTGCGCCTTACGATAAGAAAGGCTACAAAGCGATGTACGCTATGGCTGAAACTCGTGAGCAGAAGATGGCAGTTCTAGGTATGATGATCGGTAACGAAACATCATCTGACGACATCATTAAGTTCCTAGGCAAAAACGAAGCGTTCCTGGAGCACTACCCTGATATGTTCGAGGTTGACCCAGAAACTGGTGAGATCGCGAAAGATCGTTTCGGCAACCCCATCCCGACTGAAGATTTCGAGAAAATCGTTAACGATAAACGCAACAACCAATGGAGCAAGCACGTTGGTGGCTTCTACGAAGAAGTGGCGTCTAAAGTCTCAGAACTAGAAGGTGATGAGAAACAACAAGCACTAGATGTTCTTGCTTCTATCACTATTGATGGTCAGAAATCTCTACTAGAAAAAATGCAGGGTAATGGTCACCTAAGTGGTGAAGAAGGTACTCCGATTGAAGATTTTGAAGACATCGTTGTCGATAAGAAAAAACAGAAACTTGCAGACGAACACTTTCCTAAAACAGATCCAATTGATGGTGAGCGAGTAGTTGATTCTGGTGAAGAGTTAGTTAGCGAAATCGACGAGATCGTCGATAGCTTAGACGAAGATAAGCAAGCAGAAGCAGACGCTGTAATTAAAGAGTACATGACTGCTGAAACTGACAAAGAACGCGCTGACGCAGCACAAAAAATCGTCGACGCAGCAGAAACTAACGAAGAGTTATCTCGTCAACTTGCTCAAATTTCATTCGAAGTTCCAAATGCGGCTGATGGTGAGCCTACAACGATTTCACTACTAGACTACCTATCTGGTGTAGCCAAAGATGGCTCAAAAGGTGGTGAGCATGGTATGGACGATACTGAGTTCGACCAAGCGAAGAAAGCGCAAGAGTACAAAAATGCACTCGAAGACCGCTTCGAAGAAACTGACGCCGTAGTTCGCCAAAACACAATGGCGACTAAAGATAACGCTACTAACATCCAACTAACAACAGATCGTATCGACACTGCGTTTGCTGATATGTCAGCTGCGTTCAACACCGCTAAAGATCTGATTGTTAATGCATTTACAGAGTCCGATGCGAATGACGAGCGTCTAGCAGAGGCAACTAAGCAAGGTGTTAACGCACTAGCAGTTGCTACTAGCGACAAGTTAGATGCTGGTAAAGCCGCACTTACTTCAGAAGCGGCAGATATGAAGACAGAACTAGGCGATTCATTCGCCTACATGAAGTCTCTATCTGAGCAAAATTCTGGTGATATCTATGCACTGAATGAGCGAGTTGATAACGGCACTCAAGAACTGATCCATGCTGCGTCTAACGCTAAACTTGCCCTTCAAGATTCAGTACAACTACTAGACTCTAAGATCGCAGAAATTGACGCTAAGAATACGGATGTAATCGAAGGCCTAAAGGTGGCTAAAGTCGAAGTTCAGAATGAACTTAACAACCTGACTGCTGGCATCCGCCGCCTAGATTCTGAACTTGCTATGAGCAAGACAAATGTAATAGCCAAGTTTGATGCTTCAGAAACAGGGATTCGTCTTGCTTCAGAAAAATTGATCACTGACCTGACAAGTGCAAAAGTTGCAATGACAGAGGTTGTTGGTCAATTAGACACTCAACATGAGGACCTCGTGTCTGGTTTATCAGTGGCGAAAGATGAAGTTACCATTGCATTTGATGAATCAAAGGTAGCTGTTACTAAAGCATTCAAAGACGTAACTAGTGCAACCACTACTGCTCTTATTGACATGGAAGCGCACTACGCGGGTAAAGAAGCTGTATTACATCAAGAAGCAGTTGATATGAAAGTAGATCTTCAGACAACTTTCTCAGACATGCAAAAACAGATGGATGCTCAAGCGAACCTGATTACTGCGTTATCACTTGCATCTGATAAGAACGATGAGCGATTAGCAGAAGCAACTAAGCAAGGCATCAATTCTCTGGCTGTCGCAACTAATGATAAGCTCGACACTAGCAAAGTGGCACTTGCTTCAGAAGCGGCAGATATGAAGACAGAATTAGGCGATAGTTTTGCTTACATGAARTCTCTAACTGAGCAGAACTCAGGTGATATCTACGCGCTAAATGAGAAAGTTGACACAGGTGCAGCGGAGTTAGAAACGCAGCTGAAACTTGCGAAAGGCAACGCGACAGTAGCTTTCAATTCTTACGCAAATATGGCGAAGAGTGAACTATCTGCAGAGTTGACAGATATAAATGCACGCATCGACCACTTGGCAGAGACAGGTAATGGTAATAATGATGCTCTTATTCAAGGGTTGAAAGATACCCGYGCAGTTATGGAAGCCGCTCTACGTGCTGAAGCACAAGATGCTAAGACKGAACTRGGCGATAGTTTTGCTTACATGAAGTCTCTAACTGAGCAGAACTCAGGTGATATCTACGCGCTAAATGAGAAAGTTGACACAGGTGCAGCGGAGTTAGAAACGCAGCTGAAACTTGCGAAAGGCAACGCGACAGTAGCTTTCAATTCTTACGCAAATATGGCGAAGAGTGAACTATCTGCAGAGTTGACAGAYATAAATGCACGCATCGACCACTNAGTGGCACTTGCTTCAGAAGCGGCAGATATGAAGACAGAATTAGGCGATAGTTTTGCTTACATGAAGTCTCTAACTGAGCAGAACTCAGGTGATATCTACGCGCTAAATGAGAAAGTTGACACAGGTGCAGCGGAGTTAGAAACGCAGCTGAAACTTGCGAAAGGCAACGCGACAGTAGCTTTCAATTCTTACGCAAATATGGCGAAGAGTGAACTATCTGCAGAGTTGACAGACATAAATGCACGCATCGACCACTTGGCAGAGACAGGTAATGGTAATAATGATGCTCTTATTCAAGGGTTGAAAGATACCCGCGCAGTTATGGAAGGCGAGCTTCGTGCTAATAATCAAGAGGCGAAAGGTAAAATCCAACATGCAGCTTCTAACATGAACGCAGACCTGACTAAGGTTATCGCTGACCTGCAAGCTCAGATTAATGATCTCAAGAACCAAGGCGAAGTTGGTGTTCCTGAAAATGGTGGCGTAGGCAATGCTGATCTAATTGTTGGTCTAGAAAAAGCAGGTCAAACGCTTCAAGGTAAGATGGAAACTGCCAAAGCGGTAATGCAACATGCGCGTAAGGAGTTTGCAAATGGGAACAACGGTGAGGTCGGTATTAACCCACCTTCAAACGTTGCTCCATCTGTACCGAAGGCGCCAGACATTGTTCTACCACCACAAGATGGTGAGCCAAGTCATCATGAACCTGGTTCAGTAGGTGAAGGCCAAGCAGTTGCTTACATTCAGTCTCAAGCTGATGCATCAACTCACGCCATGGAAGCAAACATCGAAGCACTTGAAGGCCAAATCGCGGGGATTAACTCTCGTATTGATGATGTATATGAAGATCTAGACTCTACTATGGCTACAGCTCAAGCAGTAACAGCAGCTCGTCCATACATTGGTTACGGTCACTCTTCAGCGTTCGGTGTTGGTTTAGGTGGTGCAGGTGATCAATCTGCAATCGCGGTTGGCTACGCTCACAAACTAACTGAGAACTGGACTCTTAACGGTAACGTTTCGGGTACTAAAGGTAACGATGTAAACTTTTCAGCTGGTGTTGGTGCGTCCTATTCTTGGTAATAGTTAAGTAATAAAAATTAAGGGTAATGTGTGCTCTTTAGGGAGTAGTAATACTCCCGACTTCATACAGAAAGAGGTGAACTGTTATGCAGTTCGCCTCTTTTTTTGTACGTAACACCCTAAGTCTTGGTGACTTTCTGATGCTACATTTAGTTGTGCTGTCTGGCTGTTGTCTATTCAAATTACTCGGATTTTGTTCCCTAATTGCAAACAACTTATTTACTTACATCAACTAGCATTAACGATTCTCTGACAAAAAACACCTAGACCGACCGGTTTGTTTTGTGCTATTGTGTGCATCTCCCAACGATGAGGTGACGTATGAAACATGAATTGACGGCAACACAAATGACAGCGACGTTGAAGAAAATGCAGGAAGCTTTTGCAAATGATCCGATGCCAACGGTACCGGTGAGAATTGAACAGTTATTAGCTCTGAAATCTGCACTTATTGATTACACCGACCATTTGTGTGCAGCGGTCAGTGAAGACTACGGTCACCGAAGCAGACAAGACACCTTGATGGCCGACATTCTTCCTTGTCTGGGAAACATCGACCATAGCATTGAGTGTTTGCCTCATTGGTCGACTTCATCGATTCGCCACTCCGGCCCTTTACTTTCAACTTCTCGTGTTGAAGTGGTTTATCAACCAAAAGGTGTGGTGGGAATTATTACTCCGTGGAATTTCCCTATCATGTTGTCTGTAGGGCCGCTGATCTCAGCGTTGGCTGCGGGCAATCGAGTGATGATTAAGATGAGTGAATTTACTCCCGCAACCAATAAAGTAATGAAAGCCTTGTTGGGTGAGGTATTCCACTCTGATGAAGTTTGCCTTGTTGAAGGAGAAGTTGAAGTTGCTGCGGCTTTCTCTGCGCTGCCGTTCGACCACCTTTTGTTTACGGGTTCAACTCAAGTAGGGCGTCAGGTGATGAAGTCTGCGGCTGACGCGTTAACCCCTGTCACGCTTGAATTGGGTGGTAAGTCGCCAGTGATTGTGGCCGAAGACATGCCAGTTGATCTTGCTGTTGAGCGAATCATTTATGGCAAGAGCCTTAATAACGGCCAAGTATGCGTTGCTCCGGATTACGTATTACTTCCCGAAGATAAGCTCGAGGCCTTTATTCTTGAGTACAAAAAACAGTACCAACTGCTGTTTGATGAAGGGATCTATTCCGAGAATTTGACCTCTTTGATTAACCCCCGCCAATGTGACCGTATTGTCGGCCTATTGAATGACGAACAGCAAGCAGGGACACGAATTGTTGCGTGCCATGACGATGCTATGGACTTAGATACTCATCGATTAGTGACGCATTTGATCGTTGAACCCAGCTTGTCTTCTAAAGTGATGAACGAAGAGATTTTTGGCCCGTTACTGCCGTTGATCACTTATCGAAACATTGATGAAGCATTCCAGATCATCAATAGCAAACCAAGACCTTTAGCTCTGTACTTGATGAGCTTTAACTCTAGCCTCCAGTCTCAAGTGAAGCAGCAAGTGCATTCGGGAGGTATGTGTATCAATGACTGTGTCTTTCATTTGGCGGTCGACGATGCGCCGTTTGGTGGCATTGGCGAATCAGGGCAGGGCAATTATCACGGCAAAGAAGGGTTTATCACCTTCTCTCACGCTAAAACAGTATTGGAAACCGGCTTAGATCATCGCGTTAAGCATCTGTTTTCAAAAGAAGACAACGAATTAAAGACGGCTGTGATGAACATGCTAGGCAAGTAAATCGCACCTGACATTCCGCTATTCATTTTAGAAATTGTTTAAGAGGTTACTTATGTTAGAACGTTTTTTTGAGAGAACCATGAAGTCGTATTTGATGATCACAGGATTGTTGACTGCTACTGCTTTTTCGACTTTTTTGGCACCGGACTGGAGTATGCAGACGCTGTTTTCCTACAACGAGACCATGATGGAAAACAAAGAGTATCTGTTAGGTACTTATCAGCACTGGGGTGTCATGGTTGGTTGTATTGGCGTGCTATTGATGTTCTCTGCCAAGTACAAGTCATTACGTACTTCGACCATGATTTACAGCGCGTTTGAGAAGTCGATGTTTGTTGGCATCTTCTTATACAACGTTTGTATTAATGACTATGAGTGGTTCTATGGTTGGAGTGGTGTGTTTGCGCTTGACGCGTTTGTAACCATCTACTCTTTGGTTTATCTCTACTACTACCTCAATCGAGATAAAACCAAGGTGCCCGCTCACTTGCGTTAACCTCGGTTGTTTAACTCATTGAATCAAATATTCCTAAGCCCGCATTTGCGGGTTTTTTTGTATGTGCGAAATGATCTTCAAGGATCTTAATTGACATATCTTTGACATTTACACTCTAGACCGACCGGTCTGTATTGGTTATTGTTTAGTCATCAACTAGAAATGAGGTAACCACCATGACAGCCAATAATTTTAATTTTCAACTGAAAACCATTGTTCACGCTCAGGAGAACGGTATCGAAAATATTCCGTCTCTGTTTGCTCGATTGGGTGCGAAGCGAGTCGTGCTTTTTTCTGATAAGGGCTTGGAATCGTTGGGCTTTGTTGAGCAATTCTCGGCACTGTTTGTTAATCCGGAAGCTAGCCAAGATGCTGCGCAACTCGTCGGCGTATATACCGACATTGCTCCGGATGCGACGTGCGACAACATTAACTCTGCAATTGAGTTTGCGAATAACTTGAATGCAGACGCTATTTTGTCAGTCGGTGGCGGTAGTGTGATTGATGCTTCGAAAGGCGTGAAATACGCACTTCATAAACAGATTGATAATATCCGCACTGTGATTGCCGGCGGTGGCTTTATGGAAGTGTGGCCAAATAACGAAGACATTCGAGTGCCTCACATTGCGGTACCAACAACAGCAGGCACGGGCGCAGAAGCTTCTCCGATTGCTGTTTTTTACAACGAGCATGAAAACATTAAGGCAAGTTTGGTGGCGTCTGGTTTAGAAGCTGACATTGCGATTCTTGATCCAACGGTTACGACTAAATTACCCGCTCACCTTACTCGTTCCACTGCGATGGATGCACTTACACATGCGGTTGAAGCGATTGTTTCGCCAATGAGCAACTCTTTTACCGATGCTTACGGTATCCAAGCGGCAAAATTGATTGTTGAAAACTTACCCGTGGCACTTGAGGAACCTGAAAATCTCACGGCACGCGGCAATCTTCTTCAAGCTAGCACCATGGCGATCTCTGCGTTCTACTCTTCATTGGGCGGTATTCCGATTCATAACTGTGCTCACGCTTTTGGTGCGATTAGTCACATTCCACATGGCGATGCTAACACGGTACTGATGCCGGTTGTGATTGAAGCTCTGCCGGAATTCTATATACCGAATGCGACGAAGTTAGCTCAAGCTTTCTCGGTCGACACGACGGGAACCGATGAGATGGTTTACCAGAGAGTGTTGGATTTTTTAAACAACTTCCAAACCCGCGTCGGTGCGATGAAGCGTTTCAGCAGCTGGGACTTTGATGAGCAAGAGAAGAGCAACATTGCGGAAGCGATTGAAAAAGACATCTGCTTTCAGTTCTACCCAATCTCGAAACAGGCGATTGAAACCATCATTGAGAAAGCGATTTAAGTCTTTGTTTTAATTGACTGAATTTTATGACCATTTAGTTCAGTCCTTGATTCACTCACAACTATTACTCGAGAGCCAATTATGAAAATTGAAAACGTATTGCTGTCTAGCTTGTGCATCATCGCGCCATTCCTGATTTTCACCTAAACCATTCAACAGGGACGTTGTGACTTTTATTCCCGAGGAGGAAATAAATGATCAATAAACGTTTAACTACCGTGATTCTGACCGGTGTTTTGGCTGCTGTGTTTTTTGCCAAAGCAAGCGTTGGAAGCGAAAGCTCTAAGAACCAGGCCACTATGGTTCAATCGCAGCAGCATCAAGATGTCGTGCAACTGTTGGATCAAGCTTACCAAGGGCAATTGGATGCCCAGCTCTCTGTCGCTTATTTATACCTGAGCGGAGAGGGCGTCGAGCAGAACGATGATAAAGCTGCTCAATGGTTCGAGACCGCCGCGAGTAAAGGTAGCCCTGAAGCTCAAACTCAGCTTGGCCTGATGTATTTCTCTGGTAGTGGCGTTGAAGTGAGCCAAGCGGAAGCTGTCACCTGGATTGGTATGGCAGCCGCTCAAGATTATGACCCTGCGCTCGACTTATTACATTGGATGTCCCAAGCCGCGCACTAATTCAAATCCTAGCTCAGGTTAATCACAAAAAGGTTAATCGTAGAAAAAGTTAATCATAGAAATTGGAGAACGTCTTATGCAGACATTCAAGAAATCCGTGCTGTTCACCGCAATGGCAGCAGCAAGCAGTGCAGCCTTTGCCGCCGAATCTGAAAAACCGAATATTGTGGTTATTGTTGGTGATGATGTGGGCTTTGCAGATACCCAGCCTTATGGCTCAGAAGTCGATACACCTAACTTGATGGCGTTGGCTGAAGAGGGGGTGAAATTCACTAACTTTCACGCTTCACCAACCTCATCAGTAACGCGTTCAATGATGCTTACCGGTGCCAATAGTCACGAGGTTGGTTTAGGCACCTTTGATTATGCTGTGTATCCGGGGGCAATTGGCAAGCCCGGCTATGAAGGTTATCTCACCAAAAAGGGCGTAACAGTAGCTACGTTACTTAAAGACAATGGCTATAACACCTACTTATCGGGTAAATGGCACTTAGGTCATGAAGATGGCTTCTTGCCTGATGACCGAGGTTTCTCGGAAAGTTATGGCATTTTAGCTGGCGGATCGAATCACTTTAACCGCGACATGATGTTTCCTGCCAAAAATGCAGCGACAGCCGATGCGCTTCAAAAAGGTGAAATTCCAGGCGTTGAAGTTGAGCCAACATACCGTAATGGTGAAGTCGTCGAAGATAAATATAAAGGTGAATACTCAGATCAGGTTTATACCAGCGAGATCATCAAGATGATCGACAGCAAAAAAGACGACGGCAAGCCTTTCTTTGCCTACGTCCCATTCACCGGAATTCATCTTCCACTGCAAGCACCAGAATCCGCATATCAAGACAAGGTTGATTATTACGTCGAGCATGGTTGGGACTCGGTTCGAGAAGACCGTTTTCAACGTATGAAAGAGATGGGCGTGATTCCTAAAGGTGCGGATATTTCAGGTCGTAATTCATTAAGCCGTCCTTGGGATTCACTCTCTGAGAAAGAGCAAAAATGGTACGGCAAGAAAATGGCTGTGGCGATGGGCATGATGGAAATGCAAGACCAGCAAGTTGGCCAGATTGTCGATTACCTAAAAGAGATCGGGGAATACGACAACACCTACATCATGTATCTGGCAGATAACGGCCCAGAAGCTGCAGATATTACCGGTGAAAACATCAGTGATCTGATTCGAACTTGGACGGCGCATCACTTTGATAACTCAACTGAAAATTTAGGTAAAGCAAACTCTAGTGTGTCACTTGGTCCTGAGTGGGCGAGTGCGTCTACCGGTGGCTTGTCTTGGTATAAAGCCTATACCGCGGAAGGTGGTATCCGAGTTCCGTTCATTGTTAAACCTGCGAAAGCCGTCTTAGAGGGAGAGCAAGCATTAGAGCCGGGCACTCAAACCGATGACTTGTCACAAGTTAAAGACATCGCAGCCACCATTCTTGAAATTGCTGATGTCGAGCATCCAGGAACAGAGTATCAAGGTCGAGAAGTGGCACCTATGAGTGGTGTGAGCTTAGTGCCTTACTTCAAAGGAGAGACACCAAAGGTTCACAGCTCAGATAACTCGATTCCGTTCGAACTGTTTGGCAGCGGAATTTTGCTGAAAGGTGATTATAAGATCATTCGAATCTCTACCGGCATGGGTGGTGATAGCGAGTGGCATCTATACAACACCAAGAAAGATCCTGCCGAACAGCACGACTTAAGAGAGCAATTGCCCGATCTGTTCCATGAGATGGTCGCTGAGTATCAAGAGTACGAAAAAGCACAAAATATTGTGCCCGTTGATGAAGCGTGGAACCCGTTTGAGAACGTGAAATAGAGGAAATGAATCAGTTGGCCAACTTAGCGCGGTAAAGCTGAGTTGGCCGCTAGATACCGTGTAAAGGAACTACTGATTGTTTTAGCAAATACAATAACTTTTACATCGAGGTACTTTTCATGACGGCACTATCATTATCAAATCTAAGCGCTATTCCTCAATTCAACGGTAAAGCACACAGCAAGCTTCAAGCGTTGGCAAAACCGATTGGGGCGGTGTGCAATATCAGTTGCTCCTACTGTTATTACTTGGAAAAGCAACAGCTGCTTGAATACCCGAAGGGCACTCAATATGTGATGGATGAGGAACTGCTAGAGCGGTATATCAAGCAGTACATCGAAGGCCAAAACACTTCAGAAATTATCTTCTCTTGGCATGGTGGTGAGCCTACCTTACTGGGGATTGAGTACTTTAGAAAGGTGGTCGAACTGCAAAACAAGTATTGCCCAAGCTACAGCAAAATTAGTAACGACCTGCAAACTAACGGCACTTTACTCAATGACGAGTGGTGTGATTTTTTCAAGAAGAACCACTTCATTATTGGTGTGAGCATTGATGGCCCCGAGCATTTGCATAATCACTACCGCACCAACCGAGCGGGCAAGGGGACCTTCTCTCAAACCATGCGAGGAATTGATTGTTTAAAGAAGCACAGTGTTGAGTTTGCAACCTTGACCTGTGTGAACGATGTAACGAGCCAACACCCGTTAGAAGTTTATCGTTTTCTGCGTGACGAAGTTGGATCCAAACAGCTTCAGTTCATCCCTGTCGTAGATAAGCGCGAGGCTCACTCTAACAATAAATGGTTGAGTAACCAGCAAGCGATTATTCCGGTTTCGGGAGAGGTCGAATATTGGAGTGTTAGTTCTTTACAGTGGGGAGAGTTTCTTAAAGCCGTTTTTGATGAGTGGTTCGAGTATGATTTTGGTCGAGTACTTATCCCTTACTTTGAAAATTTTGTCGGTGTTTGGATGGGAAGAGGCAGCACCATGTGCACCTTGAGTGAAATCTGTGGCAAAGGGTTAGCGGTTGAACCCAATGGCGATGTGTATTCATGCGACCATTATGTTTACCCAGAATTCAAGTTGGGCAATATCCACGACAAGCCATTATCAACATTGGCGTTTTCACCTGCTCAACAAACCTTTGGATTTGCGAAGCAAAAGTCACTCCCTAAACAGTGCCAAACTTGTGAGTTTAAGTTTGCATGCCATGGTGAGTGCCCTAAGAACAGAATCATTACCAGTCGTGACGGTGAGGCTGGGTTAAATTACCTGTGTGAAGGTTGGCTTAAGTTTTTCAAACATATCGACCCTACACTTAATACCCTTTTGAAAGCTAATGGAATGCTGCCGCGCACAAGGTGATTTATCTGTCGATAAAGTGAAGCAAAGCGTTCGTTGAGTCCAGGAATAAAAAAGCTCGCGGAACATGCGAGCCTTTGAGCATTGTCGTTGATTAGTCCTTTGAACTCAGTGCGAGTAAAGTCTCTTCCATCGCACTGTTGAGAATCGAACGGTTTCTTTGCATCGCCGCCATTAAGGTTGATCCTAGCCAGAGAGCATAAAGTGTCCGTGATAGCGTTTCAGGTTCTGCGATATCGAAATCACCCGCTTGATTGCCTTCTTCGAACAGCTTTGCCATACGTAGGATGATCTTCTCTGCTCCTTCCGCCATGGTCGATTGCAATGGATTTTCTGAGCCTGATACTTCACCAGCGAGTTTGACGACAAGACACTGGATATTGAAGTCTTCAGTCAGTTTCGATGCGCACCAAAAGTCAAAATAGGCTTTTACACGGTCACGACGAGAAAGTGACTCATCACTTAAAAAGTCATCAAGCCAACGCCTGCGAACCCATGTTCATTAATAAGGCTAAACCCTGCATCGAGCATAGCTTGTCGCATGTCTTTCATTGGTCTTACTCTTTATGCCGAGAATGACAAACAGTGTAGCGAGAAGCATACCAACCGTCCAGTCTAGAGGGGTGGGCTTACATTCTAAATGGACCTAACTCGTCTCATTACCCTTTCTCCCTGTAAGCGCCTCTAGCATACAAAACTTTTTTCAAAATAAGCGCGTTCTATTAACTGGAAATAACCTGCTTAAATTGCCTATTTGGCGCCTTAAATTGGCAAAAAACAGGTGTTTTAAGTTGCTGTTTTTGTTGGTTTTTAATTTGATGTTTTCTGAAGATCTCAGTGGTAGTCTTAGCTTACTTTCTTTAGGGGGCTAAATGGACACTAATAACAGTACTTATCATCACCACAATTTCGCTCAACAAGATTTGTCCGATATGACTTTCACAGCATGTACCTTCATTCGCTGTGACTTTAGGCGTTGTAACCTACGTGACACGACCTTTATCAATTGTAAGTTCATTGAGCAAGGTGATATCGAAGGGTGTCACTTTGGTATTGCAGACCTGCGTGATGCAAGTTTTCAGAACTGCCAGCTCGCCATGGCGAATTTTAGTAACGCCAATTGCTATGGGATTGAGCTACGTGAATGTGACTTGAAAGGGGCTAACTTTACGAGAACAAACTTTGCCAACCAGGTGAGCAATCGAATGTACTTTTGCTCTGCGTATATCACAGGCTGTAACTTGTCATATGCTAACTTTGAACAGGCTTGTTTAGAAAAATGTGAGCTGTTTGAGAACCGTTGGGTAGGAACTTACCTTGCGGGAGCGTCGTTAAAGGAGTCGGATCTGAGCCGAGGCGTATTCTCTGAAGATGTATGGGGACAGTTCAGTATGCAGGGATCAAACTTGTGTCACGCTGAACTAGAGGGGTTAGATCCTCGAAAGGTTGACACATCGGGCATTAAAATTGTCGCTTGGCAACAAGAGCAACTGCTTGAAACTATGGGTATTGTGGTAATGCCTGATTAATAGGGTTAGCGAAATCTTTGATTAACCGAGAAAAGACGGTTGTTTTGCTTTTCTAACCACTGCTAGACTACGGTTTCGCGACTGCACATGTTTATATTCAGTTCAATCAAGAGAAAATTATGACTATAGAAAATGTGCTTCCTGAGGATTATGCAGAAATGCTTAAGGTTTGGGAGAATTCAGTCCGAGCAACTCATGACTTTATTACAGAAGAAGATATTGAGTTTTTTAAACCTATCATCATGGAACATGCGTTCCCTGCGGTTTCTTTGAAATGCGTTAAAAATGAAAGTGGTTCGATTGTTGGCTTCGTGGGAGTCCATGATGCAAAAATCGAGATGCTTTTCGTTTTGAATGAAGTTCGAGGACAAGGTGTCGGCACGGTGTTGTTGCAACATGCGATTGAGCAGTTGGCAGCTACCAAAGTTGACGTGAATGAGCAAAACCCACAAGCGGTAGGTTTCTATCAGCACATGGGGTTCAAAATTGAATCACGCTCACCACTTGATGATATGGGGAAACCATTTCCAATTCTGCATATGACGCTGTAAGACTCGGTTGTCGTATCACTCGGTTGTAATCAACCACAGTCGCTAGAAGAAAAGCCCAAAGCTAATAACTTTGGGCTTTTCCGTATCTGTGCCAATGGAATCTAAACTATTCAATATGAGGCGCGCCCAATTCAGTGAGTCAACGAGATGTTACTCACTTACAAGGCAGTGTGTTTGTATTTCATACGGGATCTTGGTCACTGATCTTAGCGCTTAACATTACCCAAGCGCCCAAATTAAATGTAATCATTATCACAATTAATGCTTGGTCAATACGTATAAATAGATATTCATCACATTTGTGATATTTGAATTTAATCCTTAATTTGTTTTCTCGATCAAATTTACAATGTTGACTTGTTGTTAATAATAAATTTGTAATTAAATTTCATGATAAATATGAGAGGTAGAGAATAACTAATCGTTTGACAGTAAAGTTTAAGTGATAGAAGTCTCATTTTGTTGCCATTTCTCTATTCCTCAACTTCCATTGATAATAATCCCAACAACAACGAACAAAGAATAACTGGGATATATTATGCTTTATGACCTTATTGACCACGACTTAATTGATGTTATTAACCACTCTGAATATAAGTGGGAAGATGCTGTTAAGGAAACGACTCGTTACCTGCAAGACAAGGGGTACGTTACCGATAACTACGCAGACGCGATCATTCAGTCAACGCATGATAATGGACCTTATTACGTTCTTTGTCCAGGTATTGCTATGCCTCATGCCCGCCCAGAAGCAGGTGTACTAAAGACAGGTCTTGGTATTCATGTCTTTTCTAACCCGGTGGATTTTGGGTCTGATATGGGGCCTGCCAATGTCTTATTAACATTAGCTGCAAAGGATTCAGATACACACATTGAGGTTATTCAAGCACTGAGCGAAATGCTGGTTGATGAAGAAAACATTGCCAAACTGGCTGCTTCTTCTTCAAAAGCTGAAGTGCTTGAAATTATTAAAAGTTACTAATAATAACCTTTGAAAATAAGGAATATAACGTGTCTACAAATATAAGAGCCAAAGTGCAAGCTTTTGGTGGTCATCTGACTGCCATGGTATTGCCAAATATCGGAGCCTTCATTGCATGGGGCTTTATTACTGCATTATTTATCCCAACAGGTTGGATGCCGAATGAATATTTCGGTGAACTTGTTGGCCCGATGATTACCTATTTATTACCGTTACTTATTGGTTATACCGGTGGTCAAATTGTCGGTGACAAGCGTGGTGCTGTAGCGGGTGCTATCGGTACTATGGGGGTTATCGCTGGCGCCGAGATTCCAATGTTTGTTGGTGCAATGATCATGGGGCCACTAAGTGGCTGGGTGATTGTTCAAATTGATAAACGCCTACAAGACAAGATCCCTTCTGGCTTTGAGATGGTAGTGAACAACTTCTCGCTAGGGATCTTCGGCATGTTGATGTGTCTATTTGCTTACGCGATTGTTGGACCATCAGTAACGGCAGCGAACCTGTTCGTAAAATCTGGCATCGAAGCGTTAGTTGCGACTGGCTTCCTACCTCTGCTTGCGATTATTAACGAGCCAGCAAAAGTACTGTTCCTGAACAACGCTATCGACCAAGGTATTTACTACCCTCTAGGTCTGCAAGCGGCAGCGGAAACAGGCAAATCTATCTTCTTTATGGTGGCGTCTAACCCTGGCCCTGGTCTGGGTATGCTTCTGGCTTACGCGAAATTCGGCCAAGGTCTAAGTAAGAAATCAGCACCAAGTGCAATCATCATTCACTTTTTCGGTGGTATCCATGAGCTGTACTTCCCATACGTGCTAATGAAGCCAATCATGATTCTCGCGATGATTGCAGGTGCAGCGACAGGTATTGCAACGTTCAACCTACTTGATGGTGGTCTGGTTGCAGGTCCAAGCCCAGGCTCAATCTTCTCTTACCTAGCACTAACACCAAAAGGCAGCTTCTTCGCAACCATTGCCGGTGTAACGACAGCAACGATTGTGTCTTTCCTAGTGGCAAGTGCAATCCTGAAAGTTAGCAAGAAGACAGAATCTGAAGATGAGTTCGAGCAATCTGTGACTGACATGAAGGATATGAAAGCAGAAGGCGTAGTGGCTAAAGCTCCAACAGCAGCGGTAAAAGCAGAAGCTAAAGACATCAAATTCGTCGCCTTTGCATGTGATGCAGGCATGGGGTCAAGCGCGATGGGGGCATCAACCTTCAAACGTAAACTCGAAAAGGCAGGCTTTAATGTTGAAGTGAAGAACTTCGCAATCGAGAAAGTTCCAAGCAACGCTGACGTGGTCGTGACCCACGAGAGCCTTGAGAGTCGCGCAATCAAAGCAACAGGCCTTCCTGTGGTGACCATCAAGAACTTCCTACATGACCCAGCATTAGACAACCTAATGGACACCATCGGTCAGCAAGCTTAATTAATATTCTGGGGTCAGGTTCTGGCCCCACTTTTCGGAGAAAAAATCATGGTTCAAACAACTGCAGCGGTAATTTGTGGTGAGAAAGACGTTCAACTAAGAACCTTCGACTTACCAAAGATTTCAGATGATGAACTGCTGGTTAAAAACGTTTCTAACAGCATCTGTCTATCTACCTACAAAGCAGCATTGCTAGGCAGCAACCACAAACGTGTACCAGAGAACATTTCAGAAGTTCCTGTGATGACGGGTCACGAATATGCAGGCGTGATTGTAGAAGTAGGCGCTAACTTACAAGACCGTTTTAAACCAGGTGAACCATTTGTACTTCAGCCAGCAATGGGCCTACCAACGGGCTATTCAGCAGGCTACAGCTACGAAACATTTGGTGGCAACGCGACGTACTCAATCATCCCTAAAGTCGCAATCGACTTGGACTGTGTACTGCCATACAAGAGCTCTTACTACGCAAATGCATCACTTGCTGAGCCAATGTCTTGCATCATTGGTGCCTTCCATGCGAGCTACCACACCACGCCTTACGTGTACGAGCATCAAATGGGTATTAAAGAAGGTGGTGCGCTAGCACTTCTTGCATGTGCTGGCCCTATGGGCATTGGCGCGATTGATTACGCGATTAATGGCCCAGTTAAGCCAAGCCGCATTGTCGTGACTGATATTGATGAAGCTCGCCTTGCTCGTGCAGAAAGCCTTATCCCGGTATCGAAAGCGACCGAGAATGGTATTGAACTTCATTACGTAAACACGGCAAAAGTTGATGACCCTGTGGCGTACTTAAAAGAGCTAAATGGCGGTAATGGCTATGATGATGTCATGGTATATGCAGCGGTTGCACAGGTGCTTGAGCAAGCTGATGAGCTATTAGGTAACGATGGCTGTCTGAACTTCTTTGCAGGTCCAACGGACAAGCAGTTTAAAGTACCGTTCAATTTTTACAATGTGCACTATGAATCAACGCATATTGTCGGAACCTCTGGCGGTTCAACGGGGGATATGGTTGAATCCATTGAACTTTCTGAAGCGGGTAAGATCAACCCATCATTTATGTTAACTCATGTTGGTGGTCTAGAAGCGGCACCTCACACTATCCTAAATCAATTGGATATCCCTGGTGGTAAAAAGTTAATCTACCCGCACATTGACCTGCCACTGACGGCAATTGATGAATTCCACAAGCTAGCAGACCAAGACCCGTTCTTCGGTGAGCTAGACCGAATTTTGAAAGACAACAACTACGTTTGGAACGAGCTGGCGGAGAAAGCACTGCTGGAGTTCTATGGCGTTAGTCTAACGGCTTAATCGATGATTTAGTGGCAGCTACACAGCTGCCACGACCAATAAGGGACATGTTATTACGGTGCAAGACAATTTATTAGATGCGTTAGAAGAGTGCGAAACCGCCACTTGTTTTATTCAAGCATCTCATAAGCTAATTACAGCCAAGTTGAAGCATTTGTTGCCAAGGGTATTCGTACAAGATCCTTTGGTGATTGAGTATGCCGTGACCCCTCTTCTCAAAGAAGATGGTCCATTAGTCGAGATTGATGTGGTATCAAAATTGATGTTTGCGATGGGTAAGATCTCACTAGAGAGTTACGCTGACATTAACTTGTTTGACCAAATGCACGGCTTTGTCGCTCAACAAAAAGAGCCGATTTCGTTTAGTGATGATGTGATTTACGACTTCATCAGCAACCAATCAACGCTCTCAAAGTACGATAGCAGTATCTATCTTGATTCGATTAACCAATTAAAATTTTCATCATTCGACTCCTTTTCTCAAGCTCGCTATGAGTCACTGGTCAAAACCGTGTTAAAGCTCGCTTGTGAGGGTTTGCTAGAAACCGTGGAGAACGAAATTTTAGATTAAGGCTTTTCATATGAAAGTTTCCCTAAATGTCAGTGGCTTTGAGACTGAAGCTGTATTCCCAGATAACAATATCGAACAAATTCATAAGCCATTGGTTGAAAAGTTTTCTCGCCTTTACCAAGAAAAAAAAGAACGAACGGTGATATTCCTGGCTGCACCTCCCGGCAGCGGGAAATCGACCTTAGCGGCATTTTGGGAGCATCTATCCCAGACAATTCCTAATGTCGTGCCATTACAGGTTCTCCCTTTTGATGGTTTCCACTACCCAAATGAGATTCTTGATTCGAATTACACCATGCGCGGTGACGAGAAGATAAAGCTGCGTAGTATCAAAGGTGCCCACGAGACCTTTAACCTCACATCCCTGATAGACAAGCTAAAAAAGCTCAAAGTCCAAGATCCGAAATGGCCATACTACGACCGTAACCTACATGATCCGGTTGATGATGCTATTACGGTAGAGAAAGAAATTGTAGTGATTGAAGGTAACTGGCTACTGCTCAATGAGCCTGTATGGAATGGGCTTAACGAACTTGCTGATTTCACTATCTTCATTGATACCGATCCTAAGTTTTTAGAAGAGCGCTTGGTGAACCGAAAGATTCGCGGTGGTTCAACACCAGAAGAGGCACTCGCGTTTTATCAAAGCTCAGATTCTAAGAATGTAGACATGGTTTTGAATCACTCAGTAAAAGCAGATCTGACACTGTACATGAACCAAGATGGTTCTTTTGACATCAATTGATTTTAGGAGGTCGCTATGAAGATCGTCGTCGACAGCCATACTCATACTCTTGCTAGCGGCCATGCTTACAGCACTATTATAGAGAATGCGAAAGCAGCACAGGAGAAGGGGCTAAAACTTCTTTGCACAACGGATCACGCTCCTGAAATGCCGGGTGCCCCCCACTACTGGTTTTTCAATAACCAAAGAATTTTGCCCCGTTTCCTTCACGATGTTGGAATCCTACGTGGAGTGGAAGCGAATACTCTTAATGTTGAAGGTGATTTAGATCTAGCACCTTCAACCTATCAGCACCTTGATTGGACTATTACCAGTTTCCACGAACCTGTGTTCCCGCCTTCAACGGAAGAGGTACATACTCAAGCGTTGATCAATGTGATTAAAAGAGGGGAAGTTGATGTGCTTGGACACCTCGGTAACCCCAATTACCCATTTGATATTCGGGCGGTACTTGAATGTGCGAAAGAGCACAATGTAGCAATAGAAGTGAACAATACCTCTTTGACGGGGAAAAGCCGCAAAGGCAGTGATGTTCGCTGCAGTAACATTGTGGAAATCGGTAAGGAAATAGGTGTTTACTTTTCGACTGGATCTGATGCGCACTTTTGTGAGGAGATTGCACATTTAGATCTCGCCATTGCGCTCTTGGAAAAGCATGAAGTTCCTGAAGAGAAAGTAATCTCGACTTCAACATCGCGCTTTCTTAACTTTTTGTTATTAAGAGGAAAGAATCGGATTGAAGAGTTTGCAGATCTTTATTGATCACAGGTTTTAAAGTGATTCGCTTCTGAAGTAAAAACGCCCAAAGTGGATAACTTTGGGCGTTTTTCTTTCTATCATTCTTGGTGCTTAAGAGTGAGCTATATATTTGATTAGTGCATACCCGAACGCATTTTGTCGGCGAGGGCAAAGAACACAAACAGCACAAAACACACCAAAGCAACGCAAAGTGAAATTAGTATCGTTGTGGCATCTTTTGTCATTAATGGAACCACGATAGAAGCTAATGCTATCAAGATAACAAGGATATGAACGATTCGTCCGGGAATTGGGTTTTTATGACAGAATGAAGCCCATAGGTAACGCATTATTAACACCAGTATAAGATTAGTGGGTCTATTTTATTTATTTAATGAGTATTTTGTAAATAAGTTTTCTTTACGGGTGACTGTAAATATGATCTAAGTCGATGTGGTATAAAACTAGTTAAATAACAGTGATTTATTCTTGTTTTATAAAGTTAAAAGTATATATATGACAATAATAGTATTCTGTATTCTTTGTGTTGGTAAGCTAAAAACGGTCTAACTTTCAGTTTCTTGACTGAATGTCTCATTTATTGAGTGTTTTGTTAAGATATCGTTTGCGTGTTTGTATTTATCTTGTGAATGTCAATTGGGTGGGCATTGATTTCGGATCTACGAATCGTTTTATGTAATTTATCAAAGAGAATGCTCGAATTGAGAGCGCGGTAATCTTGTCGAAGATTTGGTTTGATATACTCAAGGTTCATTCTACGAAGATGATGGAGATGATATGTCGAAAACCGCGAAGATCATGAATGAAGATAAGCTGGTTAAGAAGGCTCTCGAAGTCGGTTTTAAAATGGCAAAGTTGCAAGGTTTCGATTTGCCGAACTCATCTCAACCAATCAAGGTTAAGGCTGTTTATCTATTTCTTGTTGAAGTTAATCAAATCACTCCGTTACCAGACAGTAAGTTGGATGGTGCAAATATTAAGAAGCGCCTGGCGTTATGGATACACAACGCATTGCCTGATAACGATCCTCTTAAGTAAGCAGAGAGTAATTCGTTTTTATCTTTGAAACCTAGCGACCATTTGCTAGGTTTCTTTGTTTCATGGTGACCATTTCAAGTTTGATCGGCTTCAGTAAAGAAGTATTAAACCTTGGTAACCACCTATCTGTATTTCATCTATATATTCTCCCACTATGCCATCAGCACTTACGGGCTTCATTGGTGGGTCTAATCGAATAGAGACTTTCTCTACGGTATAAAAATCAGCGTTTTTCCCATAAAAATCGGTGCGATAGAGAACGCGTCCATGCGTAAACTCTCTGGCAATGACCATGTCTTCTGGGCCGCCTTCTATGACCTGTTTATCTGACTGATAAAGGAAATAGGCATGAGTAGGTAATAGTGAAACCTTGCCATTCGGTAGATTTGGGTGATCGATGCGGGTTTGCGAAGTGTTGCCAACAATCGTGTAATCCTCAGGTTGTGGAGTGCGGGTTGAGAGCATCAGTGCAAGTGGTTGGAAGCCCTTTGGTATGGCTCCTGAAGGTACACCAAGATCAACGTTGAGCAGTGGTGTTGGCCGGTAAGCCATATTTTTAGGTACGCCAGCTTTCCAGAAATTATCTGTTGTGGTGTTGTTGCTCCCATATACGTAACCACTGTTCCATTGGTTGAAGTAGCTGTGCTCGGGGTGATGGTTGAGGTAATAGATAGCGAGAGTTGAGTACTGGTCTTGTTGCCAATTTTCTTGGTTGTTTCCAAAGAACTGCACTCGTCCATAGCGCGTAGTGGCTTGTTGAATAACCTTCGAACCTGAATATCCGAGTGCTGAGTTATCCCAAAACTTCGATAGCCCGCCATAACCGCTAAAGCCCGTTGACGGAAATATATAGTGCTCCCTGAAATACAGGTTTCCTGCATCTATGAGGTGAGATTGTCCATTTCGACCATAGAGGTTAGCCGTTCCAATGTTGAGTCCAATTAACGGTTTGTCGTTAACGGTAGTTAGTCGTTTGAGAAAGGCGGAAAACTGTTGTTTATAGCGCTCATCCGCTTCAGTTGAGCCTGCGATAGCATCAAGTTCAGCGATGTTTCCCCCAGAGTAGATATCAAATTGATTGCTACCTAAGAGCTTATTGGTGTCATCGTTGTAGGCGCCAGAGACACCTAGCTTAGTCCAATTTTGACCATAATAACTGCCCATTGTCATCAATAGCCCGGGATTGGCCAGATTGGTTAGTGACCATGACGAATTTTGGTCCCACATTTGACCAAAAGGAATAACGCGAGATTCCCAACGAAATCGAGCGGTGGCGTATTTGTTACTTCGATTCTGGTACTCAGCAGGAGACAAGTAGTTGTCTTGGTTTAGGTCGGCCGATTGGTCGAAGCCACGAATTTTTCGCCAACGCTTTGGCTCATTAGGGGACGGGCTGTGGCTGCTCTCTTTAGAACCAAGCGTCACTTTTTTCGACGGTAAGTCCTCTTTGGCGATTATTGGAAAACTATCTCTGAATTGGATGCGACTTAAACGAGGTCGAATATCACTTTCTTGACCTTGCCAGCGCACTCTAACTACGTATAAACGACCGCCATCACGGACAAAAGGCGAACCGAAATACTGCCCGCCACCATAACTTTTGCCACTACCATCATGAGTGCTTGCTCGTACCCAATCAGAGGGTAATTGCCAGCTAACCGCTTGGTTTTGAGTCATGTTCTCGGTGTTATCTTCACTTATAACAAGATGAGACCATGCAGTGACTTGATTGTTGCTGTTCGCCTCAGAAGGGTATTCAATCCAAAACCTCCCTCCTTGTGCAAAGCGTGAAAACTCAAAATCGACACTGTTGAACTGTTCTGAATGGTAAAGGTAGAGTGCACCACCTTGTTGGAAATGTTCAAAGACATCGGCATCCCAAGGTGGTGGTTGGTAAAGGGCAAAACCTGCGTGCATTGCGTCTGCGGTATAACCCACAAGCATGGGGTTACGGTTTAACAGCGTATTCTCGCCATGAGTTGGGTTGGGCTCTGTAAGGATGGTGTCTTCTGAAAAGTGTAAAAAGAAATCTTCGTAATCGATGCCGTACCGTTCTGCTATTTCTCTAATCTCGTCTTCGAGTGGACCTGAGTTTAACTCTAACTTTTGGTTGTACATGTAGCCAACGGCCGGAATATTGGTTTTAAGGTTTTGGTTAGCATTAGCTCCAAATATCAAATCACTATGGTTGAGCTCCCAACTAATCACGTCGTGGGCAGATATTTCATTACCTTGTAAGTCGATCCCTTGCTCATGTTGACCGGGTAGAACGATCGCATAGTTGGCCCAAATAATATTAGGAATGGCAAGGCTGGTAAGAAATAGGGCAGAGACTAATCTTGTTGTTTTCATTAAGTTTCCTAGCCATTCGCTCTTTTAGTGTTATCCCTGTTTGGTAAGTGTAGCCAATCGTAATATCTGTGCTTCGTTTCGTGGTATGCCTGATTTTGAGGTGCGCATGCTTTTCTTGATTCGGCGTGTTACTTGCATCTTCTATCCACAGAAGCGTTTTGTTAGTCGCGGAAACTTGACAGGTTAACGCTTACTAACAAGTATTAAATTGATGATTTTTAATCCGTAATCCATAGATTTGCCGATTTTGAATGCTGTTTGGGGCGTAGGTGTGGATATTCATTTTGACGTTCAATATGACTGGACTTGATAAATAGCGAGGGAATACCTCTTATGATGTCTTTACTGTTTCTACTATTACTCGTGGCGATGTTATGCGCTTTTTTCGAGAAGAAGACCGCGGCTTATGGCTTTTTTTGCGGGCTCTGTGATCCTTGGGTTGTATTGGTTCAATCACCATGCGACTGATTCGTTACCCATCTTATTGTAAGGAGCTAACATGAATCGAAATCAGTTAACGCTCCTAAATACGCTTGGCCTACTCGGCATGACTGCCGTTCTGTTGATAGGCTTTATCCTTCAGTTTGTTCTTAGTGAGTTGCCTTGTCCGCTGTGTTTATTGCAGCGCATCGGCTTCGTGATGGTTGCGTTTGGCTTTATGTTGAATGTGGTTTATGGACCTCAACCTCGTCACTATGGCATTGTTTTGATCGGCGCGTTATATGGCGTCGCCACTTCACTAAGGCAGGTCTCGCTGCATGTGATTCCAGGTACGCCTGGCTATGGCAGTCCTATCTTTGGAATGCACTATTACACTTGGGCTTTCGTGTTATTTGCTGCGACCATATTAGCGGTTGCCGTCATTCTAATATTGACTAATAAAGAGCCGTCGCAAGAAGCTTATAAGATGAGTAACTTGGGGCGTGTGGCGTGCTTATTAGCCATCGTCGTGGTTGCACTCAATGCTATCGCTACCTTTGTTGAATGTGGACCTTATCAGTGCCCAGACAATCCCGTGAGCTATTGGCTGCTTAATTGATAGATTCCGTTTTATAGTGAAAAGAAAAGCCACAGCGTCTGCTGTGGCTTTGTTGTTTTGGAAGAAAGGGAGTGTGTTCTTTCTAGAGCGTTGGCGACTAAGGATTCACTTGTTCAACAATCTCGCGTGTTAGTCGTGCAATCTCGTCCCACTCGCCATTGGTAACGAGCTTCTTGTCGACCATCCAAGTACCACCGCAAGCTAAAACTTGAGGGATGGCTAGGTAGTTATCGATGTTAGATGGTGTGATGCCGCCAGTCGGCATGAGTCGAATATCGCCGTATGGTCCAACTAAAGATTTCACCATGCTGATGCCACCAGAAGCTTCAGCTGGGAAGAACTTGAGAGTTGTGAGCCCCATCTCTAGTGCCGCTTCAACCGTGCTTGGGTTGTTTACGCCAGGCACAATATCGATGCCGATTTCTTGGCACGCTCTTACTGTATTTGGATTAAAACCAGGAGAAACCACGAAGGTCGCGCCCGCTTCTTTGGCTGCGAGTGCTTGCTCACCATTTAAGATAGTTCCTGCGCCAATCAGCATCTCTGGTTGTGCTTGGCGAAGTAGTCGAATTGCTTCAACAGCAGCATCCGAACGGAACGTGATCTCTGCTGCGGGCAGTCCATTTTCTGCTAACACTTTACCTAGTGGGATGATGTCTTCTGCGTTATCGATAGCAATTACAGGGATAACTTTTAGGGCTTTAAGTTGGTCGTTGATTGTAGACATAGTGTAATTCTTAATTAGAGGTAAAAAGAGTATCTGTGATGGTTTTAGGAATGATGGCGCCATGATGCTGAATGACCAGTCTCGCCAGTGCATTACCTTGGCGACAGGCTTGCTCAACAGAGCCACCCGATAAATAACAAGATAAGAAACCACCATTGAATGAATCACCGGCCGAAGTGCTATCGATGACGGTTTCGACTGGCGTGGTCTCAATGAGGCTTGGTGCTTTCTCTGGAGTTTCACTGACCAAACAGCCTTCAGCCCCGAGTTTTACAATGATGGTCTTCACACCAAGCCTGTGTAGTCGGTCGATAGTGTCTTGAGGGGTTTGGTCGCCCCATAGTTGCTGCTCATCATCAAAGGTAACCAAGGCGATATCAGTGACTTGATAACCCAGTTGATAGCACTCTTTGGTCGCGCTTTCTGATTCCCATAGCTTCGGTCGGTAGTTACTGTCAAAAGCGATAGTGACGCCTTCTGAACGCAGTTTCTGGATGACTGCTAGTAACTTGATTTGATCGCTTTGTGGCAATATTGCGAGCGATATACCGCTGAAAAAGATCATATCCACATCGTTTAGTGATTGGCAGATCGTATCGAAATTAGGGTGCTGAACTAGATAGCGTGCAGCAGAGTTGTTGCGCCAGTATAAGAAGGTTCTTTCTCCCTCGTCATCCAGCTGAATCAAGTACAGACCTGGAGAACGTTTTTCGTCGATAGCGACAAGATCTGTCGATATACCCTCACTTTGCCAGCGTTCTAGCATCTGTTGGCTAATGGCATCAGATCCCAGCGCAGTCACGTAGCTGGTACGTATTGAAGGATTACCTGTCTGTTCAACATTGCTGGTGGCACTTCGGTTCAAGTAAATAGCGGCGTTGAGCGTGTCTCCGCCATAGCTTTGTTGCATGGGGCCAAATGGTGCGCCATTCAGTTCAATCATGCATTCGCCGATAATCGCAATATGGCTCATAGTGTGCCTTTTCGAAAAGTTGGATTCTGGGTATCAAATGATGGAACGTGGCTACAAAGTAGGTAGCCACGTGGATTTTTTGAGCAAGTCAAAAGGAGCTTATTTGTTGTCTAGTTTTACAAACAACATGGTTAGAATGAAAGACAGTGTGAATACACCTACCACGCCCATTATTGCTTGAAGGAAGTTTTGTGTACCGCTTGCAAGGTAAGCTGGCAGGCTGAATACAGAAGAAAGAATGTAGCTCGTTAAGTGAGTATCAATCGTTACTGAAATAGCACCGAACACACCTGCTGCTAAACTCGCGGTCATCATCGCTTTGGTGTATTTAGTTAGGACACCAAACAGAGCTGGCTCTGTAATACCTAGAATCGCCGTTACACTTGAACCCATCGTAATCGAAGATTGCTCTTTAGAAACTGTCTTGCGTTGTTTGTGCCAGATAGCCATGGTTGCACCCGCAATCGCCATGTTACCCAAACACATGATAGGCATCAGTAGATCCTTACCATACAGCGCGAAGTTGTTCAGGCTGATTGGTGTCATGCTGTGGTGAATACCAAATACAATCGTAATCGGGCGAGTTAGACCAAACACAAAGCCTGTTAATGTCGGAGAGATCTCCAGCAATGAACTCATTACCCAACCAGCACCGTTACTGAGCCAAATACCCGCAGGGCCAACAAAAGAGAGTGTGATGGTCGAAGTTACTGTAAACGCCAGTAGCGGTGTGAACACTGGCTTAGCTGAAGTAGGGACCATTCGATCAACCAGAGGTGTCACTTTAGATAGCAACCAGATTGCAAGAATCGCAGGAACAATCGCACCGCCGTAGTTAAGCAGTTCAATCGGAACTACGCCAAGAACCGTTAGCTCCGGAGCTGCACCTGCGTCTTTTAGCATCGCCGCTTTATCTACTAGCTTGGGTGCTAGCATTGCTGAGGAAACAGCAAGTGCGATGTACTCATTTACTTTAAAGACCTTGGCTGCAGAGAAAGAAACCAGCATAGGTAAGAAGAAGAACACTGCAATAGAAATTGAACGGAAGAAGTAAACCGTGTCTGAGGTTTCAGAGATAACATTGGTAGCAATAAGGCCCGATAGTAGACCCATTAGCATACCGGCACCCGCAATAGCTGGTACTACAGGGCCAAAGATGCCAGCAACAATGCGCATTACGCCTTGGAATAGCTTGCCTTTCTCTAGCTCATCAGCAGGACTTGAATCAGCTTTTTGCGTATTTGATAGGGCGTTGAACCACTTCTCGACCTCAACCCCGATGATCACTTGGGTTTGACCTTGTTGAAGAACGACACCTTTTACACCTGTGATTTGCTTGATGTCATCTTCGTTAGCCAATGACTCGTCGGCTAATTTGAATCTCAGTCTTGTCATACAGTGCGTGATGCTCACGATATTCTCTTCACCGCCAAGAGCAGTGACTAATAACTGTATATTTTCTTTGAAGTTTTTCTTTTTCGATGATGACTTAGAGCTATTCACAACGGCATCACTCTTTTCTACCATTTGCATACTACACCTGTTATTGGAATATATTTAACTCGAGAAATCATAACGACAACCAATTTAAATCCAACGGAATAAAAAGAGATCTCAATCACATTTAAAATCCCAAAAATTATTTTTTCACCGTTTTTTGCCAATTGGTATGTTTTGTTTATCAAAAAAAAACACTTAACGTACCAATTATTTTTAGGCAAAAATTAGCCCTTGAAATGTGATTTTTAAAGCGGTTAGATAATAGGAGTTGACTTAAGTTTAGGTTATTTAATTGTGAAAGAAACTATTATATCCGATATCCATTGTATTATTACTAAGCCAGATAGGCACAACCTAATTACCGTTGTCGTTGAAACGAATGAAGGTGTGACTGGCTTTGGCTGTGCGACATTCCAACAGCGACCACTTGCTGTAAAAACAATGGTCGATGAATATTTAAAACCTATTCTTATTGGGAAAAACGCCAATAATATTGAAGACTTATGGCAAATGATGATGGTTAACGCTTACTGGCGAAATGGACCTGTCATCAATAATGCGATCTCTGGTGTTGATATGGCATTATGGGATATTAAAGCTAAGTTAGCAGGTATGCCTCTGCATCAATTGTTTGGTGGTAAGTCTCGTGACGCAATCCCTGTGTATACGCATGCGACAAGCGACACCATGGAAGGCATTTATGATTTGGTTGAAGGTTTCTTAGAGAAAGGCTACAAGCATATACGTTGTCAGCTTGGCTTCTATGGCGGTGTTCCAAGCGATTTACATACCACTCAAAACCCGACTGAAGGTTCCTACTACGACCAAGATCAGTACATGGACAACACGCTAACCATGTTTAAGTCGCTGAGAGAGAAATATGGTAACCAATTCCATATCCTTCACGATGTGCATGAGCGTCTTTTCCCAAATCAGGCAATACAATTTGCGAAGGAAGTCGAGCAATATAGGCCGTACTTCATTGAGGATATTCTTCCGCCAAATCAAACCGAGTGGTTAGACAACATTCGTAGTCAGAGCTCAGTATCATTGGGTTTAGGTGAGTTATTTAATAACCCTGAAGAGTGGAAATCTCTGATTGCGAATCGTCGAATCGACTTCATCCGTTGCCATGTTTCACAAATCGGTGGTATTACGCCAGCTCTTAAACTTGGACACTTATGCCAGAACTTCGGTGTTCGTATTGCATGGCACTGTCCGCCAGATATGACGCCAATTGGTGCTGCGGTGAACACGCATTTGAATGTGCATTTACATAATGCGGCGATTCAAGAGCATGTCGAATACAACGAGAATACACATAAGGTATTCCCGAATGCAGCAGAGCCAATCAATGGTTACTTATACGCATCTGAAATTGCCGGAATCGGTGTTGAGATCGACCAAGAGGCTGCTGCGGAATTTCCTGTGATGTATCGCCCCCACGAGTGGACACAAAGCCGCCTTCCTGATGGCGCTATCCATACCCCTTAACTCGTACTTTTAAAATAAAATGGCCGCTATTAGCGGCCATTTTTTTGAGTTGATTGTCTAATTAAAATTAGGTACTAACAAGATTATATTATTGGTGAATTAAATAAATATTTTTAATAGTCAGTCACCCTTTTTCACTAAATATAATCATCATCATCTTATTCTGGTTAGTATTATTACTTCTTGTCTCGGTAGCTCATACTCTCACTGTTAAAAGGGGTGTGATACGTGCATTGGTAATTAATATCAATAATGTCGCTGACTATAAATAACTCACCAGACGCTAAGAAACCTCGGTTAGTAATATTCATCGCAGCGACATTCTTTTTACAACCAAGCAGTTCAGCATCTTCTTTAGATACGTTAACAGCCTGATAAGTCGTCAAATAACTATCGATCTGTAGCCCTTTGGACAAAGCGTGCTTTTGAATCGAGCTTTCTATGATCTCAGCATTCATTTCAGGAAATACGCTAACCGGGATTTTTGCTTCTTCAATTTGAACCACTTTATTATTGATCAATCGAAGGCGTCTAATTTTCCAAATATATTCCTTGTCGCTTAATGAAAAAATTTGCTGCTCGTGATTGTCGGGTAGTGCTTTGTTTAACTGAATTTTTTTGTAAGAGATCTCTTCAAAGCTGTTCTCTGTGATCGAGTTATAGACTAAAGGTGTACCAATTAGAGCTGTGTTGACGAAGTAACCTGAACCCACCTTAGATGTGACCATGCCAATCGCTTCTAGCTTTGCTAGTGCTTTTCGAATAGTAAATCGAGATAACCCATATATTTCAGAGAGTTCTCTTTCTGCTGGAAGCTTATGGCTGATACTGTTTTGACAGATCTTACTCACAATATCTTGGACAACTAATTCGTATTTTTTCATAGTTCGATAACGTTAAAGTGGATTCACTGTGGTTAAAGAATAGTGAACTAAATCAGGGATTCAGCACGCTTTGAGAGACTAAGAATTATAACACATAAGGGCATTTGGAGGATGAGAAATGAGTCTTATTAAACGGCTTAAGTCGGTGTATTTTGAGGCTTAATCGTAAATGTGTATCTTGTTAATTCAAGAGAATAGAGGCTAAACTAGAAAGCCAAAATGTGCACTCTACGTCATAAAAATAGGGGAAGGGTATAGAATGGGACTTAATATACCGCTGATAGATAAGCGTATAGCAATCCATTTTCAACAGGCTTTGCAAGAGGATAACTCGTTTGGTTTCAAACAAGGAGTTCTTGATGAGCTAGCTGCAAAAGCGAACCTACCTTTTAGTATGAGCACCTCGTCTGCTACCTATATTCCATTTAACGTATTTGCTCTTTTCTTACACGAACTGCGACTGCATTTAAGCGCTGATTCATTTACCTCACTGTTGTTAAAAAGTGCTCAGCAAATCGGTCAAGAGGTATGGTTTAGTGAGCTTTCGATGGATAGCTTTCTGCGCTGTTTTTCTATTGATGAGCTGACGATACACGAGGATAAGCTCGGATTTTCGGTATCACTAAAAACGACCAAGCTAGCCTTGAAGCATGTAGAGTCAGAGTTGCTTCTGATTGTTTATGTACATGCTTATTTGAAAATAAGATATCCGGAATTATCTAACCCTATTCGATATGATTTAGTCGCAAACAGCGCTGAAGACTTACGCGAACTACAGGTTCAGTCCGATACGCCCCAATACCTTGGGCAGAGCACACACGTATTTATTACTCCTCCCTAGACTCTGTCTCATTAAGCCCAGCTAAGCCTGAACCGATGGTAGACTCCGATAGAGTCTCACATGCCTTGCTGTCATATATAGGAAGAATGGATATCGACTTAGATAAGTTTTGTGACCTCAATGGAATAGGAAAGCGCACAGTACAGAGAGCACTGAAGGATGAACAGACCACTTTCAAAGCAATTAAGGAGTCACTATCGTTCGAGTTTGCAAAGCGAGTCCTTTCACAGCAAGGCTATGCAATTTCTGATGTAGCCCTTCACTTAGGTTATGCCGATTCCTCGCAATTCATTCGATCTTTTAAACGAGCCAATGGCATAACACCATACCAATGGAAGAAGTTAAACTAATCGTTTATTCATTTTCGAATGCTGAAGAAAGCGAAACTTGTGTTGTTATTTATCGCTCGAATGCTTCAGCTGGTGCGCCAACGATCGTCTCATCCGAAGCCGATTTGTGTTGATAATTAGCTCACTTGCAAATAATGAGAAGGCCATCGTAATGATGGCCTTTTCTATGTTCAATTGATTGTATATTCTACATGAAGCTTTAATTTATAAACGTTCGTCATGATTCTTAATTTGCGGCACTTTGTGTTTGCCTAGATTGATTACATGACGCTCTCTGGAGAGTGTATGAGTGCAAATGAAATCAAAAATGTCGTGTTCGACGTAGGGAATGTGATTGTGCGTTGGGCACCACTGGAAATAGCACGTCTTACATTCGGTGATATTAACGATTTGGAATCACGTGCACGTTCTATCTTCCAAAGTGCAATTTGGTTGGATTTAAACAAAGGTTTCTTGAGTGAGAGCGAGGCCAAGCTTCGTTATCAACGCGAACTCAACTTATCTCCATTAGAGTGTGATCGCCTGTTTTATTACGTTAAACAAACGCAGATCTTACTGCATGGTTCTGTAGAACTCATTGAGCGTGTAAAGCGCTCTGGCTATGGCGTGTATGCGCTTACCGATAATGTGGTTGAGATTGTCGAGTATTTGAAAAAGACCTACGAATTTTGGCCATTATTTGATGGTGCGGCGGTATCTGCAGAGCTTGGCATGCTCAAACCGCAGCCCGAAATTTACCAAGCGCTGCTATCTGAAAACAACCTCAAAGCGTCAGAAACAGTCTTCATCGATGACATGCCCTATAACGTCAAAGGGGCGGAAGCAGTCGGCATAGCAGGTATCCAATTTGTCGATGCTGAACAGTGCCAAAATGCGTTACAGAGGCTAGGTGTTGATCTAAAAGAGTGACGCGCAGAGAGATAACTTCACTGAGGATGTAGAAAATGAAAAGATACCCATCTAAATCGATCGTTACATTCTTGATTCTGACATTGTCAGTGTTGGTATTGTTTGTCGCTGTTGTGCTTCAAATTCGTGGTGATAAGGCATGTGACGATTGTTACGAGTCAGACAAAGGGCCGTTTAAATATGTCCTCTACAATGGAACATCACCCTCTGTCATTCCCAGTATTCATAACACCTTGTTGCTCAACCGAGTTCCGTTGATGCAAGCGTTCGAACTTGAATCTATGCCGACGGTGACCGTTAGAGTATGGCAGGACCAAAAGGATTATTTAGATGAACAAGAGCGAAGCATTGGCTATCGATACGCTTTCTCTACGGGATACATAGAGCCTAAGAGTCATGAAATTAGGTTGCTTCACTCTGGTGGTGAAATTCAAAAGACTGCGCTGCATGAATTTGTTCATCTCCTGACGCTGCAAGTGAATCCCAACTTTCTGAATAACCCGCGTTGGTTATGGGAAGCTATCGCTATCTATAAATCTGAAGATTATTGGTTTCATCTGAGTAATAGAAATGCGATCAATCGTCGCTTCGACGGGTTGGTTCAAGAGCTTTACATCCAGCCTAACAGCAGCCCTGCGATTTATGAGGTTGGTTATACGATAGGGGAGTTTATTGAACTATCTTGGGGGAAGAAGGCATTTGTGGACCTTATTAAGAGCAATGGTGATGTCTCACAGTTTTCGGATAAGCCACTAGAGAGCCTGTTTTCTGATTGGGAAAAGTTCGTCAAAACTACCTATTTGAGCTCTCCTCAAAGCGATTATGAAAAAGCGATGGAACAGAGCTTGCCGGATAAAACAGACAAGCTCAACTAACTAAAAGGGGATGTCTAATATTAAACATCCCCTTTTGCATTTTAGATTGGCTTACTGTTTATTTACCGTCGTTGTCTGTTTGCTCGGTGTTTAAGTAACGAATCAGTTTGGCTGGCGTGCCGCCGTAGAGGCAATCTGGTGGTACATCACTGTTGACGACAGAGTTGGCAGCGATAACAGAGCGAGCGCCAATCGTCACATCTTGATTAATGACCGAGTTCCCACCAATCCATACATCATCTTCAACGATAATAGGGAAGCAGAAGGTTTCCCACTGACGACGACTGCGGTGATCCAGAGAGTGAGAAGCGGTATAAAATTGAACGCTTGGCCCCACTAAAACATTGTTGCCAATTTTGATGTTAGCACCGTCCAGCATGACCACATTCATGTTGATGAAGGTATCATCACCTATCTCAATGGTTTTACCAAACTCACAATGAAAAGGGGGGCGCACTATGCTGCTCCCAATCTTGCCAAACAGGTTTGTTTGCAAACTTGGCTGTTGAGTATCGTCTGTACATTGATTGAAGTCTGACAGGGCTTTACTGGCATGAGAACGCATTTGGCTAATCTCATGGTCGGCGCCGTCAAAAACCTCGCCAGTGAGCATTTTTTCGAGTTCTGTTTTTGTGTTCATGGTTTATATCTTGCGAATCAATATTGGTATCAGAATACTGATAAATGGACATAAAAAAAGAGAAAAGCGTCAGCCTTTCTCTTCCTATTTTTTGCTTTTAAGCACTAGCTTTAAGTGAGCCTAGCTCTTCAGCAAAAGGCGCTTTTAACCGTTAGATTTGCTCAACAAAACCCATTAGGTGCTGCTTTACTTCGTCTGAAGCAAATGCGCTTTCTACAGAGTACTTGTAGATTTCTGCGTAATCTTCTTTCGTTAGGTCGAAAGTTTCACATACGCGTTTCACTTCGTTAGTCATTGTTGTGTTCGACACAGTGCGGTTATCTGTGTTGATTGTTACAACGATGCCATCTTTCTTGAATTCAGAAATTGGGTGGTCGCTGAATTTGTGAATACATTTAGTTTGAACGTTACTCGTTGGGCAAGTTTCAAGCGCAACCTGCTTCTCTTTCACAATGTTGTACGCATCTTCGTTACCTTGGATGTGAACACCGTGGCCGATACGCTCAGCGTCCAGCATAGTCACTGCGTCGTAAACGTTTTGACCGTGCCATTGCTCACCTGCGTGAACCGTCACTCGGTAGCCTTGTTCAATCGCGTATTGCGTGTATTCAGGGAACTCAGCACAGAAACCTGGCTTTTCACCGCCAGCAATATCAAATGCTACAACGCCTTTACCAAGGTATGGCTTACCTGCATCGATCACGTCTTTGATTGAATCTTTAGGGAACATACGCAGTACAGACATAATGTAGTTGCCCTTGATGTCGTATTTCTCTTCAGCACGCTTCATGCCTTTCACTGCACTAGCAATGATCGCGTCAAGAGACAGGCCTTTATTCACGTGCAGGATTGGTGCGAAACGAACTTCTAGGTACTTAACGTTTTCTAGTGCTGCGTCTTCGTAAAGCTCAAAAGAGATACGCTCAATCGCTTCTTCAGTTTGCATCACTTTTAGTGGCAGGCTGAAACAAGCTAGGTACTCATCTAGGTTTTTGCAATCTTCTGGCACTGTTAGAGATTGAACAACCGCATCACGGTCTTCAGGTAGTTCGATATTGTACTGTTTTGCTAGATCAATAATCGTATCTGGGCGAACACTTCCGTCTAGGTGGCAGTGTAAGTCAATCTTTGGTAGTGCTAGAAAATCCATGAGTATTCCTTAATTCTATTATTCTTTGAGTGTGTTAACTCACATGCGCTCAATTTACCAAGAGCATGATATGATTTAAAGTGACAAATAATCATCATTAACCTGAATTTGGGGAATATCATGGTCGATGTTAAAAGCTTACTTAAATGCGATATGAATTTGCTGTTGTGCTTACATGTTCTGATTGAAGAACGTAGTGTGAGCAAAACGGCAGAGCGGCTGTTTTTGAGCCAATCTGCGGTAAGTAAACAACTCACCAAGCTTCGAGCTTTGTTTGACGACCCGCTATTTGAGCGTGAGTCTAAAGGGTTATTCCCAACTCCAAAAGCACTCGTATTAGCGCCCAAGATCCACCAAATTTTGCTGCAAATCGAAAAGCTAACTGTCCCTGAGGTGTTTGATCCTAAGGAGAGCGAGCGTACTTTCACTATAGACCTTGTTGAGACCGCCTACACTGCGGTTTATCCGCAATTTATGCCGACAGCGCTTGCCGATGCACCCCATATCACCATCAACAGCTCCACGTGGAGTAGTGATAGTTTCAAACGTTTACTCAAGCGCGAAGTCGATTTTGGTATCGGTATTTTTGAATTAGATGAACGCGCTTCAACCCATGTGCAATGTATTCCGGATGAACTGGATTATGTTGAGCTGTGTTTGGATTATTCTGTTTGTTTGATGCGTAACGATCACCCTGCTTTGCAAGAAGAGTGGAACCTCGACACCTTTCTTAAGTATCGACATATACAATTGGTGACGGGCGGAGCGGGCGACTGGTTATTGATGGAAGTGCTTAACGCTAAGCAGTTAGAGATCAACAAGGCCGCTAACGTGTCGGATATCACTAGTGCTATCAAACTGTGTAAACAGAGCGACCTGTTGATGTGCTATCCATACAACTCGGTGCGCGATTATATCGATAGCGGTGAATTAGTGATGAAGCCCGTTCCCATCGATTTGGTGCCTGGTGGATTATTCCTATTGTGGCACCGTTATTTTGATTCTGAGCCTAGCCATCGTTGGCTGAGAGAACTGATCGTAAATAAGACGCAAGACACTCAAGAGTAGATGGTGGTTGAATACATTGTAATTCGTAAAATATTTTTCGCTTTTCGTTCGTCTTTTCAGACTGAGTATCGTCTTAATTGGGGGCGTAATTCCCGATAATAGTGAGAGAGCAAAATGAATCCAATGTCAGCGTCATTGATTCCACAACAAATAATTGAAGATGCCTGTGAGTGGGCGATCATGCACGGTGTCGCTTTTCGACAAGCTGACAATACCGCAAGGCATTGCTCATTTAGCCTAGCGCCAATGACAATGGAGCGTGAGGTTTATGAACATTTGCGTCGCGTGACTCCGCTTATCACTAAGCTGATCAGCAACGTATCGGAAGATCATGATTTTCTGCAGTCGTCATTGAGCGATATGGCGCAAGCCGATCCATTCTTTGGTCGCTTAATGGCACTTCATCAACAAGCTCATGGTAGTGCTGATGAACGCTTGAGTCCTGCCCGCCAACCTTTGCTATTGATGCGAACCGATTTTATGGATGACCGTCAGCATGGAGCAAAAGTGATTGAGTTCAATGGTATCGCAGCAGGTATGGCACCCTTTGGTCAGCGCGCGACTGAATTTCACACGTTCATGAATAATCAGTGGCCAGAGACTTATAAAAATTGGTTGGAAGATTCATCAGCAATCCCGGAAGAAAACCGAGGACTTGAACAATTGGCTTTCGGTATTGCTACCTCGGCAAGAAAGGTAAGAGAGCACTTTGATGATGCAGCTAAACCTACATTTTTGATGGTGGTGCAGAAGAACGAAGATAACGTCTATGACCAGCACTTGCTTGAACTGGAACTGCAAAAGCAAGGTGTCCGTACGGTGCGTCGTACCTTTGAGCAGCTGAGTTGCCAGCTTTCAACGGGGGATAACCAACGCTTGTTGCTACAAGATGTTGGTGCCGTCGATGTGGTGTACCTACGTGCTGGCTATCAGTATTCAGATTATTGGGCGCCTGAGTTAAATGAGCCCGTTTGTTGCCACACATTGAGTCAAACTCGCTTGTTCATCGAACAACACTATGTCGCTATGAATGCCACCATCAGTCAGCAGCTAGCAACCAGTAAAACCATGCAAATGTTGGTCACTATGATGCCTGCGTCAGAATATGCGCGTTGGGGTTTAACGCTTGAAGAGGCTCAACTTGTGAAGAGCGTTCTAGCCGACATGAAGCCTATCACCAGCGAGTCGATTGAATGGTTCAACACGCAAGCTAACAAGAAAGAATGGGTGTTAAAAAATCAGGGTGAGGGCGGTGGCCACTGTGTATTCGGTGACGATATTAGCCAGCAACTGAGTCGACTTAAGCCTGAAGAGTACGATGCATGGGCTCTAATGCAGCGTTTATATCCACATGAACGTGATGTTCCAACTATTGCGGTGCGTGATACTCAACAAACCTTGGTCGATGATCTTGTGAGTGAGGTTGGGTTGTTCACCGCATATTACCAAGGAAAGCCGGTCACTCAACTTGATGGTTATGCGGGTTACTTGATTCGCAGCAAGCCGGCTAGTGAAAATGAAGGCGGGATCCACAGCGGAAAAGGGATTTTAGATTCATTGGTGTTGATTGATTAGTTTATTATTCCCCAATAAAAACCAGAACTCATGTTCTGGTTTTTTGTATGTAAGAGACGTTGAACTGAACTCATGGAAACGCATCCGTCACGCTCTCAACTTGGTGAAAGCGAGGGGTGTTTGTCCAGTTTGTTGTTTGAAAAAGGTAATAAACGCACTATTGGATGAGAACTCCAATAGCTCTGCGACATCGCCGACCTGTCGATTTTCTGAGATCAGTTCGATGGCTTTAAATAACCGCCATTGTTGCCGCCAATCTTGATAAGTCATGCCGGTTTCTGCCTTGAACAGTCGAGTGATGGTTTTGGTGCTTGCCCCAACTGAATCCGCTAATGTCGATAACCCAGGGGCTAAGAATGAGTCGCTTCTCACTTGTTCACAAAAGCGTTTGAATCTGCGATCTGTAGGAAGTGGCAAGATGAATGAGTGCTTATTTGCACAGTAGAATTCCTCCCAAAATAGGTTGGCAGTATTGGTGGTTTGCTCCGATGCAATGTCCCATTCCCAAAACGACATTTTGTTGATTAGCGCCTTTAGTAGCTCATTTACTTCGATGATTTCTATGTCTTCAGGGCATGTGTAAATATGACTGTCGAAGTAGAGCGAACGATAGGCCACGACGTTAGTCATCTGCGCTCTATGTTTGGTATAAGGCGGGATCCAGACCGCTTTGGTCGGCGGTAAAATGCAAAGAGCATCTTCTAAGGTCAAGGTGATGCAGCCTTGTGGAGCATACAGCAGCTGTCCTTTCTTGTGGTAGTGGATACCTGAATCGTGCTGGCCTATATCTGCAGCAACACCGATTACGGGGGCGGGTAATCCGTCTGCATCAAAGTTACTCGTTTCGCTAATTAATGCCATTTGTCCCAATCTTGTTGTTTTTGGTTTTAATGTTGTTAACGAGTCAAGGTTAGTTTTCTATAAACTTCTCGTCAAGTTCACCGATTTGGAAAAATGATGAAAACGAAACCTTCTTTGTGGCAAATGGTATTGCTGTTGATGTTCCCGCAAATAGCAGAAACCATTTATAGCCCAACTCTGGATTCAATATCGAAATCCTTTGATGTCAGTTACACACAAGCGGCACAAACTCTCTCGATCTACTTCTCTGCATTTGCATTAGGCGTGGTGGTATGGGGTGTACTTGCTGATAAATGGGGACGCCGACCAACAATGTTATTGGGGCTTGGGTTATTTGCTTGCTCTGCACTTATTGCACTGCAAACCAATAGTTTCACCTGGTTAATGGTCGCTCGAGCGATGGGCGCTTTTGGACTTGCGGTTGGTTCCGTTGTGACCCAAACCATGTTGCGAGATGCCTTTAGCGGACCTGAGTTGGCAAAAGTGTTTGGTTACATGGGCATGGGGCTATCAATTAGCCCAATTATCGGACTGTTGCTTGGTGGTCAATTGAGCGAAGCTGGCGGACACCAATATGTCTTTATGGCTCTATTTATTATGGTGTTAGCGCTATTGGTTCATAGCTTATGGTCTCTGCCAGAAACGCAACAATCTAAACAGCCGTTGCAATTAAAATCGCTTGGAATGCGTATGGTAAAAGATAGCGATATATGGATGTCTGCGTTGCTCGTTGCTTCGTTCAATATTGCACTGTTTTCGTATTACCAACTGGGTTCATTCACCTTCTTACAACTTGGCTTCAGTGTAGAGCAGTTTGGTTATAGTGGTGTTGTACTTGGCTTCGGAACTTTGTTCGGCAGCTTAGTGAACAAGGCACTATTGAAGAGACAATTTTCTTCTCCATCTTTGATCGGTATAGCGGCTGCTCTTCAAACGCTAAGTGCGGTTGGTGTGTATTTTTCACAAGGCACGATCTGGTTCTTACTACCAATGATGCTGGTGGTGATGGCGTTTGTAATCGCGATTCCTAATGTACTAAGCCGAGCTTTGGTGCGTTACCAATCTCAAGCCGGAAGTGCAGGTGCATTGTTTGGTTTGATGTATTACACCCTGATTGGTTCCGGCCTTGGTTTAGCAGGAATGATTCAAGATTTAGGTGTGGTACTGGTACTTTGTGGCGCGTTGTCTGTACTAGTGACGATTCGCAGTCGACTCTAACAGAAGAGATAAACTCCTGATCTATATTGATAAATTCCGCACCTTATTTAGGTGCGGAATTTGTCATTTATCTTGCACGTAAAGTTGTCAGTTGACATGGGTAGAGTGATCGCTCTACCCTGTAGGTAGAAGAATCATTCTACCTTTTGTCGGGTACGTAAGAGAGCACTATGTTGAGAGAACAGATTGCAGCAAGCCTTGAAGTGGCATTTAGCCAACAAGGTTTTGCGGAACCGAGCGTTGCGCAGCTGAAAACGGCGTGTAATGTTAGCCTAAGAACCCTATACAAACACTTCCCTTCAAAAGAAGCGATGATTGTTGGTGCATTGGAATACCGACATCAGCGCTACCTGAACTTCCTGTTAGAAGCATCTCCTGAAGCTGGCTTAGAAGCTGTCGTTCATATTTTCAATAAGCTTCAACAATGGTTAGAAGAGTATGCACCACACGGCTGCATGTCGATGAATGCGATTGCTGCGTTCCCAGATAATGAGCTTATTAACCAAGCCGTTACGCAACACAAAGAACAGGTTCGAGTGCTCATTGGCAAGCAGAGCCTGCGAGATGATCTCGCAACGCCCCTGTTTTTACTTCATGAAGGCGTTTCAAGCGCGTGGCCGGTATTAGGCGAAGAAGCCGTGGCATCGGCACAGAATATGGTGACAAAATTACTCGAGGAAACACGATGAAATTCGAAACACCGAAAATGATGAAAGGTGTAGAGATGTTGGGTCACGGCGGAGCAGAAATGCTTGGCTACCGCGAAGATATCGCTGTTCCTCAAATCGAACCTAATGAAGCGCTGATCAAAGTGATGGCGGCAGGCGTTAACAATACCGATATCAACACACGAATCGGTTGGTATTCAAAAAGCGATGATTCAGACGATGCCAGTTGGTCGGGTGAAGCGCTAAAGTTTCCTCGTATCCAAGGTGCAGATGTGTGCGGCTTCATCGTAGCAGTCGGCAATGAAGTCTCTTCAGATCGTATTGGTGAGCGTGTTCTTATCGAGCCTTGTTTAACAGAAGTGTATGGGCGAGAGCTGCCACAGCCATGGTATTTCGGTTCTGAGTGTGATGGCGGTTTTGCTGAATACACGAAAGTCGCAGCAAAGCACGCGTATGCGGTGGACAGTAGTATGTCGGATGTTGAGCTGGCGTCTTTTCCATGTTCTTACTCGACAGCAGAAAACATGCTGACTCGAGCTAATGTAACTGAAGGCGATCGCGTGTTGATCTCTGGTGCATCAGGCGGTGTGGGTTCCGCAGCGATTCAATTGGCAAAAGCTCGTGGCGCACATGTGATTGCGATTACTAGCCCAAGTAAAAACCAACAGTTACTTGATCTTGGTGCCGATGAAGTCATTGCTCGTGATGCTGATTTAGTTGAAGCGCTAGGTGCAAACAGCGTTAACGTTGTGATCGATTTAGTCGCCGGTGACAAATGGCCTGAATTCCTTGAAGTCTTAAAGCCACATGGTCGTTATGCCGTGTCTGGCGCAATTGGTGGTGCGATGGTTCAGCTTGATGTTCGTACTCTGTATCTAAAAGACCTCAGCTTTTTCGGTTGCACGGTGTTGGAGCCACAAGTGTTCCAAAACTTAGTTAACCGCATTGAAAAACAGCAGATTAAGCCGATTGTTGCGCAGTCTTTCCCGCTTGCCGATATTCATACAGCACAAGATGAATTTTTGAAGAAAAAGCACGTTGGTAAGATCGTATTGGAAGTCGCTGAGCGCTAGTTTAATTAGCCTCATAGTCCCAATGTATGAGAGAGCGAGCAAGTGTTATTAGCTCGCTCTTTTTGTTTGAGGATATACATCATTTTTCTTTAACCGATTGATGAGTAATAGATTATATACAGCTAAAAAAATTAATGATTCATTTATCACTGTATGGTTTATGAGTCACCTGTGCGATAATCACCGCCGTTATATATCCCGATTTATGTTGTATTCATCTAGGAGCCGTATTGATGTTTAAAAGGGTATTACAGGCACTATTTTCCCCTTTTGCTTCCAAGCAAGGTAAGCAATTAACTTCCTCACAAAGTGCCTCTCAACAAGTCGTTTCTGATCAAGACCGTTCTCTCGAGCAAGCGACTGTTAAGCCTTCAATCTTTATTCCGCCTTCATCAAATCAACCATCATCATTAATCGTCGATAAATCGATGAGCCTTCACGATGGAGAATTTCTTGATTATCTGTTTGGAGAGTCACGTCTGCGAACGGAATCGGATCCATTTAGTGACTTTGTGGCCTGCCAAGTTGAACGTTTGATTCGTTCCCCTAAAGCGCTTCTCAATGAATTGCCTGTGATGCCTGCTTCTGTCACGACATTAATGGGTGAACTACAGAGTGATGAGTTTGATGTCGATGCTCTGCTTAAGGTGATTGAGCGAGAGCCGAGCATGGCAGCTGATGTCATTAAATTAGCGAACAGCGCATACTACAAACGCAGTGAAAAACAGGTAACCGATCTAAAAACCGCATTCTTAAATATGGGTTCTCAAGGCTTGGTGGAGGGTGTGGTTAATTCTTACATGAAAAATTTTACCCCAAGCAATAATATTTATTGGCGCCACTTCGGTGAGAAAATTTGGAATCACAGCATCCAAACGGCTTCTTTTTCAAAGGAGTTAATGAAAGAGTCTCCATCTCAAGAAGACCAGTCTAGCGCCTATTTTATTGGGTTGATCCGTAACCTAGGTAAGATGATCATTTTCCAAATGATGGTGGAGGCTTTCAAGCATGTTGACCCTTCTGTGCCACCTAACTCATTGGCGTTGAAGCGCTTAATTAATAGCTACTCTATTCGCCTCACTTATACCATTGCTAAGTTCTGGGAGTTGCCGGAGTCGGTACTGACAGCTATTGGTTATCAAGAGTCGAGCCGCTACGCATGTACGCCACTGGGCCAAGCCGTGTTTGAGGCTAACTCTTTGAGTGAGCTGACGTACTTATTGGATGCTCAAGCGATCGATATCGAGCAATTTAAAAGCCGATGTAAGGAGAGACTGACATCACCTGCCGCCTACAAGGTGGCTAATCGCATCTATAAAGAGTCTGTGGTCGCGTTGGCTGGATAAGCCATTGGCGTTGTTGTGTTGACTGTGGATGCTGATTTATAGCGGTCTTTTACGAATGGTCTTACGAATGAGTAAGACCATGTTTTTATTGAAGCTGCTTCGAAGTGCGCGAATTTGATTTAAGGAATTTCAGACAGTTCTTGCTTTAAGTCATCAATTTTACGCTGCTCTTTTTCTATCTTGCGCTGATACTTTTTAATTTTGTCCGATCTGTTGTCTTGTTTGGCTTTTTCTAAGTCGGCTTGGTATTCAGCTAAATCTTGTTCGTTAGATTCAATTTTCTCGAGAATTTCGTCTTTCAAACCTTCGTTGCTACAGTTTTCTTTTGCCGCTTTCAATGCCGTTGTGAGTCGGTCGACTTTGTATTGATTATCGTATTGCTTAGCTTTTTCGATTTGATGCTCGATCTCACAGAACTTTTTCTCACAGCCAGTAAGTGAGTTGCAGGTCGTGCTTGCCATACTGCTAAAAGAAAATGCACTGAGGAGCAGTATTGAGCCTTTTAGGTGTCTATTCATGATTTACCTTCTACTGGTTCTATAGGGTTGAGCCTAGTTTCATCGTAACTTAACACCCGCACGCTTTGCTTATGGCAGAGGAGTGTTAAAGGTAAGTCTATGTGTTGAATGACTTATCTCTGTTAAAGATAGAATCAAATATGGCTAATCCACAACTTATCGAGGTCACACCAACCGAATCCATTTACTCGTGCTCCGTGTATTTTTTCAGATACCTCAAGATTGAATGCCTCTTGCTTAAGCTCAACCACTACTTCAGTTTTGTATAGCCAGCATTTGAGTTTCAAGAGTGTCTTGGCGGCTTGCTCAAAGTCTGGTTCGCATTGAATTGAGATTAAAGCCTGCTCGATGTTTGCGAGCATCTCAACGGGTAGCGACAAATCTTCGAAAGGGAAACGGGTGAAGAAGCCTAACCAAGAAGAGAATGAGTGGTTTTCATCGATAATGCTGCATAAAGCAACGTCTCTTATTGTTGAAAAATCCCCATACTCGACGGTGAGTTTAGTCTCACCAGGCGCTGAAAATTGCTTGAAAAAAGCTTGGCATTCCGAGGTGTCTTCAACGGTGAATGTTCGGTTGGGTGAAGACAACTCTGGATTTTGAATTTTGAAAAAAGTAGAGCCGTGAGCTCGCGCATGTGCACAACTGTATTCGCCAACTTTGAGTGTCTTTTCAGGCATTTTTACGCACACCTGATTTTGCGCACACGCTTTACTCTCTGCCCACTCTGGGTAAACCCATAATTCGACTCGATTTAGGATCGGAACCAGATTTGAATACGCATCATTGCGGTTCAGTCTTAGCATCTTGTTTGAGAATATCGCCAATGAGAATGGACCGGAACCGACCAACCTATCGACAGAATTAGGCTCAAAAATCGATGCTTCGGCTCTAGCAAGTAAGTGGGGTAGATGCCAATCCGTCTTGCTGAGTTTTATTGTGATGATGTTGCCTGAAGATGCAGAGACTTCAGTAATATGCTGATAGCAGCGATACCATAACTTGCTTGAAGAGAGCAAAGTCAGACAGTGTGCAATGTCTTGAGCTTCCAGTGTTCGGCCGTTGTGGAATCGCACACCATTACGAATTTGGAAACGCCAGATCGTTGCATCTTCATTGGGTTGCCAATGATAAGCCAAGTCGCCACATAATTTACCTTGTTGTACCGAGGTGAGACGCTGGCAAATTTGCATCACTAAGAAACGCTCGGTACGCCTCAGTACACCCTGAGGGTGAAGCGCTTCTAATTCACGGTGGAAGGGGATGTACGCGACGCTCTGAGCCGATTGATTCGTGCTGTTTAGAAAGGCTTGCAGCTCTGTACCAGCATTGCGTCCATTAAAGCTTAAGGTGCTGAAGACCTGCTCGATATTGCCGGAATCTGCTTGGCTTTGTGCGTATTGGTAGCACGCTTCCATCGGTTCAATCAGACACGTGAGTTGTGCCTTTTTATTGCGTCCTGAACTGGCTTGCCACTCAATCCAGCCTTGCGCGGTCATTGCTTTGAGTAGGGTTTGAACGTGACGCTCACTCACATGTAGAAGCGTTGCGATTTGGCTGACTTGGCAGCGTGATACTCCAGGCCCAAAAGCCTGAAATATCTTTTCGTACAGTTCAAGCTTGCGCTTTAGGTTGCCCAATTCGAATTCCTAAATATTAGGTTGAGTTAAGTGTTGGTAGCCTGCATCAGCGAGCGCTTTTTCCATGGTTTCAAGAACCTGTGCACTTACCTTTGAGCATAGGATATCAGACTCAAGTTTGCCCTCTAATACAAGTTGCGAGAAGTGCTCGATTTGATACTCGAACCCATTACCTTGAACGGGGTGCTCGATGGTGAAAGTTTCTTGTTTGTACTCCACCGTTATATGGGCTGGGTTCCACCACTTCTCTTTAATCGTAATGGCGATATCTGGGCCTGTTAATCGCGCTGCGCGTGGCAAGTTTCTTACCGTCGAAGCCGATATGGTCGCGTTGATCTCTCCAGAGAACTGGAAGCACGAATCGGTATCTACATTCGAACCTTCATAGAGGCTCGACATTTCGACTTTAGGTAGAGAAGGCGTAATCTCAAGAGTGCGACATAAATCGTAGAAGAACCACAGACCATACACTCCAACATCAAGTGTTGCCCCGCCGGCTAAATCTGGGTTGAAGATAAATAGGTTAGGGTCGTAGTCGTGCTCATTACCAAAGCTGGCTTCTATCGAGTCAAGCTTAATCTGGTTGCTGATTAAAAACGATGTAAGCTCGCGATAAGCTGGGAACACGACGGTCTTCATTGCCTCTAGCAACATTACGCCATTTTGCTCTGCCAGGGCTTTCATTTCTAACCAATCACCAAGGTTGGTAAAAGCAGGTTTTTCTACCAATACGTGCTTAATATGGCTCAGAAATAGTTTGGCTAGAGGTTTGTGATATGGGTGTACTGTGGCAATGTACACCGCTTCAACATCGGGATCTTGAGCCATGGCTTCATAAGATCCATAAGCTTTATCGCAATCAAACTTATTAGCAAAAAGAGCCGCTCTTGATTGGTCACGTGCTGACACCGCGTAGAGTTCGCCAAATGAGCAGTGCTCTGTTAGCGCTGTGGCGAATCTATTCGCGATATTGCCTAGCCCTGCGATACCCCATTTAATCTTACGTTGCGTGTCACTCATCACTTACTCCAATCGTTGTTTTGTTCCAGTGTACTCAGTGGGCTCACATACAAATAGAGAACACTTGCTTCGATTTGTTCAGGGTTTATATCACTAGTTCAACTCATTGAAATACTTACGCTTCTTACAATCCATTACTCCCACTTACCCTTTCTCTTTGATTGATATGCTCCAATGGACATTGAAAGTAAGTTCATTCATATAGAGTCAATTAAGGATAATAATAATGAAACACATGATAAGCATCGTAATGATGTTTACGGCTATCTTTAGTCACTTGGTTAGTGCTGCACCGAGTAAAGGATACACTGAGACACAATACCCAATCGTATTAGTTCATGGCTTTTTAGGCTTCGATGACATTCAAGGTTATGACTATTTTTATCAGATAGCTCAAACCTTGCGTAAAGATGGAGCCAAAGTATTCACTGCGCAAGTGTCCTCTGCAAATACCACCGAGGTTCGCGGTGAGCAACTTTTAAAGCAGGTGAAACAATACCTTGCTCGAACAGGAGCTAAAAAAGTTAACTTGGTTGGGCATAGCCACGGCGGACCGACTTCCCGCTATGTCGCGTCGGTAGCCCCTGAACTCGTGGCCTCTGTGACGAGTATTGGTGGAGTAAATAAAGGCTCCAAGTTTGCTGACCTTTTCTATACCGTCGCTCCCGATGGCACCTTAGTAAATAGCGCTGGCGCAAATATCATTGGGTATCTTTCGAAAATAACTCAATACCTATCGAGTGGTTCTACTTTACCGGTTGATGCTACTGGTGCGTTAAAAGCACTGACTACGCATGAGTCGTTGGCATTCAACAAGAAATACCCAGAAGGTGTACCAACAACAGAATGTGGTCAAGGTGCGCCTGTTGTTACTACGAAGGTAAACAACATCGAGCACGATGTTTACTACTACTCATGGAGTGGTAACCGATTACTGACCAGCCCGAAAGATGCGCTCGTTGATGGACCGCTGAAAGCAGTGAGCCTATTGGCTTTTGGTTCTTCAATCTTGGGTGGCGAAGAGAACGACGGAATGGTTGGTGTTTGCAGCACACACTTAGGTAAAGTGATTAACGATAGTTATCGAATGAACCATGTGGACGAAATTAACCAAGTTCTAGGACATACGGCACTGTTTTTATCTGTTCCAAGCATTTATCGACAACATGCGAACCGCTTAAAACTGCAGGGCTTATAAAAATGAATAAGGCTATTCTAGTTATCACTGTGATTGCTGTGGCTGCTAGCGTAGCCTATTTTAAAGCGTCTGTTCCGCGCTCACACCAGACGCAAAGTTTACCAGTCGCATTTGAAGAGCCTCTCGCGTCAGCAGAAATACCGCAAGAGAGTGAACAAGTTGTAAAGTTTGCAAAGCCCAAAGTTTCTTTGAAAGAGCCTGAGCTTCAAGCACCTTCCCAACAGGATACGGAAATCGACCAAGCATCATTGCGTGATACGTTTGATTATTTTCTGTCAGGGTTTGATGACTCGACGATGGATATCGAACAGTTAAAAACAAGGGTTAAAGAATTCATGACAAGAAACCATGAACGCTATCGCCCTGAGCACTATGGTCTTTTTGAGCAATATCTACTTTATAAAGAGCTATTGATGTCAATTGAGGTGGAACAGGCATTGAGCCTTGATGATTTGATTCGAATCGATAATGAGCTACTTGAACATCAGCTCTCACTCTTTAGCATAGAGGAACAGGCACTACTGTTCAGCGATGAAAACCTCCATCGTCAAGTAACCATTAAGAAAATGTCTCTCAAAGATATTGCCGTCTCGAGCAATGATTACAATTACTTACTTAAAGAAGAGTTGGATGAAATGCCAGAAGAGATCCGTCGTGTTTACCAAGACGATCTTATTTCTGTGCAATTGAGTCAGGTTGCGAATGACGAAGACGAGCAGCAACGCTACATCGCTTATGAGACGTTAATTGGTACTGAAGCAGCGCAAAGGATGGTGGAATTAGAGCAACGAGAATTAGCGTTAAATCAAAAAATCGAGCGCTACTTGGAGCAGCGCCGTCAAATTTTAAACAGCAGTGTCACGATGGATAAAGAGTATGAGATCGCTAGGTTGAGAGAATCGGTTTTTGAGCCCTCAGACCATAGGCGCATAATGTCACTTGAATCGATAGATGACCTTTAAGCAACATATATGTGGACTTCGCCCTGTATTGGAATACAAGTAACAGGGCACGTAACTGCCACTGAGCCCAAACTACTTTTCTTCAATTACCTCAAGTTTCCAATTCGCTAGGGCTTTAATATGTTTTGGTCCGATGCCGCAACACCCGCCAATAATATTCGCGCCAAGGGCATGCCAGCGTTTTGCATAGGTTAAGTAACCTTGGCCATCTAACTCGCGCATTTCTTGAAGCATGTCATTCGCTTCATGCTCGCTGCTGATCGGGGCAAAGTTATTTGCATAGACACCGATTTCTAGATCTTGGCCTAACTCATCCATTACCTGTTTGGTATCGATAATCGCTTGATCCATCACTTCCGGTACTGAACAGTTAAACATGATGCCTGTCACGTTAGACTGACAAACAAGCTTGACGGCTTCTTTTACGCTCTCACCAGAACGAATAGATGCAGAGTCGCTTTTGGTATCTTCTAAGCTAAAGGCGTAGTAACACGGTTTCGTTGATTGCTTAAGTACCCCATGAATGGACTCAAACTCTTGTACGCTGGATAGGGTTTCTACCAACCACAGGTCGATATTTGGCTCTTGTGCATCGTAGAGGGTTTGAATGATAGATGCCGCTTCTTCGACTTTGAATAAGTCAGGTCGGTAGCTGCCAAATGGTGGTGGAATAGAGCCTGCCACTTTGACCGCTTGAGGCGCTTGGTCAGCAACTGCTTTAGCTAATTCGCCAGACAGCGCTGCTAGCTCAAATCCTCTTTGTGCAAACAGTTCTTCACCCAAATGAAAAGGTACACACGCATAGCTGTTGGTAATTATGATTTCAGCGCCTGCATCGATAAAGTTTTGGTGCGCTTGGCTAACAAAATCCGGGGCTTCAATCAGAGCTTGAGCGCTCCAAAGAGGCTGTGAGAACGGTGCGCCAATCTCTTTGAGTTCTCGGCCCATGCCGCCATCAAGTATGGTGAGTGTTTTCATATTCAATACTATCTAAAACAATTGCTGAAGTTCTGCCGCCACCATATCAGACAACCTTGCTTGACTAAAGCTGTCCAAGCGCGAGGTTCTTAACTAAGCCGATACTGCCTAGATAGGAATAATAAAATATTGAACCTCTGGCTCTATGTTGTATTGGATTTGGGGGATATGTTATTAATCTAGGGTCAATGAATAACTCGAACCCAACAAGCTGTAGAGGAAAGTGCATTGAAGTTAACGAATAAGCTCGTGCGTTACCCGCACATTGATGTTGATCGTGCGTTTGAAAAAGAAGATGAGCTATTGCAGCAGATTCAGAATGGTGAGATTGGGCAAGCCTTAATGTTGTGGCAAGCCAAAACGCCGACACTTGTTTTACCTGCAGGTAAAAAGTGGCCAGTGACGTTGGAGTCCAGAATGCAGCTTGAGGCACAAGGCTGGCAACTCTCTTCGCGTAAAACGGGTGGTGCTCCCGTTCCCCAGCTACCGGGCGTGATTAACTTGTCGCACATTTATCATTGGCCGAGCGATGAAGCGTACAATATTCAAAAAGCTTATCTGCATTTATGTGATGTTTTAACTCAATTTTTTAGAGAGTTAGGCGTTGATGTGGATGTGCATGCGACTCCAGGTTCTTATTGCGATGGCGATTACAATCTCAATATCAACAAGCAAAAAATAGTAGGGACGGCTCAACGTGTTTTGCTCAAGCGAGGGGGCGGTCAAATCGTACTTTCCCAAGCCTGTATCTTGTTAGATGCAGACTTAGAACACATCGTTGCGCCCGTGAATTTTTACAATAAGATTTGCGGCAATCCAACCGTTGTAGAGCCACATGTTCACACGCTTTTATCTGAACATGTGACGCCCATGCCCAATGTAGATTCACTCTTTCAGCAATTGAGCCAAGCTTTTATTAGGTATGCATAGTGCTCTGTATCTGCCAGAATCAATGGGGTTCGGCGGATAACTTTTCTTGCAACAGTCGCTCGATCACTTCCACCAGTTTACGGTTTTTAGTGGGGTCGAGAGCATCGTTGTGAGGGTCTTTGAATAATCCAGAGTCATTATCGAAGTATCGTCCTGAGGCATTGGCAAACTCATCGCTGAGCGCTGCTCGACAAAGGATGTCTGCGCCAATCGCAAGATCATTACCATCAACGCCATAAGCATCTTTGACCAGCTTGCTCCCTAAGAAAGAGGCTGGGTTTACTGGAATAACCGCGAGGCCATTCGTTGCTGGGCTATTTGCTAAGGCATTCGCCAAATCAATCGACCACATCGTTAGTGCGAGTTTACTTTGTGCGTAAACGGGACCATCTAACTCTCCTGCATTTGGGCTGATAAGAGCACTTAAATCTACGGGTGACTGAGCTGCTGAAGATAGGTTGACGATACGGCTTTGCGTATCAAAAAGAGGAAGCAGCTTTTGTGTTAGTAAATAAGGTGCAATGGTGTTAACCACGAAACGTACATCAAGGTTGTCTGAAGTGGTGATGTCCGACACCTTATACACGCCTGCGTTGTTGATGAGAACGTCGAGTCGCTGGTGGTCAGCCATTATCTGAGTGGCGAGCGCTTCGACCTCTGAAAGTGTTGATAGGTCTGCTATATAATTTTCAATGACCGCTGTTTTAGACAGTCGAGATAGAGCAGCCACAACTTTGTTGATCTTGGCAGGGTTTCGGCCATGAATCAGAATGTGATGTCCCTGCTGAGCGAGCATTTTTGCGGTCTCTAAGCCAATGCCGTCAGTTGCTCCTGTGATCAGAATTTTTTTCTGCATACCTTTCCCTTGATACCGATTCCGAAGCACTTTTATAACAAAGTTTTATTGCGCAAAATTTCTAATACTTCACAGGATAGCGATAACAAGATCGTCCGTTATTGAGAAATCTGAAATAAATCGCTCGATGACTTATCAAACAAAAAAAGCCTCAACCCATCGAATGGGTGAGGCTTTGTCGTTAATAGCCGTCTGCCTTTTAGGCTTGATTTGACGTTGTTGTCGTTGTTGTTCCGTTAGTGCGTAATGGTTTTAGTGGGCATGTTCTGCTGAATCTTTGTATAGCTCAGCGTCCACTTCTTCACCTTTATTTGGACGTGGGACAATCTCAAATGAGGTGTCGGCTTCCGTCAGAGAAGAGAGCAGTTTGTTCAGTGATGACTTGTCACCTTTCACGCCAGCTTGACCGTCTTCTAGCAGTTTATTGAGTGTTGTCTTCTTCAATACGATATCAGACACGTCTGCTTTATTAATGATCAGCGTAGTATCGGCATCTTGCAGCTCACTCACCTGAATGTTGTTTAGGTTACCGTTAGACATTTCTACGTAGTAGAACTCTTTCACGTCAGGCAGTTGAATATTCATGGTAAATGGCGTGTTTTGCGCTTTCAATGAATCCACTTTTACTGCTAAGTAATCCAACAGGTTCTCAATTGTCATATTCGCCAATACATCTGGTGATGCTGTCTTCGGTGCGCCAGGTTGCGTGCCGATACGAAGCTCTTGTGAACCTGTTAGGTAGATGTTTCTCCAACCTGCACCTTCTGATTGATAGCCCAGTTGCTCATATGTATCAGCAAGCAAACCACGTGCAACTTTGTTGTCTGGTTCAGCTTGAACCACTTTATTCAGAGCCGTTGCTACAAAGCGGTATTCACCCTCTTTGAAGTCTTGCTGTGCTTTCTCAATCACAGCGTCACTGCCACCCATGTATTCGACAAACTTAACCGATTCTGGTTTCACTTGTAGTGGGTTAAGGTTTGCAGGGTTCATGTCGAAGTAGCCAAGGTACATGTTGTATACCGCACGTGCATTGTGTGAGTACGTGCCGTGGTAGCCATTGGTGTGCCAAGATTGTTGGATGCTGTCTGGCATCACTTTGTAGATTTCGTCACCGATATCTTGAAGAACCACACCGTTGTTGGCTAAACGAAGGGTTTGGTTATGGGTAAAGCCGTAGGCGTCACGCTGCATTTTTAGGTAATCAGAGATCTCTTGTTCACCCCAGATTGGTGACGAGTGCGAAGCGAACAGTACTTCGGTGTCTTCACCCCAAGTGACTAGCATTTCGTTGATCTTCTTAGACCATTTCAGACCATCACGAACTTTCGCACCGCGTAGAGTATAAAGGTTGTGCATGCCTTGGTAAGTCAGCTCACCCGTCCATAGCGCTTTCATGCTTGGAATGTAGGTCACCATCTCAGAGGCTGCTTCCGTACCTGAAGCATCCATGAACTGCATTTCAAGACCATCGATAACCAAAGTCTCGATCTCTTCGTTATGGTTCAATTCGTAATCTGGTAATACGTAAGTGATGCTACCGGTAGATAAGCCTTTAGCGAGTGCAGCATCAACAATACCGTGTTCATGGCGGTTCAGTGTCGCACCATATTGATAAGCAGTACGACGAGACATCGCATTACCTGCTAGCACGTTTTCATCTACGATCTCTTTAGTGATGTTCTTAGAGCCATACACTTTCACATCTGGGTACGCGTCTTTAATCGCACGAGCACCACCGAAGTGATCGGCGTGTGAGTGTGAATAGATCATCGCAACGATTGGTAATTCGCCGCCGTCAGGAACATTCTTTTTGAAAAACTTCAGTGATTTCTCTGCCGCTTCTTTAGTCAGCAGAACATCATAAGCGATCCAACCGCTGTCACTACGGATGAAAGAGATTGAGGCTAAATCGGCGCCGCGAACTTGATAAATCTGTCCAGGAACTACTTCATAGAGGCCTTCTGCTGCTTGGTTCAGAACGGCTTGGCGCCACAAAGACGGGTTTACGGAATCTGGTGCTTTGTCGGCATTAACAACGCTTGGTTCAATGAAGTTGAAGCTGTTACGAATGATGTCGCCAGTTTCTTGGTCGAAGCTTGCGATCAGTCCTTTGTTGTTATTGTCGAAAGCACGAGTGTCTGAGAAGTTTAGGGTTTTAGCGAATTCTTTGTTTGCCTGTGCCGTCATTTCAGTTGCATCTTTACCACCTTGATCACCGATCTCGCTAAAGTGCGCGTGGTCGTGGTTCGCTGCAATGGAAGGGAATGCAAGAGAGATTGCAAGGAACAGTGTTGCGTTTTTGAAAGTGCGTGAAGTTGTCATACGAGCCTCTTCAGTTCGGGTTTCGTTTCGATGAAGAAAGTGTATGACTTACACATATAGCAAAAAATAAAGTAAGCTTTATTTAACACATCACGAACAGTTATGTGTTGAAGTTGTATTAAAGTGAAGGTTCAAGATTAAACCTTGTCGTATGTTGAGTGCGACCACAAGCGAACATGGAGAGCAGCTGTGAGCGATGTTGAAAAGCTAGACCTGAATCTACTGAGTGTGTTTTTAGAGGTATATCGATTGAAGTCGATCACCTTAGCCTCTGAATCTCTTGGCATGACTCAACCGGGGGTGAGTGGCGCGTTGAAGCGACTGCAATCCCAACTTGATACTGACCTTTTCATTCGTGAGGGGCGGGGTATCTCGCCGACCAATGCGGCGGTACAACTGGCAAGTCGTGTAGAACCTGCTCTAGATGGAATTACCAGTGCGGTGAGTACGTTAAAGCAGTTCGACAATCAGCAGCATCATGTGTTTCGAGTCCTGGTTAATGAGATAGGTTTGACCAAGCTACAACCACTTGTGGAACAGGATGACTCTTTAGGGAATATCTCAATCGAATTCACCATGGTGCCGAATAATGAAGAGGATTTGCTGCAAAGTCTGAGCATGCAACAAGCGGACTTAGCTATCGATATTCACTACCCACAAGTGAATGGGTACCTAAAGCAGCCTTTGATTGAAGATGAGCTAGTACTTATTGCCAGAAAAGGACATCCACGAATCAATGGCTCAGTGACAGAAGCGCAGTATTATCATGAAAAGCACATTACTTTCCGAATGCGTCGTACGCGTTTATACACCGCTGACTATTTTACTAAATCGCCGCTTAAGCAAAGAAAGGTCAGTGCGGAGTGTGATTCGCTAATGACAATGTGTGTGTTGGTATCGGGCTCGGATTGTGTAGGCAGCACATCGCGTGATTTTGCTAACCAGTTTGCAGACTCTTTTCAGCTTCAAGTGCTCGAACAACCATTTGAAATCTTGCCGATGCAGCAATATATGATCTGGCATAAAAGAACCGATTTAAACTCTGCTCATCAGTGGTTGAGGGACAAGATCCAGCAGTATATGAAGAAGTCTAAAATCGGCTGACTTACATGTGAATCAAATAAAACGGCCTCAAAATGAGGCCGTTTTTATATCTGGTTATTCCGCTTTTTGTTTTCGCTTTTGGCGCGCGTTTTTGAGCATCTGTGTTGGTGATAAACCGGTCACCAGCATGGTGCCTGTGATAACTAAGCCAGAGCCAACGACAGTATTAATACCAATGGCTTCACCTAAGAATAAGTTACCCCAGAGAATACCAAAGACTGGAATTAAGAAGGTCACAGATAGCGCTGAAGGCGCACCAAGCTCATTGATGAGATTAAAGTAAAGTAGATACGCTAACCCGGTACATACTGCACCCAATAAGATGACCGATGTGGTGATAGTGAGATCGGGTGCTTCTCGCATTGGCATGAACAACACAAATGGCAGTACGATTAACACCGCTGCCCACATGCTGCCGTGCGCGTTATTGAAGGCTTCAACCTTGGGTGCTGTTTTGGTGTAGTTAGATGCAATACCGTAGCTAAATGCGGCCATAACGGCAGCAAAGATTGGAATAATGGCTTCTTGTCCAATATTGAACGCATCCCATCCAACCAACACGGTTACGCCCGTCACACCAATGCCGAGCCCAAGCAACACTTTGCTCTCAAGTGCAGTTTTGGTCCATATCGCACCTATGATCGCCGCCCATATCGGTGCTGTGGAGTTCAAAATCGCAAGGGTTGAAGCATTCAAAGTTTGGGCAGCATAAGCGAAACACAAAAAAGGAAGCGCGGTGTTAAACAAACCAAGAATGAAAAAGTGTTTTGAGTGAGCATTAAATGAGAGCTTTCTCTTTAGATAAAAAGAAACCAAAAGTAGGGTGATTGCCGCGCACAAAACTCGCGCTTCAATTAGGACCGCAGGGCCTAAAGGATTCGCTGCAATTCTCATGAAAAGGAACGAGCCTCCCCATATGGCAGCTAGCATGATCAGTTTAAAATAGCTCACAGTTTGAATCTCGATTGTGTAAAACACCGACTATGGAGCAAAGCTATCTATTACACAAATTGGATATGGCAATATTGCGCAGCGACTGGGTGAAATATCACCAAATAAATAGGAAGGTATTTGGCGGTATCTGTTCTGTTTATTGCTCCTAATTTGGCGAGTAATCTGATGCTAAATATCCACATTAGGTGTTAGAAATGAAGATTGAACATATCGCGATTTGGACCAAACAACTCGAAGTACTTAAACGATTTTATGAAGATTACTTTGGTGCGACGTCTAACCAGAAATACCATAATCCAACTAAAGGTTTCTCTTCCTACTTCCTATCTTTTGATAGCGGCAGTCGATTAGAGCTGATGGAGATGGACTCGGTCCCGGAATCGAAAGATGACATCTATGATCAGTTCACTGGATTTGTTCATATGGCGATTTCGTTGGGGTCAGAACAAGCCGTCGATGAACTGACTCACCGCTTAGTCGAAGATGGTTATGAACGTTTAGACGGTCCAAGAAGAACGGGCGATGGTTATTATGAGAGCTGTGTCCTCGATCCTGATGGTAATCGCTTGGAACTTACCGTTTAATGTAAGGACTTGATTGAATGACTTACGGATTTGAGGGGGAATGATGAAGCGCATTTTGGCTTTTGTTTTTAGTCTGAGCTTGGTGGGGTGTGAGTCTTCGGAGCTAGCGCAGGTTGATGCACCAGAGACGACAATCGAACCATCTCAACCGATCGGCTACCTTGGCTTCAAAGATCATCAAGACTGGGCTATCAAATTCAATGATTGTACGGTTTATGATCTAACCGGAGCTCAACCATATCAATGGTTTGATCGCACTTCTGCGTCTGTAAGTTGTTATACCTTTAAACCAAGCGATGCGATTGCACCTTTGCCTGTTTATTCGAGTGCAAGTTTCGAAAGCGATCAGCTTACCTCGATTGAGCGCTTTCAAGAATTACAGGTGTCGGATTCTGGCTGGGGCCGTTTTCCTATTGTCTATGATAAAAACGGCACCAATTGGCTAAGGGTTAAAGAAGGTTGGATTCATCTTACGCTCGCCGACCAGACGCTCGTCCAGTTCTACCCGGGAACTCAAGATCAGGCTGCTAAATCACAACATGATCAGTATTTTGAGCACCATTGATAAACGAATGATCAATGCCCCTTGCTAAATGCGGTTTGGGGCATAAATAGCTAATCAGTTAACAGTTAGCCTGAACAATGACAGTTACTGTTTCTGCTTCGCTTTGATGATAAACGGCAGGATTGCACTGAATAAAATCACGCTCGCACCGATCAAAGCGAGTGAATTTGGCAGCTCCGCAAACAACAGATAGCCTAGAACCATTGAGTAGATCATTTGTGAGTATTCGACATTCGACACCACGTTCGCTTCTCCCCATTTATAGGCTGTCACTCCAAACCACTGTCCGATAGAAGAGATAACGCCGACCAGAACTAATAAAGCCAATTCAGACCATGTCGGCCATTGCCATTCGATGATCGCTGGGATTAACGCAACAGCGCCAACAAAGATGGCTTGGTACGCCAATACAACGGTTTTCGATTCTACATTCGCCATTTTCCTCACACAGATAACCGCAATAGCAGCACCTAATGCTGCGACTAACCCTGTTCCAACATAGAACAGAGATTCACTTTCTAAGGTCGGTTGTACGACTAACATCACTCCAGTAAAGCCAACTAAGATCGTCGTCATGCGAGCCCAGCCAACGTTTTCTTTCAGGAATAGACGAGAGATCACAGCCACGAACAACACCTTCAGAAACCCTAATGCGGTTGCATCGGCAAACGGAATATTACTGACGGTTAAGAAGCTGAAGTAGAGTGCGATAAACGCTCCGGTAACACGCCATATATGCATCGACACCATTTTAGGGTGGAGCATTGCATCTATGTTGCTGATTATCGATGGCATTAATAAGGTGACGAAAACCAGTTGTCGAAATAGCAAGATTTGGAAAATATCGATGGTCTGGCTCAACTCTCGGACAATAACGCCTACTAATATGAACAGCGCATTTGAGATAAGCGCCAGTGCAATTCCTTTTGCTGGGTCGGACAGTCCGTCGAAAAATGAAAGCAGCGGACGAGGCACTGCGAAGGAACGATGAATAGACATAACACACCTCTTGATGATTGGGTGCTGAGCATAAAGCCTACACTGGTAGACGGGTCAAACACGGTTTTCACTTTTCCGAACACGCCAAATTTATCTTTTGGATCAAAAAAAGATCAAAAAGATATTGTTGAAACCGGTTTCAGTGTGTATCTTTATTGCATCTTGAAATCGGTTTCAGAGTGGCAGCTTTTAAGTTTGTTACCTTAAACCTATCTATTTTCTAGCGAATAACTTGTAGCGAGTAATGGTATGAACAACGAATTTCCAAACGATTTTTTATGGGGTGGCGCGGTTGCGGCGCATCAGCTAGAAGGCGGCTGGGATGCGAATGGTAAAGGTGTGAGTGTGGTTGATGTATTAACGGCAGGCGCTCATGGTGTACAACGTCGAATCACCGATGGTGTAATCGATGGTGAAAACTACCCTAACCAAGTTGCTGTGGATTTCTACCATCGTTACAAAGAAGACATTAAGTTATTTGCTGAGATGGGCTTTAAGTGTTTCCGCACTAGTATCGCGTGGACGCGTATTTTCCCGAATGGTGATGAAGCTGAGCCATGTGAAGCGGGCTTAAAATTTTACGATGACCTGTTTGATGAGCTTCTGAAATACGATATTCAGCCGGTAGTGACGCTGAGCCACTTTGAAATGCCTTACCATCTAGCAAAAGAATACGGCGGCTGGATGAATCGCAAAGTGATCGACTTCTTTGTTAAGTACTCAACCACGGTGATGGAGCGTTACCAGCACAAAGTGAAATACTGGATGACCTTTAACGAGATCAATAACCAGATGAACACCTCGGCGGACATCTTCGGATGGCTATGTTCTGGCGTGAAGTTCCCACAGTGCGAAAAGCCGCAAGAAGCGATGTACCAAGCGGTTCACCATCAGTTTGTTGCGAGCGCATTGGTGGTGAAGAAAGGTCATGAGATCAACCCAGATCTGCAGATCGGCGCAATGTGTGCGATGGTGCCTTTCTACCCTCGTTCTTCAAAGCCAGAAGACATCATGGTGGCGCAGCAAGCGATGCGCGATCGTTATTTCTTCTCGGATGTAATGGTTCGTGGTCATTACCCAAATTATGCCAAGCGTGACTGGGCAATCAAAGGCTTCAATATTGAAATGCAGCCAGAAGATGAGCAGATCCTAAAAGAAGGTAAAGCGGATTACCTTGGCTTTAGCTACTACATGTCGAATACCTTGGATTCTTCTTCTCACCAATCTACAGAAGAGGCGATGGACGGCGGTCATGAGAACTCGGTTGATAACCCGTTCATCCAGTCTAGCGATTGGGGCTGGCCAATTGATCCAACGGGTTTACGTTTCTGTTTAGCGTCTCTGTATGAACGTTATGAAGTGCCATTGTTCATCGTTGAGAACGGTTTTGGCGCTGTTGATACCATTGAAGAAGATGGCTGCATTAATGATGACTACCGCATTGCTTACCTTGGTGACCACATCAAAGAGATGAAAAAAGCCGTTGCGATTGATGGTGTTGATTTGATGGGTTATACCCCTTGGGGCTGTATCGATTTAGTGTCGTTCACCACCGGTGAGATGAAAAAACGCTACGGATTCATTTACGTAGATAAGCACAACGATCAATCTGGCTCACTAGAACGCAAGCGCAAGAAGTCGTTCGAGTGGTATAAAGGCGTGATTGCATCTAACGGTGCCACTATTTAGAATGCCTCTTGTTGCGTCGTCCTATGTAATATAAAGATACGCGCAATATGAATTAGCATTAAATTAGTCGGCTTATGTCGACTAATTTTTTATATGAGGAAAAGAAGCGAATGGTCACAATGCTTGATGTCGCGAACCGTGCGGGTGTATCTAAGTCGACAGTTTCTCGTGTCTTAAATGGTAAGAATATCGTGCGCCCAGATGTGGTGAAAAAGGTATTTGATGCGATTCAAGAAACGGGCTACCGACCAAACCTATTAGCTCAACAATTGGCGACCAAGAAGACCAACTTCATCGGCTTTGTGATCACTAATGAGCTGTTCAATGGCCCTTACTTCTCATCTTTGATGTATCACGCCGCTTCTTACAGCGAAAAATCCAATCATCAGTTGGTGATTACCGATGGTAAACACAGCGCTGAAGACGAGCGAAAAGCCATTAACTTTCTACTCGATATGAAGTGCGCCGGGATCATCATTTACCCGCAATGCTTGAGTGAATCTGAAATTGCGCAGATCATCGAGAGTACTGACACTCCCATTCTTGTGCTCAACCGAGAAATGCCTTCGAAGCCTGAGCATGCTATCACTACCGATCATTATCAAAGTGCTTGTTTGATGGTTGAACACATCATAGAGCAGGGACATACAGAGATTGCGGTTATCCGTGGTAAAGCTGGCTCGTCGACTGATGAACAGCGTTATCAAGCGTATCAAGATGTGCTCACTAAGCATGGTATTGAGCTAAACCAATCTAACGTTGCTCAAGGCAACTGGACCATGGAGAGTGGCTACCGTGCCGCGCAAGCTTTAGTGGCAAGCAAAGCAAGTTTCACTGCAATTCTGTCCGAAAACGATGACATGGCGATTGGTGCGATTAAGGCGTTAACTGAGCTGGGGTATTCATTACCTCAAGATCTCTCTATCGTCGGCTTTGATAACAGTAAAGTAGGCGAGTTCCTCACACCAAGCTTAACCTCTGTGAGCGTTCCATTAGAGCAAATGACCCAAAAGGCGATTCTACAAATCGTTGGAGATTCGGAACACGCAGATGCCATCGACACTACGGGTAGTCTTGTCATTCGAGATTCAGTACTCAGTCGCTAAGATACTCGACTTAAAGGAATGCCTAGAAGGTTCTGGAGTGAATCACTTCTAGGCGGGGGATGTTCGGTAGAGTTGTTGAGACTAGTCAGCTAGCTTGGCGATGATTTTGCCAACCGTGCGCTGGTTTCTCATATCTAGTAGTGCGTGACCAATCTCGTTGAGAGTAATCACCTTGAGGTTCGGAACGACTACGTCACCTGATTCAACCAAAGCATTAACGGCGTTGCCTGCATCAACCAAGGTCTTCATGCCCTTAGGCCCATTCACGTGGCCTGAGCCTAGACTAAGCTGGTGAAAGCTCAGTCCTTTCAGAAAAGCATTGTCGTAGCGTTCTGGCGTTACCACTTGCACTAACTCAACCATTTCGCCTTCATAAGCCAATACATCAGCGGCAAGTTTGTCGTTATCTCCGCCGACACAATCCAGCGCAATATCCACACCTTGGTCTTGAGTAATCTTCATCACTTCTGCAACGACATCTGAGCTGCGGTAATCGATGGTGTGAGTCGCACCAAGCTGGCGAACCGCCGCATGATTGGCTTGTGAGCAAGTGGTAATAATGGTTTTTACCCCAAGTGCTTTGGCAATTTGAATCGCAAAGCTGCCTACACCACCTGAACCACCAGTGATGAGTAAACTCTCTTTGTTGCTGGCATGAAGTTTATCCACCAAAGCGCGGTAGGCTGTCCACGCAGCACAAGGTAAAGCCGCTGCCTGTTCTGGATAGGTATCTGGGTGTGGAACCAAAGTGCGAGAGTCTTGAACGGCGAGTTCTGCAAAACCACCATGATGGCGTCGCATATCGCCGTGATAAAGCACCTTGTCGCCAACTTGCCAATTATCTACCTTGCTGCCGACTGCGATGATTTCACCTGAAACGTCTAAGCCACCAACAAATTGATCGTCCATGTTTGGCACCATTTCATGCCAAAGGTTGATTTTCGCATCTACGGGATTAAGCGCGACAGCCACAACCTTAACCAAGACATCAAATTCACTTTCTAAATTGGGTGTTGGAAGTTCTGATACTGAGAATGTATCACTCAATTTTTGGTAGGTAATTGCTTTCATTATCGCCTCTATTCCATGATCTATTATCACTAGAATAGCGCGCATTTCATAAATTGATAATTATCGATTGTTTAGCTTGTCATTACATTTTGTTATTTACCTATAGCGTCGATTCAGCCTATTTATCGGTTGTCCGTTATCTATTTTTCACGCAAGAATTGAATAGTAAAACTGTGCGCAGCGTTGATTATTGTGTCAGTACAAGCCTCTATAATCGGCGAAAAGTTTTTGGTGAGTAGATAAAGATGATGAAAACAGAAAAACAGAAAATGTTGGCCGGAGAGCCTTATTTAGCGTGGGATGAAGAGCTGTACGCGGAGCGAATCGAGTGTCGTAAGGTTCTGCAAAAGCTTAACAACAGTATTCCAGATACCGATGAATGGCGCACGGCGATTGATAAGCTGATCCCTGATTCTGAAGGCGCTTATTTAGAGCCACCATTTCGCTGCGACTACGGCTCAAACATTAAGTTGGGTAAGAACTTCTACGCCAACTTTAACTGTGTCGTGTTAGATGTGGCTGAAGTAACGATTGGCGACAATGTGCTGTTTGCTCCGAATGTACAAGTCCTTACAGCAGGCCACCCATTGGATGTGAAGAGCCGTGTTGATGAAGGCGTTGAGTTCGGTACGCCAATCACGATTGGTGACAATGCTTGGATTGGCGCTGGTGTGATCATTTGTCCGGGAGTGAACATTGGTAAGAACAGTGTGATCGGTGCGGGTAGTGTGGTGACCAAAGATGTTCCAGACAATGTGGTCGCAGTCGGTAATCCATGCCGAGTTTTGAAGCCAATTGATAATGAATAGTAGAACAACCAAATAGACAAAGCCCGAACCTAGATTCGGGCTTTGTTTTTCTATTCTAGCTAGATGCTAGATGCTAGATGCTAGATGTAGCGACTTGCTGAGTCTGTTTCTTGTCTAATAGACCACTGAATCGAGTCAGTGCTAGTGCGACTAAGACAATCACTGCACCAATCCAAGGTGTGTTCATTAAGCCAGACTCTGCGACAATGATACCGCCGCCCCAAGAGCCAAGTGCGATGCCTACGTTGAAGGCTGCGATGTTCAAGCCTGATGCTACGTCTACTGCATCTGGCGTGTATTTTTCTGCGAGCTTAACTACATAGACTTGTAAGCCTGGAACATTACCGAAGGCAAAAGCACCCCAAATCAAAATAGTAGCAACTGATGCGTACGGGTTAACCGCCGTGAAGTTAAATGCAACCAGTACCGCAGCTAGACCAGAAAAGATAACTGTTAGTGCTTTGATTGGCCCCATTTTGTCGGCCATCTTACCGCCCCAGATGTTGCCTACCGCGACTGAAACACCGTAGACCAACATGATTAGGCTGATGGCACTTGAGTCGAAACCAGACACATTTTCTAGGATTGGAGCAAGGAACGTAAACGCGGTAAATGTGCCGCCGTATCCCAGTGCTGTAATTGCATAAACCAGTAGCAATCTTGGTTGAGTCAGAACTTTCAATTGAGCAGAAAGCTTCGTTGCTGGTGGCTGTTTTAGGTTGTTAGGCACCAATAACGTACTGCCGATCAGAGCAATTAACCCCAGTAGAGCCACGATCAAGAAGGTCGCTTGCCAGCCAAATGTTTGACCAATATAAGTGCCCAGTGGTACGCCAGTCACGAGTGCTACCGTTAGACCGGTAAACATAATCGCGATCGCACTTGCCGCTTTCTCTTTGGCCACCAATCCAGTCGCGATGGTTGAGCCGATCGAGAAGAATACACCGTGTGCTAGGCCGGTGAGAATACGCGCGGCAATCAAGGTGTTGTAGCCAGGAGCCTGCCATGCCAGTAAGTTCCCGACAACAAACAGAGACATTACGGTTAGCAGCACTACTTTGCGATTCCATTTTCCCATTAACGCAGTGAGTACTGGCGCGCCAATCGCAACGCCAAGTGCGTACAAACTCACTAATAATCCCGCAGATGGTAGTGATACATTTAAGTCGGCCGCCATCGTTGGTATTAAGCCAACAATAACAAACTCTGTGGTTCCTATGGCAAAGGCGCTGAGCGTCAGTGCAAGTAAAGCTAGAGGCATAGTTATTTCTCTCAAAGGTGGTTCTTAAAAGTGGAGCCGATTTGCTGGCTCGTTTTGTTGGCGAGGATTATGAGAGAAATATCCTTTGCCAAAAACAGTGTGATTAACAAATTACTTTTGTTATAAATGCAATAGTTGTTCTGTTCATGGTTTAGGAGATTCCCGTGTTAACGCGATCGGATGATTTAGAAATTATGCTTACTGTTGTTGATAGCGGTGGATTTTCTGCAGCGGCGCAGACGCTCGATATCCAAGTGGCTCGCGTCTCTCGAAGCGTCAGTCGAATAGAGAGTCAGCTGGGCGTTTCTCTCTTTAATAGAACCACTCGCCGAGTTGAACTGACGGAAGAGGGGCGACAGTTTGTTGATTCCGTTAGGTTAGGTTTGCAAATGATCCAAAGCGCTGAAGAGGAGATTGTGTCGCGCGGTGAACTACCAAAAGGACGTTTGCGAGTCGATGCCGCTAGCCCATTTGTGTTCCACCAGTTAGTGCCGATAGTCGGTGAGTTTAATGAGGCTTATCCTGATATTGAGCTTGAACTGACCTCAAATGAAGGGTTTGTCGATTTAATCGAGAAACGAACCGATGTCGCTATACGAATAGGAAAATTAACGGACTCCACGCTCCACGCTCGCCCATTAGGTAAGAGTCTCCTCTATATGGTGGCATCTCCTGCTTATCTGGCCAAACGCGGCATACCACAAAATGCAGATGAGCTATCAACGCATCAGACGGTGGGCTTTACTGGTGCGAAGGTGTTGAATCACTGGCCACTGCCAAACCAAAACTTCGTAGAGCCAACCATGACAGCAAGCAACGGTGAGACTGTGCGCCAATTGGTATTAGCAGGTAATGGTGTCGCTTGTTTATCTGGCTTTATGGTGCAGCAAGATATTGCTGAAGGGCGACTGATTCCGGTATTGGAGCATTTGAAGCTGAATGACACAGATCGAGAGCGAGTCAATGCGGTATTCTATAGATCATCATCGGTATCTAAGCGTATCTCCGCGTTTATCGATTTTATTCAGCCTAGACTAAACCTTTGATTTACCGTTAGACGAAGTTAATCTTACTATTGATTATTACCATTGTGTAATAATCATTCTCAAAAATATTGGATTATCAAATCGGATGGTCACACCTATACTAGCCTCAACAAAACGAGAGAGCGATAACAAACAGGCTCAACGTTGACTGACTAATATAGGAAATATCACATGACTATCGAAATCAAACCTGGTCAAACTCATATCCAATCTAAAGCAATGGTCGCTTGGAAAGCAGGTGAGCCGCTAAAGCGTGAAACGGTTGACGTTGAACTGCCAAAGGCTGGCGAAGTACTTGTTCGTATCGTTGCTACTGGTGTTTGTCACACTGACGCATTCACTCTTTCAGGTGACGATCCAGAAGGTATCTTCCCTTCTATCCTTGGTCACGAAGGTGGCGGTATCGTTGAAATGGTTGGCGAAGGCGTAACAAGCGTTGAAGTTGGCGACCACGTTATCCCACTTTACACAGCTGAGTGTGGCGAATGTAAATTCTGTAAGTCTGGCAAAACTAACCTTTGCCAAGCAGTTCGCGAAACTCAAGGTAAAGGCCTAATGCCAGACGGCACAAGCCGTTTCTCTATCAACGGNAAAGGCTGGCGAAGTACTTGTTCGTATCGTTGCTACTGGTGTTTGTCACACTGACGCATTCACTCTTTCAGGTGACGATCCAGAAGGTATCTTCCCTTCTATCCTTGGTCACGAAGGTGGCGGTATCGTTGAAATGGTTGGCGAAGGCGTAACAAGCGTTGAAGTTGGCGACCACGTTATCCCACTTTACACAGCTGAGTGTGGCGAATGTAAATTCTGTAAGTCTGGCAAAACTAACCTTTGCCAAGCAGTTCGCGAAACTCAAGGTAAAGGTCTAATGCCAGACGGCACAAGCCGTTTCTCTATCAACGGTGAGCCAATCTTCCACTACATGGGTTGTTCTACTTTCTCTGAGTACACTGTACTTCCAGAAATCTCACTAGCGAAAGTAAACAAAGAAGCACCTCTTGAGGAAGTTTGTCTTCTAGGCTGTGGCGTAACCACTGGTATGGGTGCGGTACTGAACACAGCTAAAGTTGAAAAAGGCGACACAGTTGCTGTATTCGGTCTAGGCGGTATCGGTCTTTCTGCAATCATCGGTGCTCGTATGGCTGGTGCAAGCAAAATCATTGGTGTTGATATCAATGAGAGCAAATTCGAGCTAGCAAAACAACTTGGCGCGACTGACTGCATCAACCCAATGAACTACGACAAGCCAATCCAAGACGTTATCGTTGAGATGACAGACGGTGGTGTTGATTACTCATTCGAATGTATCGGTAACGTAAACGTGATGCGTCAAGCTCTTGAATGTTGTCACAAAGGTTGGGGTGAATCAGTTGTGATTGGTGTTGCAGGTGCAGGTCAAGAGATCTCAACTCGTCCGTTCCAACTAGTAACAGGTCGTGTATGGCGTGGTTCTGCTTTCGGTGGTGTAAAAGGCCGCTCTGAGCTTCCAGAAATCGTAAACCGTTACATGGCGGGTGAGTTCGGACTACAAGAGTTCATCACTCACACTATGGGCCTTGAAGACGTAAATGAAGCATTCGAACTAATGCACAAAGGCGAGTCTATCCGTACTGTTCTACACATGGATAAATAGCCTTAAATCTTAAACCTCATTTGGTTTTCTTAAAGTCCGTTAGATCAAATCTAACGGACTTTATTTTTTCTTAGGCATGCTTTACCAAAGAATATTTTTATTAAAGGTTGCTCCCTTTAATAAAGGTATCTGAATTGTCCTACAAGGTTACTGGAATTGTCCTACAAGGTTACTGGAATTGTCCTTATGTTGACTAAACTTCGCCACTCTTTACCTCTACAGTTAATGTTAGCTGCTTTGCTTGCATGGCTTTTTGCACAACTTATTTCTTCAACCTCTGGTATTACCCAAACGGGGTGGTATCAGTTCTTAATGCTCGGCAAAACTACTTATATCGGCTTGCTAAAAATGGTCGTTGGGTTAGTGGTTTTATTCTCGTTGTTGCAAGGTATAACAAGCATTGGTTCGATCACTCGATTGAAGCAAATTGGCCGCAATACCGTACTTTTCTATAGCTTCACGACGCTGATAGCCATCTCTTTGGGCTTGGGTGCTTCATTGCTGTTACCTGCTTGGGAGCCTTTATCTAGCGTTGCTACGATTGGAGACGATGTTCAGCTTATAAGCGAAGATGCGGCAGGTGGAGCTGCGATTGCCAGCAAGTTGTTTAGCATGGCGCTCGTGAACCCGGTAGCGGCGTTAACCAATGGTAACTTGCTCGCGATTGTCGTGTTCTCATTTATGTTGGGTATTGCTCTACTTTCTTCATTGCCAGAAAAACACCCGATTTTCGAGGTGCTTAATGGCTTGAACAAAAGCATCAATACCATTGTTGGTTGGATAATTCGTTTAGCTCCGTTGGCGGTTTTCGCCATTGTCCTCGATTTTACCGTTCGTGGTGGTGAGTCACTGTTTGAGCAATTGGCACTGTTTGCTTTGCTCGTGTTTGTGCTGACTTTGATTCACGGAGCGATTGTCTTGCCGACTATTGCGAAGGTGATGACTGGGATTCGTCTTAGCACACTATTCAAAGGTATCTCGGCACCGATGGCGATGGCGTTCGCAACGTCATCAAGCTCTGCTACTTTGCCACTGGCGATGCAGAGCGCAGAAGAAAAGCTCAGCGTATCGCAAAGTACAAGTAGCATGGTGTTACCACTTGGCGCAGTGATGAACATGGATGGGACGGCACTTTTTGAAGGTGTTGCGGCAATCTTCTTGGCTCAACTGTTTGGTGTGGACCTCACGACTTCTGGCTTGGTGATGATCTTCATTATGGCGATGGTCTCTTCTGTCGGGGCTCCGGGTATGCCATCTGGATCTATGTCTGGCATGCAGCTGGTGTTATTGGCCGCTGGTATACCACTGGAAGCAATCGCGATTCTGCTGATTATTGAACGCCCGTTAGATACATTCCGTACGGCTGTGAACGTAGAAGGTGACATGATCGCTGCACTGGTCGTGGATAAATGGCAGAAACAACAAAAGGCAGTGCTTGAACCTGCACTGAGCGAGTCAGTAGCTTAGAGAATATCAAGTTCAATGAAAAAGCCCGTTCAGGTGTTCTGAACGGGCTTTTTATTGTTTGTTAATGTGTGCAGTCAGTGACTAACCGATTTTCGTCATCTCATTGAGAGTGAATGACGCTACACAACCTTCGGTTGCAGCCATGTATTCAGCGAGATGAGTATTTCCCATGTGCGCTTGCCAAAGTTCGCGAGACGTCCAGTTTTCGTAGAAAGTGAAATGCGCTGGGTTTTCGTTGTCTTGGTGTAGGTCGTAGTTGATGCAACCTTCTTCAGCGCGAGTGATAGCAATCAGCTTTAGCAGCTCTGCTTTAACCAGTTCAACTTTGTCTTCGTTAGCGACAATGTTTGCAATGATAGTCAGTTGAGTCATGTTCTTTACCTATATTATTTGATTCACCGAAGTGGTGCTGTTCACTGAGTTGTTCTCTATTGGATGAGCAATCATCAGTGCCGATGAACAAAGAATAGTAGGAAGGTTCATGATGATAAACCGCGCTTGGTTAGAATTATTATCAAAAACTAATTGATAATAATGGAGCTATTAGGTGTTATTTAACAAAGGTAATCGAAATTCAAAACCCGCCCGCCCAGGCATCGAAGTCATCAATATTGTCGAGTTCTTGCTGGCTTCTTGGGGCTGGGTAATAAGGCAGGGCTAATCTCACAACTGAAGGTAATAGCTCCCATTCTGGCGTCATCTTAAGGCGCTTCAATTCATCATTGAGACGAACAACATATAGTAGCCGTCGCTGTGGGTATTGGCGTAGCTTGCGATTGTGGCGATATCACCAGAAGGTAGTTTTACATCTCGGCCAAGTGGGTAGAGCTGGTGAAGCGCAAAGCTCACTTTTGGATCTTGTAATTTACCTTGTTTAAAGCGCTGTAGGCCAATAGCGGTTGAGGTCGTGCGAGGCTTCCAGCCTGTGAGGAACAAGCCACTCAAGCTATCTTGAAACGGTTTACCTTTTCGATTTCCTTCATTGCTAATGAATTGAACTGTCAGTTTGTCTCCTGATTCTTCCAGAATTTCTAAAAACTGTTCACCAGTGCGATCGACTAAAAGCTTCATAAGACATCAATACCATTGAGAATGAGATACGATAAATGGTACTACTTTAGGGGGGTTTTTAGTAGGGGCTATAAAGGTTATGCAGCGTGAACACTGTTTTCAGTGTTGATCGTTACATTCCCTTTATATGGACATTAGTTTAACGCTTACGTAAATAGTGAGTAGTTACGATCTCATCGAGGTAAGTCGCGACACTTTTTAGCGTAAAGTCGAGAGGAGAGACTAGGTCACCAAATAGCGGAGCACCACCACCAAGAACGACAGGGATTGTCGAGATAATCAGTTCATCAACCAGGTCTTCTTTCAGGAAGTTTTGAATGGTCACACCGCCATCAATATATAGATTGTTTAGGCCTTTGCTGTTGAGGTCTTCGATGATCTGAGTGAGTTCGCCCTTTATCAAGAACACTTTACCTTCAAGCTCTTTAGGCACTTCAGTCAACGTGTTACTCAAAACATAAACCGATTTTGTGTAAGGCCAATCAATACCGAAGCTCAACACCATATCCATGGTGTTTCGGCCCATTACCAAAGCATCGATACGACCGATATGGGCGTTGTACCCCATGTCATCACCCTCTGGATTTGGGATGGCTTGTAACCAATCTAGACCACCGTTTTTGTCTGCAATGTAACCATCAAGACTCGTACCGATAAAGACAATATTTGACATTGTTAACTCCGAAATTGAACAGGAACTTGGCATTTATGCTGTATTAAATTAAAATATTCTACAGTGTAGAAATTAAGTTTAAGAGGTGGTGTTATGACTGTCAAGGATCAAAAGCGAGGTCGACCAAAGAGTGGATCAAGTCAACTGAGTGCAGAAAAGATCTTAGATACGGCAAAGAGCATGATGCGTGAAGGCGGTAAAGTTCCGAGTATCAGAGGATTAGCCACAGAGCTCGGTGTCGATGCGATGGCGATATACCATTACTTCAAAAACAAAAATGATCTATTGGAGTCGATCACTGTCTCATTGGTAGGTGAAGTGGCACAGCCTGAGCAAAACCAAGTGTGGCAAGAGAACTTGTATCAGCTTAGCGTGAGCTATCTTTCAGTGTTGAATGACTATCGCGGGCTACTAGAAACTTTGCTGACGATGAAATCGCTTGGGCCCGTTGAAGTCTTTAGTGAGCGCTTTGAGGCGGTAGTGAATCCGTTGAATCTTACATCAGAGCAATCCGAAGATGCTCTTCATTTGCTAGTAGACTACTTGCATGGCTATGCGCTTGCATTGAACTGTAACCCGGATAGAACTGAGATCACTGTTGAGATGGTGAGAAAGCCCTTAGGCCTTTATTGTTTGGGTATCGAACAATTGAAGGCATCGTGACCTTGTAGTCAGTATTGATGCCTGAATAGGTTAATTCGGTACAGTGTTCCTCATGATGAAGTCGCTAAGTTTTACTTATACTGGATAATTACCTATAAATTTCTGGATTTAGCAGTAATAATCAATGAATAACCTCGAACAATTTGGTCGTTGAAAAGTTGTCGAGGCCAATTCAAAGACCTCACCGTGAAAAGGAAGTCAAACACATGCCTGTGCTCCAACGCATCAGCTTAACCTTATTACTCGTCGCTGTACTCGGCGGCTGTTCTTCATTACCAGAAGGCATCGATCACCCAGCAGAACCGTACACCTCTTATGGACCAAGCGCTTTATCGGTTTTGGCGGATGAATATCAACCTGCATCAGAACAGGCGACGACGGCCGTTCGTTTACAAGAATCCGGTTGGGACGCTTTGGCTCAGCGCTTGGCATTGGTTGAAAGTGCAGAGCACACCATCGATATTCAATACTACATCTGGAACTCGGACGAATCGGGCAAGTATCTCGCTAGCCGTTTGTTAGCCGCCGCTGATCGTGGTGTTAAGGTTCGAGTGATGCTGGATGACATCAACCTCAATGAGCGTGAAGGGCTGTTATCAGCACTCGACGCTCACCCGAATGTTGAGATCCGAATTTTTAACCCAACACCAACGCGCCGTGGTTTCAGTAAATGGTTGAGCTTCCTTGGCGATTTCTCTCGTTTAAACCGTCGTATGCACAATAAATCCTTCACTGTAGATGGCACTTTGTCTGTGGTGGGTGGACGTAATATTGGTGATGAATACTTCGATCTTTCTGACGAGATTAACTTCCGCGATCGTGATGTATTGGTGATGGGGACCGTCGTTACCACTATCCAAACCAGCTTTATTGAATACTGGGACAGCCGTTGGTCTTACCCTGTCGCTATGTTGGGTGACGAAGAGCAACCGGATCTTTCAAAGATTGACGACATAACCATTCCGCAATACAAAAACTACCCTGAGTTACCATTAAATCGTGAATCGGCAGATAGCCTGCTTAAAAAGGCTCTTGATGAGATGACTTGGGTGAATGCTCGCTTTGCTTACGATCGCCCTGTGCCTGTCGATTCAGACAATACTGATGAACCAAAAGCAACAGCGGTTCTGTTAGGGCAGTTAGCCCGTGAATCTAAACAAGAGATCTTGCTTGAGTCGGCTTACTTGGTATTCGATGATGGCCAATTAGAAGAGTGGCAAACGTTGAATAACGAAGGCGTTGAGATAAAGGCACTGACCAACTCAATGGCGTCAAATGACTTGGTTACTAACCACTCTGCTTACGCGGGCAGACGCTACGATATGTTAGAGCATGGAATCGACCTGTTCGAGCTAAAACCAGATTCCAAGTTGTGTGAAGCATCTACCCAAGACGTGTCTAAATGTGCGCCAGAGACGGCTTATGGTCTGCATGCTAAATCAGTGGTATTTGACCGCAGTATTGCGAGTATTGGCTCATTCAACTTCAACCTGCGTTCGACTTACCTAAATACGGAGTCGGTGTTAATCATCGAAAATAAAGCCATTGCTGAAACGCTAGCTGAAACCATCGAAAAGGCGATGAGCGAAGACAACAGTTGGCGTTTGGAGCTAGAAGATAGTGATGTGTATTGGTATTCCGGTGAGCAAAGTTGGGACAGCGAACCAGAAACCGGTAAGTGGGAACGCATGCAATCAGGCTTCCTACAGCTTCTCCCGATAGAGAAATACCTCTAAGAGAGTCGACCTCAGAATAATGAAAAATGTCAGCGCATATACGCTGACATTTTTGTTTGTGGTGATTGAAACTGAGCTTGTGTATCAGAGCGAGGTTTTGAACGCTATCTCTTAGTCAGTTGCTTACTGTTCAAGTACGGCAAAATATGTGGGCGAGATTCACCAGAGAGTTTTTGTGTGATCTGCTGTGACCAACTGCTTTGCTTTTGGTTACTTGAGCGGTTGGCGTAGTAGCTCTGCATTGAATCGTCATAACTAGCGATTTCATCTAGGCTCAATGGTTGGTATTGGTTTTCGTGCATCACCACATGAGCTGGAAGTCGGGGTTTAATCTCTGGTTGTTGTGCAGGATGACCTAAACACATACCAAATAGCACGGCGGTGTGCTGTGGAAGTTCTAATAGCTCATCAACCTGTTGAGCGCTGTTACGTAAGCCACCAATGTATACGCCACCTAATCCCAATGACTCTGCTGCTAACATGCAGTTCTGCGCCATAATGCCAGAATCGACGGCGCCAATCAGGGTAAGCTCGGTAAAGTCGGTTTTTACCTCAGGGTTAATCTGAGCGTGGCGTTGATAGTCGATACAGAACACCAAAAACTCAGCGGCACTTTCCACATAAGGCTGGTTGCCTGCGTATTCCGCTAGCAGCTTACGCTTCTCTTTGTCTGTTACTCTAACGATGGAAACAGCCTGTAATAAGCTTGATGATGACGCGGCGAGACCTGCCTGGACAATTAAATCTAGGTGCTCTTTTTCTATTGGTTGGTCGGTATATTGACGAATGGAGCGATGCCCCAAGATGGTCTCAATCGTACTATTCATAGCGCTCTGACTGTCCTTGTTTTTATGATGTATTACAAATCACCATAACGACATTTTTTAGTGGGGTAAACCTCAAAGCAGCCATAGTTGAAGATTAGTGGGTTTGGCTTTTCATCGTTTTAGGGCAAATATGAGGAATGTATAACTGTAGGTAGGATTCTGTCAGTCTAATCGCTTCATTAGCAAGCTCTGGGGTGATATGACCGTGTTGGCGATATGATAAAGAGTAAATTTTATCAGCGACTTGCAGTGAAATAGCGAAGACATTTATAGATTGTGGTAACTGTGGGACATCAAAAAATTGTCGATAAATGGTTTCCACTTCTTTGCCTAAGATTAAATCATTTTCGGTATCGGCATGTCCTAACTCTGTAAATGTATGGCGACCTAAAATCAGCTTTTTAGCAATGGGATGGTTGTTATAGTAATTCACATACGCTGTTTCTATCATACGGTTGATATCAGTCCAGTGATTTACATTTTCAGGAGCAATACATTTACTTAGGAGAGAATCAAAATCAATAAATACATCATCTAAAAGGTTGTGGAACAGATTCTCGATATTTGGATAGTGATGGTAAACCGTGGACGTAGCCATTCCACACTCTTTGGCTACATCGTACATTGAAATATCTGTCGCTTCACGGCGTTCCATTAGTTGTACAACAGCATCATGAATTCTAATTAATTTCTCTTCAGTTTTTACCTTGCGCATCTAATGGTCCTTATTTTTTAAACTAAAAAATTTAAAGGGTTTTCAATCAAAGTTCCAACTGCAATATCTAAAACTTAGACTTCATAACCCTTTATTTATATAAAACATGATAGTCAGATATTATGCTTTAATATGTGTCCCTGTCTTACCCTCTATGATCTCTAATGCACTTGATAGATCGCCAATATGTCCGTGTTGTTTTGTTTTCTCAACAAATTGACAACATGCATCCACTTTCGGGCCCATAGAACCTGCTGGGAATGTGTACTTTTTCATTTGCTCAACTGATACATTTTCAAGCTTCTCTTCTTTTGGTGTTCCCCAATCTAAACAAACATGGGAGCCGTCGGTGAGAATCAGCAAATGTTCTGCGCCAATTTCTTCTGCAATGAGGGCAGCTGTCATGTCTTTATCGATTACAGCTTCGAAACCTACATAAGCGCCATCTTTTTCTACGACTGGAGCACCGCCGCCGCCGCCACAGATAATTAAGTGATCTTTCTCTAGCAAGTCTTTGATGGCTTTTATCTCTAGCACTTCTTTTGGTGAAGGGGATGGAACCACACGGCGCCAGTGTGAACCGTCAGGCTTCACAATCCAATGGTTAGCTTCTGCGAGTTGTTTGGCTTGTTCTTCTGTATAGACAGGGCCAATAAACTTGGTTGGGTCAGCAATAGCAGGATCGTTCTCATCAATAACGATTCGAGTAAGAATGGTGGTTGTAAAGCGGTCTTTAATCGCAGCGTTCAATCCTTGCTGAATCAGGTAGCCAATCATTCCTTGAGTCTCAGCACCAAGCACATCAAATGGATAAGGTGGGCAATCTTTGTAAGCATCATTTTGCAAAGAGAGTAAGCCTACTTGAGGGCCATTTCCGTGCACAACAACCAAACGGTAGTCTCTACTGAGCTCTGCTAAAGAACCGGCGGTTTGCGCAATACTCTTTTTTTGGTTTTCGCAACTCATTACCTCACCACGTTGTAGTAAAGCATTCCCACCGACAGCAACAACAATAATAGGCTTCGACATGTTTAATTCTCCAAATGATATTTCGCTCATAGCAAATAAGTTGATTTGGATAGTATTTAAATATTGTCGGAACAGTGGAGATAAAAATCACAATTCGACTTGTGCTCAATATTTGATGTTTTAAGTATTCTATATGTCACAGAAAGCCTTAATTATCTCTAGTTTAACTAGATATGTGATCTTGATTTTGAAATAGAAAATGTATTTATTAATCGAATGGTTATTGACCAAAATCAACTATTCCGACTTTTAGCGTTATAAATCTAATATTTGTTGGGTTTATTTTGTTTTTTCCCCGAACTCGTTTATGTAAAACCGATATTCAATTTTCATCCCAGTTCACTTCATCACTTTGCCGTTTAATTAATCCCGAATTAGAGATTAAGGAGCTAAGAGATGAGTAACGAAACGCAAGGAAAAATGGGGGTTACGGGAATTGCACTCTTTACACTGTGTGCAGTTTTGGTGGTCGACACATTAACCGCGTCAGCCAGTATTGGTGTCAGTGCCATTGGTTGGTGGGTGTTAATGCTGGTCTTCTTTGTAATCCCATATGGCCTAATTACTTCCGAATTGAGTACCACCTACCCCGGTGAAGGTGGGATATACGACTGGGTAAAACAAGCCTTCAACTTTAAATGGGCAGTGAGAACAACGTGGTTTTACTGGATTAACGTTGGTCTATGGATGCCAGCGGTATACATCATGTTTGCAGGGATGTTTGCCGAACTCTTCATGCCGGGACTGTCTTTATGGGGCCAAATCGCCATCTGTATATTGCTTACATGGCTGACGGTTTGGATCTGTAATGTATCAGCCGATATCGGTGTTTGGGTTACGAATGTGGGTGCTGTACTAAAAATCATAGTTATCAGCACATTAGGTATCGGCGGCTTCATTTATGCAATGAAAAACGGTGTTGCTAACGAATTTACGTTACCCGCAATGATGCCTTCATTAGATTCAGCCGTGTCTTTCTTGCCTGCGATTGTATTCAACCTGATGGGCTTTGAGCTAGTCGCGACCATGACCAAGGAAATGAAAGATGTTCGCGATATGCCTAAGGCCGTCTTCCTTTCTATCGGTATCACTGCCTTCTTATACATCTTCGGTACGGTAGGAATCTTGATGGCGCTTCCTGTCGAGAGTATTGGTTTAGTAGCAGGCCTTATCGATACCTTCAAAACACTCTTTGGTAATGGTGTGTTTGGTACAGCAATGGTCTACATCTTTGGTACATTCGCCCTACTAACGCTTATTGGCAATATGGTGAGCTGGACTATGGGGGCTAGCCGAGCTGCCGCTGAAGCCGCTCAAGAAGGTGAGCTTCCAGCACCTGTCGCGAAGGTATCAGATAAAGGTTCTCCAGTTGGTGCCAACAACATCACGGGCACAGTATCAACAGTTGTTATCTTGTCTTACGCACTGTTTGCACAAGGGAATGATGATCTGTTCTGGTCGATATTTGCTTTCTCTAGCTGCATTTTCTTACTTCCTTATCTGTTCATGTTCCCGGCATACCTAAAGCTTCGTGTGGTTGATGGCCAACGTGAGCGTCCTTTCAAAGTACCGGGTGGTATGTTGGCTCAGTGGGTAATGTCGATTGTTTGTTTCTTCGTCATCCTACAAGCCGTGATTTTATTTATCTTCCCTGAGGCTCTTGATCTAACTGTCGCTGATTGGGGATACACAGGACCTGTTTTGATTGGCGTACTTGCCACCGTTCTCGCTGGTGAATGGATTTTACTAGGCGCTCTAAAGCGTAAGAAGCAGCAAGGATCGGATGGTAACGACACAGCCGACACGCAAGACCAAAAAGAAGTTCGAGCATAATTTAGGGGAAATAACGATGAAAAAACTAATTGAGACTACTCCAAAACACGATGGTTTCAGAATGCCAGGGGAGCACGAGCCACATAGCGAAATTTGGATGGCCTGGCCAGAACGTACTGATAACTGGCGTAATGGTGCAAAACCAGCCCAAGCCGTGTTTGCAGACGTCGCCACTAAGATAAGCCAAACAACACCTGTAACTATGTTAGCGAGTTCAGAGCAGTATGAGAACGCGGTGTCTCGTTTGCCCGAAGATGTTCGAGTATTGGAAATCTCGACCGATGACTCTTGGATGCGTGACATTGGGGCAACTTATGTTGTTGATGACAGTGGTGAACGCCGAGGTGTGGATTGGGAGTTCAATGCTTGGGGTGGTTTTGTCGATGGTTTGTATTCTCCTTGGAATCGTGACAACCAAGTCGCTCAAAAGATGTGTGAAACCATCCGTGACTCTCGATACCGCGCTCCAATTGTACTAGAAGGCGGCTCAATTCATGTCGATGGCGAAGGCACGCTTTACACAACAGAAGAGTGCTTATTACACGAAAGCCGCAACCCAGATATGAGCAAAGAAGAGCTGACGGAAGTGCTTTGCGAACATCTCAATGTCGAGAAGGTCATTTGGCTGCCTCGTGGTTTATACAACGATGAAACGAATGGTCATGTGGACAACATTCTCCACGTTGTGAAGCCGGGTGAAGTGGTTTTAACGTGGTGTGATGACAAGAACGATCCTCAATATGAGATCAGCAACGAAGCCTATGACTACCTTACCAGTCAGACAGATGCCAAAGGCCGTCAGATAAAGGTACACAAACTGCCAATGCCAGGACCTCTATTCATGACCGAGGAAGAAGCGGCAGGTATTGATATTGCCGACGGAATGGAGCGCGAAGCCGGTGAGCGTTTAGCTGCATCGTATGCCAATTATCTGATTACCAATAACCAAATTGTATTGCCCTTGTTGGATAAACGCTACGACAACGATGTTATCGGGATCTTAGAAGATATTTATCCAGGCTACGAAGTGAATGGCGTTCCGGCTCGAGAAATTTTGTTAGGCGGCGGCAATATCCACTGCATTACTCAACAAGTGCCAAGAGTCTAGTTGCAACAGTAAAACCAATTTAATCCAAACGTAGCGGCTCTTGAGAGTGATGGTAGGTATTCGAAATCAAACTGTCATCAAAGTGAACTGAAAAGAACCGCACACAAAATTATGAAAAATAGGAACTTATTATGAAATTACCTTCTTCTAGCGCAACTGAACTAAACAAAGCAAACCTAGAGCACATGGTTTCCATGAAAGATTTCTCTGTAGAAGAGATGGACAACATGATGGAGCTGATGACTTACCTGAAACAGGCGCGCAAAGACAACGCAATTCCCCCATTATTCAAAGGCAAATCGGTAGGAATGATCTTCGAAGCGGGTTCTACTCGTACACGTGTTTCTTTCGAGGTGGCGGCAACACTACTAGGTGGTCATGCACTGTTCCTATCACCAAAAGACATTCACTTAGGTGGTAAAGAGTCGATTGATGATACTTCTCGTGTGCTATCTCGTATGTGCGACATCATCATGGCTCGTACTAATAGCCCTGAAACACTAGACGGCCTACTTGAAATGTCGACAGTGCCAGTAATCAACGGCCTTGATACTCGTTTCCACCCAACTCAAATGCTAGCGGATCTCTACACGATCAGAGAGCACATCACAGATGGACGTAAATTGTCCGATTTAACATTGGCATTCATGGGTGATGCGACAGATGTGTGTCGTTCGCTGATGTTGACGTGTGCCAAGTACGGTATGGGCTTCAAGCAAATTGGTCCTAAGAAATATCACATGGAGCAAGAGTGGATCGAGATGGCGCTGAACTTCTGTGAAGAGTCTGGTGGCACGATTGAAATTACTGATGACGTAGAGCGCATCAGTGATTGTGATGTGGTGTACGGAGACAGCTTCTATTGGGTAACGCAAATGGATGAGAAGGAAGAGCGTCTTGCGGCATTCATGCCTAACTATGTGATTACCGAAGAGCTAATGGCTAAGGCGCGTCTGGGCGCAATGTTGCTGCATTGCCTACCTGCTAATGATAAAGAAGAAGTGACTCGCGGCGCACTAGAAAGTGAATACTCAGTGGCGTTCGATGAAGCTGAAAACCGACTAACAGCTCAGATGGCGATTTTGGTGTACTTTACACATAAAGATGCAGTGATCCCAACACCAGAAACCGTTAAGCGTCATGAGGAAAAAATCAGCAGCTTCCTAAGTTCTCTGTAGAGATTTATATATGGGAGCGTAAAGCTTCCACTGTGTAGTTCGAACTAAGCTGAACCAGTATTTATCACGATTTATTGGTTCGGCTATTTTTGTACCTTTTGTTTTTAAATGTCGGTAAACATGCAGCTAATTGGCTCTATCTGACATCAATACTCGAATAGGAGATGTATCGACATGAGTGCCGATATTATTAAAGTTTCAAGAAATACTGAAGATGCACCATTGAGCCCTTTCTCAACACAATCTGTGGCATTCTCACACTACAATAACCTGTCTGCTCAATTACCGATTGATCCTAAAACAGGTAGCTTAGTCTCTGGATCATTAGTGGATCAAACAAAGCAGTGCCTATTGAACATTCAAGCGATAGTGGAGAGCATTGGACATTGTATGCATGATGTTGTGAGAGTGAACTTATACTTGAAAAACATTGCCGATCTCGACACTGTGAATGAAGTTTATGCATCGTTTTTCCAGTCTTACACACCAACGTGTACGACACTTGCTGTTGCTGATTTACCGCTCGAAGGTGCTCATTTGCAAATGGATGCTGTGCTCTCTAATGGTGAAGGCACTTACCCACAAGATGCTTGTGAGCTGGTAAAAATCGCGCGAAACACCCAACACGCACCAGTCAGTTCTTTATCGACTCAGACGGTCGCTTTTTCTCACTATAATCATATTTCAGCTCAGCTGCCGATTGATCCTAAATCGGGCAATATCGTTGTTGGCGGAGCAAAAGAGCACGCCATTCAATGTCTCAAAAACATCAAGTCGATACTGGAAAGCATTGAAGTCCCACTCGATGACATCGTAAAGGTTAACATCCATGTGAGAAGCTTTGATGACCTCGCTGTCATCAATGAAGTGTACACTACCTTCTTCCCTGACTCGGCGATTGCAAGATCTGTGGGCTATATGCCAGCACGTTCAGTAACTGTGGTTGAAGGCTTAGCTATGGGAGCGTTAGTACAAATGGATGCAACCGTTTCACATGGCGATGGCACTCCGCCACAAGCGGTTGAAGATCGTCATGGAATTGTGATTAAGGCAAACAACACCAAAGATGCGCCAATCAGTGAGATTTCAACACAAACCGTGGCTTTTTCTCACTACAACAATATTTCCGCCCAGTTGCCACTTGATCCTAGAATTGGAGCGATTGCGACGCATGGTGCCAAAGAGCAGGCGATGCAGTGCCTCAATAATATTAAAGAAGTAATTGAGAGCGTTGGACATGTCATGGATGACATCGTGAAGCTAAATATCCAATTGAGATATATGGCTGATTTAGATGTGCTCAATGACGCTTGCACGCATTATTTTGATGGTCCGTTGCCTGCGCGCACAGTGATCGGTGTCTCTGATATTCCTATGGGCGCTTTGGTGCAAATTGACGCCATCGCTTCCAATGGTGAGGGAACTCCGCCTAGCATTTAAGCTTTTAATTTAGCGTTTAAACAATGAGGGTTGGCCGTGAGGTTAGCCCTCGTTTTACGTCTGTACCAATAGCAACATAAACAGCAGTTATAGTGTTCATAAGTGGAAAATCAGAGTAGAGCAACTAGGATGAATGACATTAAGTCCGTTAATTAATTCAACAACATGGTAGTGCTATGAAGAAAATAACCCTTTTATCTTTCGCGATATTATCTAGCCTCTCATTCTCATTCTCATCTCTTGCTAAAGACTGTGATCCTAATCTGCTGCCTTCATGGAAGGATAGTGAGAGTAAATCCGCTATCGTGGATTTTGTTGGTCAAGCTACAAAAGCGGAGTCTGATACATTCGTTGCGGTCCAAGATCGTATAGCCGTGTTTGATAACGACGGTACGCTTTGGTCTGAAAAGCCATACTATTTCCAATTAGCTTTTGCATTAGATCGAATTAAAGAGATGGCGCCTGAACACCCTGAATGGAAAACGGAAGCACCGTTTAAGTTCGTGCTTGAAGATGACATCAAGAGTGTTCTAGGAAGCGGCGAAGAAGGTTTATTGAAAATTATCATGGCGACGCACTCTGGTATGACAGTCGAACAATACCAAAAAGATGTTGAGCAATGGTTAGCTGCAGCGAAAGATGAACGCTTCAACAAAGCCTATACCGATCTGACTTATCAACCAATGAAAGAGATGCTGACCTACCTTCAAGAGCATGACTTCAAAACTTATATCGTGTCGGGTGGCGGCGTTGATTTCATGAGAGTATGGGCTACTGATGCTTACAATATCTCGCCAGAGCAGATCATCGGTAGCGCACTTAAATACAACTACAGCTATAACGACGGCAATCCGACCGTTACTAAAGACTCGTCTATTTTGACTATTGATGATAAAGCCGGAAAAGTTACTAATATTCAGCATATTATCGGTAAGAAGCCGATTCTAGCAGTAGGTAACTCAGACGGTGACCAAGCGATGATGCAATGGGCAACGAGCCAGCCAAATTCAATGGCGATGATTGTTCATCACACCGATGCCGAACGAGAGTGGAAGTACGATCGTGAATCCCATGTTGGTAAGCTTGATAAAGCACTCGACGAAGCGAACTCTAGAGATGGTTGGACGCTGATCGACATGAAATCCGATTGGTGCGAGGTGTATTAACCCACACAAACATTCATATAAAACAGCAAAGGCTCGAATGGTTCATTCGAGCCTTTTTGCTAAATAGCGAAGGCTTCGTCTCATTTTCAGCAAGATCGTACTATAAATTTTTAGCGCATGGAGCTTTAATCGGAATAGGTGGAAATTAAAGGATTGGAAAAATGAAAACGATCGGTTTGCTTGGTGGCATGAGTTGGGAATCGACCATGAGCTATTACAAATCCATTAACGAAGGTGTTAAAGCGACGCTTGGCGGTCTTAACTCTGCAAAGATCTGTATGTATAGCGTGAACTTCGATGAGATTGAAAAGTTACAACACCTAGGCCGCTGGGCTGAGACAGCTGATATTTTAGCTGAAGCGGCATTATCGGTTGAGAAAGGTGGCGCAGACTTCATCTTAATTTGTACCAATACCATGCATAAAGTCGTGCCTGAAATCGAACAAAAGATCACGGTTCCGATTCTGCATATCGCTGATACAACGGCGCAGAAGCTACTTGAGCAGGGCGTGAAAAAAGTCGGATTGCTCGGCACAGCTTTCACGATGGAACAAGATTTCTACAAAGGGCGTTTAACTGATAAATTTGGTATTGATGTGGTGGTCCCGGATGAGGACGAACGAAAGCAAGTACACGACATCATTTACCAAGAGCTATGCAGAGGCGAAATAAAAGAAGAGTCTCGCGCTATCTATAATCAGATCATTGAGAAGCTAAGCCTGCAAGGAGCAGAAGCTGTCATTCTCGGCTGTACTGAAATCGCCTTGCTGATTCAGCAACAACATACTGATGTTCCTTTGTTTGACACTACCGCGATTCATGCAGAAGCGGCGGTGCGCTTGGCGACGAGTGACTAGCATTTAGTTCGCTTTCTGAGCATCAAGTGTGTTTTCTGGCACGTTACACCATCAATTGACAGATGCTTCCAATGATTGGTCTTTAGGTAATGTGCAATTAAAATCTCAGATTTTCAAAAGCTTGCGGTTTTTTCAGAGAGTGCGTTGCGAGTCATTTTCTTCTTTTAGAAAGCCCCAAATTAAGTGAATAAGCACTCTGTATCACACTTTTTATAAATTAGTAGATGTATAGATACACATTCATTTATCTCGTGAATAGAATCTCATTTTAGCGTTATTTTCGCTATGTAATTGAAATGAGAATAAAAATGAAATTGAAATCTATTTTTTTTGGCTTGTCTGTCAGCAACGGCTCTTTCTGGCTGTTTGAGTGTCCCAATTGAAGAGCTACAACCAACAGCAGATCAAGAAACAATTGATACAGCTATTGAACACCTAAGCGATATAAAAGGAATGACGATTACAGAGAATGGCGTGATTTATTATGTCATTTCACTGCCTGGTGACTCTCGATGGTCAACAGCGCACATTTCGGAGTTGAGCTATCGTTATTCTTGCGAAGATCTTCGTTGGTTTGTTGATAGAGGTATGATCGTGAGAATTCGATTCCAAGGTAATAGTGGCACGACTCAAGATTATGACCTTGAGCGTTGTGAAACCGAAGTTCCAACAAAATTATATGAATCTAAGCAGTAGGTTATTAATCATCTCACATTGAGATTAAAGTTCCTCTTCTATCAATAAGTACATTAATACCCTCTCTATCTGGAGAGGGTATTTTATTTAAAATCTAAAAACTGATTCGACTATATTGTGGATTATCAACGAATGCTGACGTTGATACGCTTTGGTGTATCCAAGCACGTTCTGTGCTTGTAGACCGGAGATACCAATATGAAATATGAGGGAAAAGTATATCGTCCATGGATAGAGGCGAAGAGTATTCTTATTCAAACCACACTAGGTTGCAGCATCAACACGTGCACGTTTTGTAATATGTTCAGCGATAAGCGATTTAAGGTTCGCGACATTGAAGACGTGTTTAGAGATATTGAAGAGGCTCGCTTGATCTACCCTTACGTTGAATCGATTTTCCTTATTGATGGCAATGTGATGGCGGCTCGTACGGATTATCTACTTAAGGTCTTGGATAAGCTTCGTCACACCTTTCCTGAAAGTAGGAAAATATCACTCTATAGCGGTTTGAATGATTTCCGTCGGAAGAGCTTGAGTGAGCTTAAAGAGCTGAAAAGTGCAGGGCTAAGCATGGCGTATGCGGGGCTTGAGTCTGGTGATCCTGTAGTGCTTGATAATATCAAAAAGCGTATGACACCAGAGCAAGCGATTGAGGGCATGGCACTGGCAAAAGATGCAGGTATAGAAACTCTACTGTCGTTTATTTTTGGACTCGGCGGTCGTGAGCGTTCCCGCGAGCACATTGTCGAGACAACAAGGCTGTTGAATATCATGAAACCTGAGCAGATAGCGCCAATGGCGTTAGCAATACAACCAGGAACGGTTCTGGAGAAGCAAGTTAATGATGGTACGTTCATCATGCCGACTCAACTTCAGATCTTAGAAGAGGAAAAATACTTACTCGAGAACCTCAATATCGATACTTTCTATTGGGGTGACCATGGCAACAACATCGTGACTCAGAAAGGTTTCCTACTTGATTCTAGAGAGCAGTTCTTAGCCAAGGTGAATCATGCGATTACGTCTAATCCAATGGCGAAGGATAGCGTGATTCAAACTTTTGCCTGGTAGGTCACTGATAGCTGACAGGTCTCACTCAAAACTGATATCTGTCAGCAGGGTTTAAATCCAACAAGATAAAAGTCGTGCTTACGAGAATTCATGATTCTCGTGAGCCTATATCGTTACTGAGATAATTCAATTTAACACCCTCGATTTTGTCGGGGGATGTTGTAAATTTGTGAATCTAAATTGTCTATATTCTATGCTGTGTACTGGATCCCATTTGTTATTTGAGTCCCTTGCTAAGGTTAATAATGAACGTGTAATACCAATCACTTTAATCAACTGAAGAGGTTTCTATGCTAGGTGAAAGTCACTCTCTTGTTCACGAATTTCCTGAAATGAAAGACAAAATTGCTGAGCTTGCTAAAACTGATGATGGCTTTGCAACAGACATGAAGACATACGACAACCTTGATAAAGAGATTCGTAAACTTGAGCTGAAAGATTCACCCATTGATGATGGCTCAATGCACCAACTGAAGCATGACCGTTCTGTGCTGAAAGATGCGCTATATGCTCGCTTGAACAGCTAATGAACAACAGCTTTTAGATATCGACAATAAAAACTCCTTCGGGAGCTTTTTCTTTTTTGGCTCCGAGAATCTGAATGTCATTAAGGGGCGGCACATATTGTATTGTTAGTGGGATGACGCATAATGTGGGTTATAGCGATATGATTTTTAAGATTCTGTTGGTAATCACATGAACATTGAACACCTCAAATTGTTTGTTCGTTTAGCGTCCACACATAACATCAGCATGGCCGGCCAAGAGTTGGGTTTATCTCCCGCTGTGGCGAGTTCGCACATCAGTAAATTGGAAGACAATTTAGGTGTTCGCTTGGTGCATCGCACCACTCGTAAAGTGTCACTCACTGAAGAGGGAGAAGCATTTCTACCTCATGCCGAAGAGGTCTTGTCGAGTGTCGATGCCGCAAAATCGGCGGTTGGAGTCGGTAGTGATTTACCAACCGGAACGCTGCGTGTTACCGCTTCTGCTTCATTTGGACGCCTGCACCTAATACCGGCATTACTAGGGTTCCTTGAACGATACCCAGGGTTAAAAGTCGATTTCAGATTGTCAGATTCCGTGGTAGATCTTGTGGAAGGCGGTTTCGATATCGCGATTAGAATCTCTGAATTAAAGGATTCGACTCTGATTGCTCGCAAGCTTGCCACAGATAAACGAGTCGTATGTGCATCGCCAGATTATCTCATCAAATATGGTAAGCCTGCCACGCCTCAAGACCTTAATGACCATCAATGTATTAGCTTGATTGGTCTAGAAAACTGGACCTTTCATACTGAAAACGGAGCGAAAACGATTAAGGCGACAGGATCTTTTAGAGCGGATAACGGAGAGGCACTGCGTGATGCTGCAGTTGGTGGGCTTGGTATTACAGTGATATCGAATTGGTGTGCGTATGAGCAACTAAAAAGTGGTCAGCTGATTCAAGTGTTGGAAGATTACCCACTCACTTCAGAACCTGCGATCTGGGCGGTGTACCCAAGTACTAGGCTGCTTGCTCCTAAAGTAAGAGCGTTTATTGATTACTTTTCTGACTACTACGGTAACCCGCCGTATTGGGAACAAGACTAAGATTGAACGATAAAGCCCTGCATCATTATGTCAAATCATAAAAGTGCAGGGCTTTTTCTTAGAACCATCAAATCAACGATATATCGCTGACTTAAGAAAGTGTTGTAGCGATAATCTCTTCTATTTTGGTGACAACTTGTTGTGCTTTGTCACCGTATAGCGCATCTGGGTGTGGGTTAGCAAAAGTATTGTTGTCATTATCAAAATATTGACCGCTAGCTTGTGCGAATTCGTCAGAGAGTGACGCACGAACGAGAATGTCAGAACCAATGCTCAGGTCGCCCCCCGCAATACCGTAGGCGTCTTTCACCATCTTACTGCCCAATAAAGAAGCTGGGTTAACAGCAACAACCATTGGCCCAGTAGAGCCTAGTTCTTTTGCCATCTCACCTGTCCACATGGCGATCGCCAGTTTACTTTGCGCGTAAGCATCGCCATCAGAAAGTAGCTTTTTCCCTTCTAGTGCTTCGATGTTCACTGCCGCTTGCGCAGCTGAAGAAAGGTTAACCACTCGGCTCGACGAATTTAACACTGGCAACAGGCGTTTGGTCAGGTGATACGGCGATACTGTGTTTACTGCAAAACGAACATCTAAACCGTCTTTGGTGATTGGGTTGGGAGTATTGAACACACCCGCGTTGTTGATCAATACATCAACCTTCTCATGCTCGGCAATCACTTCGTCAGCTAGCGCATCAACATCTGCCAGAATGGACAGATCGGCCACGTAGCTTTGGATCTTCGCTTCCGTAGAGAGAGCGATAAGTTGCTGCTCAACGTCTTTAAGCTTGCTTGGGTTACGTCCATGCAATAAAACGTGGTGACCTTGCTGAACGAGTACTTTTGCTGTTTCGAAGCCGATACCGTCGGTAGAGCCTGTGATCAGAATGACTTTTTGCATGGAATAGATTCCTTATTAAAGCGCTGACATCGTGAGCGTTTTGAATGAATTGTTTTGTTGAGATAAAGAATAGCAACCTTTCGTAAAGTTGATAATTAACCCATTTGATAAAACACTATTTAGTTTTTGTTGAAAATAGAGAGGGTAATAGGGCGATCTGGGTCGAGTGACGACTACTGAAGGGCAAGTAATTGAAAGACAAATAATAAAAAAGCTTAGCGTGGGGGACGCTAAGCTTGGTTATTAATCAGGTTTTTGAACTGTGCTTGTTGGCTGGTGGAATTAGCCTACTTGAGAAAAGCTTACCACTTTACGTTGTAGCTTCTCTTTTAAGTAATCAGACAATGCTTGTTGCTCAGATTCGCTCATGTACAAGCCAAGCTTGGTTCTGCGCCATAAGATGTCTTCGTCTGTCATTGCCATCTCTTGGTTGATCAAGTAATCAATTTCAGCTTGGTAAACACCGTGTGCTTCGCTTGAGAACTGGATACCAAGGTCCGCCTCACACGTAGCGCCTTCAAGTAGGTCCCATGTGTAAGTACCAAATTGGGTCACGTAACGAAGTAACAGTGCTTCTGATGCCCAAGGGTATTTAGTGTGCATCATTGCGGCAAGCTGTTCGCGGCTGCAGCTGAAGTTACCACCCGGTAGCGTGTCGTTAGCTGTCCAAGGTACGCCCATGTGTTTTAGGTAAGGTTCTAGCTTGTTCAGTGCCGCTTCACCGAGTTTACGATAAGTCGTTAACTTGCCGCCAAAGATAGATAGCAGTGGTGCTTGATCCATTTCTGCATCCAACTCCAGTGTGTAGTCACGAGTGATCGCTTGTGGCGAGTCAGATTCATCATCACAAAGCGGTCTTACGCCACTGTATGTCCACACTACATCGTTACGCTCTAGCTGCTTAACAAAATGCTGGTTAACGATATCGATCAAGTAATCAACTTCTACATCGTCGATAGCCACTTCGCGAGGGTCGCCTTTGTATTCAAGGTCGGTTGTGCCGATGATCGAGAACTTATCTAGGTAAGGGATCATAAACACGATGCGGTTATCTTTGTTTTGTAGAATGTACGCTTGTGGTTCGTCATGAACGCGCGGCACCACAATGTGTGAACCTTTGATTAGGCGAATATTACGCGGTGAGGTTTGTTCTAAACCATCATCAAAGAACTGTTTCACCCAAGGGCCAGCAGCGTTGACCAACGCTTTTGCTTTGCGCTCGAAACGTTGGTTTGTCATCACATCAAGAATTGTTACGTGCCAAATGTCGTCTTCGCGGTGTGCTTTTTCAACTCGGCAGTAGTTGCGTACTTCTGTGTTGTTTTCTTTCGCCGCCAACACGTTCAGCAATACCATACGCGCATCATCTACCCAGCAGTCTGAGTATTCAAAACCTGTTTTCATTTCTGGTTTCAGCAAACCTGATTGAGCCAAGTTCACCGTTTTACTTCCAGGAAGCGTCGTACGTTTACCTAAGTTATCGTAAAGGAATAGGCCACAGCGGATCATCCAAGCTGGGCGTAAAAATGGTCGGTGCGGTAAACGGAAACGCATTGGTTGTGCAACATGAGGTGCTTTTCTCAGCAACACTTCACGCTCTGCGAGTGCTTCCGAAACTAAACGAAACTCATAATGTTCAAGGTAACGTAAGCCACCGTGGATTAGCTTTGAACTTGCAGAAGACGTCGCAGAGGCGAAATCATTTGCTTCGTATAAACCAACGTTTAGACCACGACCAGCAGCATCTGCCGCGATACCCGCACCATTGATGCCGCCGCCAATAACGATTAAGTCTAGAGTTGAAGATGTACTATTGTTTGAATTAGTTTGTTGAGCACTCATGGTTTTGACCTCTTTCTGAGCGAACGAGCATTTTAGAACATAATTTAATCCTATATTAACTTTCGTTTGCGGTCATTTATTATTTTCGTTTATGCGCGTTTTATGTGATTTGCGCATAAAAAAACCTTCGCTTATGACAGCGAAGGTTCAAAATAACTCCTATTCGAGCATAGAAGTGATACTGTTCATGTTCAAGTACGACTTTCTAAGTAACAAAAAAGCCCATTATCGATAAAGTGATCTATCAATAATGAGCTCTTTTAATGAACATGATTTCTGAGCTTTTTTTATTCGTCCGACGCTAGTGGTTGAGCAGCGGTCTCGATAACTTCTAACGGAATGTCTGAATCTTTAAGGATGTTCAGAATCTCTTCTGGTGGTTGTTTATTGGTGAATACCATGTGTGCTTGAGAGATGTTACCGAGCTTAACCATTGCGTTGCGACCAAACTTACTGTGGTCGACTGCCAAGAAGATGCTGCGGCTGTTTTCGATGATGGCTTGCTTCACTCGAACTTCATGATAGTCAAAATCAAGCAGTGAGCCGTCAAAGTCGATACCGCTTATCCCAAGAATGCCGAAATCGAGGCGGAACTGCTTCACGAAATCGAGTGTTGCTTCACCCACGATGCCACCATCACGGTTTCTCACTTCGCCACCTGCCAAGATAACCTTTATCTCTGGGTTTGGTAGCAGGATACTGGCAACGTTGATGTTGTTAGTCACGACTCTGAGTTGTTTGTGGTTTTTGTTCAGCGCGCGCGCCACTGATTCTGGCGTAGTGCCGATATCAACGAACAAGGTTGCGCCATCTGGAATGTGTTTTACCAGCTCGTCGGCAATCACATCTTTTTCATTGAAGTTAAGCGCTTTACGAGTGTTGTAAGAGGTGTTTTCTGAGCTAAGAGGAATGGTTGCACCACCGTGATAACGACGGATTTTGTTGCTATCAGCCAGCTCATTGAGATCTCGTCTGATGGTTTGTGGGCTAACATCGAACTTCTCTACGAGCTCTTCGGTGCTCACATATCCTTGTGTTTTTACCAGGTCTACAATCTGCTGGTGTCTTGGTATCTGCTTCACTTAACTTACCACTCCCTGCGCGCTGCAATACTTTAGCGCACCTAATTCTAAATATTACCTCGCGCTATTGTGCTCGAATTGATACTCAGAGAGAAGTAATGATAGTAAGGAATTATGTCTAAACCGCAAAAACGTTGATCAAAACATGAAAAAAAGGCCTCAAACGCAAAAAAGAGCACAAATAGTGCTCTTTTTAGTTTCGTTTACTGAGGAACTAACAATTCAATCGATAAGAGAGTGATTATTCGAACGCTCGATTTTACTCTTCGTCGTCATCGTGCAGTTCAGACCAAACTTGTGCACACTTGATAGCACGCTTCCAACCTTTGTAACGGCGGTTACGTTTCTCTTCATCGTGGTGTGGCAAGAAAGTACGGTCTAGTACTGCTTTGTCTTGAAGCTCATCGATGCTGTCCCAGAAACCAACCGCTAGACCAGCCAGGTACGCTGCACCTAGAGCCGTTACTTCCGTTACTTCAGGGCGGTGAACTTCTGTATCTAGCACGTCTGATTGGAATTGCATTAGGAAGTTGTTCGCTACTGCACCGCCATCAACACGTAGGTTTGCTAGCTTGATGCCAGAGTCCGCTTGCATCGCATCCAGTACGTCACGAGTTTGGTAAGCAATGCCTTCCAGTGTTGCACGGATGATGTGGTTAGAGTTAACGCCACGAGTTAGGCCTACAATCGTACCGCGAGCGTAAGCATCCCAGTATGGTGCGCCTAGACCAGTAAATGCAGGAACAACGTAAACACCGTTTGACGTATCTACTTTAGTTGCGAAGTACTCAGAATCTTCTGCGCCAGCCAGTAGTTTCATTTCATCACGTAGCCATTGGATAGATGCGCCACCCATGAATACAGCACCTTCAAGTGCGTAAGCTGGTTCGCCTTTTGGACCACACGCTAATGTCGTTAATAGACCGTTCTTCGATGTTACTTTCTCTTGGCCTGTGTTCATCAGTAGGAAACAGCCCGTGCCGTACGTGTTTTTCGCTTGGCCAGCCTCAACACACATTTGACCGTAAAGCGCTGCTTGTTGGTCACCCGCAATACCAGCGATTGGAATACGAGTACCGCCTTTACCACCAAGGTTCGTTTGGCCGTAAACTTCAGAAGAGCGTTTCACTTCAGGCATCATTGATGCTGGAATACCCATCTCGTCTAGTAGCTTGCTGTCCCAGCATAGGTCGTTGATGTTAAACAACATAGTACGTGATGCGTTAGTGTAATCCGTAACGTGTACACGGCCTTGAGTCATCTTCCAAACCAACCAAGTATCAACCGTACCGAACAGTAGCTTACCTGCTTCAGCGTCTTCACGAGCGCCTTCAACGTTGTCTAGAATCCATTTTACTTTTGTACCTGAGAAATACGGGTCAAGGACTAAACCTGTATTGTCACGCACGTAGTCTTCTAGGCCACGTTCTTTTAGTTCTTCACAAATTTCTGCAGTACGACGACATTGCCATACGATAGCGTTGTATACCGGTTTGCCTGTCTCTTTGTTCCAAACGATGGTGGTTTCACGTTGGTTAGTGATACCGATACCCGCTAGCTCGTCGCTGCGAATACCTGCTTTAGCTAGAGCTTCAACCAATGTAGAGCTTTGAGTCGCCCAGATTTCCATTGGATCATGCTCAACCCAGCCTGCCTTTGGATAAATTTGAGTAAATTCTCGTTGAGAAGAGCTTACGATGTTTGCATCGTGATCGAGGATTACAGCGCGAGAGCTTGTAGTGCCTTGGTCTAGGGCAACAATGTATTTTTGCTCGGTCATGGTAAGAATCCTTTTTGTTCCGTTATTTATATTTTAGTAAATGTAAGGTTGCTTGGGGTTAAGCTTGAGCTTGTTCAGCTTCTTCTTCTGTTTCACATTGGTTTGGAATTGTGCAGCCTTGGCCTTCCACTGGTAGGTGAGCACCGATAACACGTGGGTACAACCAGCCACCAAAACACGCACCAGCGATTGGAGCAAGAATTGGAACGATGAAGTAAGGAATATCACGAGCACCGGTTAATGCAAAATCCCAACCTGCAAAGTAAGCGAAAAGTTTTGGTCCGAAGTCACGTGCTGGGTTCATAGCAAAGCCAGTTAGTGGACCTAATGAGCCACCAATTACCGCGATAAGAATACCGATCAGTAGAGGGTTCATTGCGCCGCGTGATGCGCCGTTGTTCTCGTCACCCAGTGCCAGAATGGCAAACATCAATACTGCAGTAATCACGAATTCCACAGCAAAAGCGCCGAAGAAAGAGAGTGAAGCATGTGGGTAAGTCGAGAAAATACCAGCAGTTGATAGTGCGTCTTGGCTGCTACGAACAAAGTTATGAGCAATTTCGTAATCTGTAAACAAGTTGCTGTATAGGCTGTAAACCAAAGCTGCAGAGCAGAAGGCACCAAGTAATTGAGAGATGATGTAAGGCACTACCTTCGCCTTATCAAATCCATGGAACATGGCTAATGCAATGGTTACTGCAGGGTTTATGTGTGCGCCAGAAACGCCAGCTGTACAGTAAATCGCGATAGATACGCCGAAGCCCCAGATGATACTAACTTCCCATTGTCCGAATGTTGCACCTGTTAATACCAGTGCAGCCACACAGCCAACGCCAAAGAAGATGAGCAGGCCAGTACCGATAAATTCGGCGAGGCATTGCCCAAATAAAGAAGGTTGTTTGTTTGTTGTCATGTTCGAGTCCTTGTTATTTTTGCTTATCTAGCACGCGTATTGTGCATAAATTTGCGAACGCGAAAATAAACGAACATTAAAAATGAGCGTTTGAGCATAAAATTGTTAATTAAACTGGCTTGAAATGTTAAACCGAACACTTTTGCTCGAAAAAGAAGCTTGTATGGACGCTATTGCGCGAATGTATGTCCCGTGAGGTCGCTAAAAGTACCTGTATGTAAGCAGATGCACAACTGGTACGAGGAGTTGATGGCTGGATTTGTGATGCTGATTCGCGAGTGGTGGTTTATTAAACTTGGATCTTGTGGACCTACCCGGGTTCTCAAATGTTGGAAAAGCGTTAACAAACAAGGATGTACTTAAGTTGTGACGAAAAATGCCAGATCCATACTGAATCTGGCAATTCGTTTTGTTTATCGCTCAGTGATGATATTTGAGCGAATCGGTGCATTAATTGAGAGCGTTAACTTTGCCTTGTGTAACAAAGTAGTCTCTTACTGAATCGTACGCCCAGTTAAATCCGATAGCGTAGAGTACAAAGAAAATGACTAGGCCGATGTCCATAATCAATACGGTTAGAAAATCGAGCTTTAACACCCACATCAAAACTGGCAGCGTTACTGTCATTAAACCAAGTTCAAACCCCAATCCGTGTAAAACTCGTGTTTTCTTCGTTCGTTTTGTTCTGTCTGCCCCGAAGATTTTGTCGTAGCCGTAGTTGTAGACGTAGTTCCAAGCCATTGCTATCAGCGACATCGCAAGCGCTAACCCCGCCATTTCCCCGGCTCCATTACCAGTAATGTAGGTTGCTAGCCCTGCCATCATGATTAGTGCGAACACTTCAAATAGCACCATATGTAGAATTCGTTCTTTGTGTGACATGTACTTTCTCTTTTTGTTGAATCTATATTTGCTGTTTGAAAGGTATATTATCTTTAATTATGATTATAGAAAGATAGTAACTATCACTAATGGTGATAATAGGTTGGTGGCATGTATAACATTGAACAGCTTAAAATGTTCGTTTACGCAGTGGAGCTGGGTTCTTTCTCAGCAAGTGCTCGTCATTTGGGTAAGGTGCAATCGGCGGTAAGCCAAGGCATCAGCAATCTTGAAATAGATTTCAATGTAGAGTTATTTGATCGTTCGACTCGCAAACCTTCGCTAACGAAAGAAGGGGAGCAACTGTTTAAACAAGTGAAAGCAATCGTACTTCAGGTTGAAGACCTCAATGCTTCCGTTAGTGCGATAGGAACGGGTGAAGAAGGGCTTATTAAAATCGCATTAGATGATTCCTTGTTGGTCCCCAATCTATCCAGAACCCTGAGTGAATTCAGCCAACATTTCCCTGCTACTGAGGTTGAGTTGATCGCTTGTACCACAACAGAAGTGAATCCTTTCGTAGTTGAAGAGAAGGCAGACCTTGGCTTGATGTTCACCAACTTGGCTTTTGATGTCGGTTCTGAACCTTGCTTTATTGGGCATTTACCGTTTGTTGCTGTGTGCCACCCAAGCCACAAGCTAGCCAAAACGGTTGTCGCGAAATTGTCGGATTTACTGCCACATCGTCAGCTCATGCTGAGGGGAGATAAAGGCAAGATGATGGATCAGTTTCCACTTATAGCGGGCAAGGTATGGTGGTCAAACAGTTTTATCGTTATCAAAGAAATGATCCTTGGTAGTGATGTCGGTTGGGCGTATTTACCTAAACACCTTGTTGAAGAAGAGCTGAGTAAACAGCGTTTGATAGAGGTGAATGTTTCATTTGACCACAAAACGTGGTCGCCTCCGGTTGATCTGGTTTTATCGAAAACACGCTCGAAAGGGCCAGCACTGCTATGGCTTGAACAAGCATTGAAAGGCCTATTAGACGAAACATAAGCTGGATGAGAATTGGATGAACTGGAATAAAGAAAAGGCTCACAAAGTAATTTGTGAGCCTTTCTGTTTAAAGCGATATGTAATTTTTTAGTTGGCAGATTTCACTGTTAGACCGTTGTAGTACTTGTCTTTCATCTTAAGTGCAACGTTCACTAGGTAAATCAGCACAGGTACTTCAATCAGTGGCCCAATAACGCCTGCAAATGCTTGATCTGAGTTGATACCGAATACAGAGATTGCAACTGCAATCGCTAACTCAAAGTTGTTACCTGTTGCTGTAAATGCAATCGATGCGTTCTTGTCGTACTCAATGCCCATTTTCTTGCCGATGAAGAAGCTGATGAAGAACATCGCAGTGAAGTAGATTGTCAGTGGAACCGCAATTAATAGAACGTCCATTGGCAGCTCAACAATCATTTCACCTTTCAGGCTGAACATCAAAACGATAGTTGCTAGCAATGCAATTAGCGTCATTGGAGAAATGCGCGGAATGAACACGTCGGTGTACCATTGCTCACCTTTCATCGACACAAGGATCTTACGGCTTAGGAAGCCTGCTAAGAATGGGATACCTAAGTAGATAAGTACGCTGTGTGCAATATCGATCATTGAGATATCAACCAGCATGCCTTCGTAACCGAATACTGGAGGAAGAACGCTGATGAACAACCACGCCATAAAGCTGTAGCTAACCACTTGGAAAGCACTGTTTAGAGCAACCAACGCGGCACCGTATTCTTTGTTACCGCCACCGATGTCGTTCCAAACTAGAACCATTGCCACACAACGAGCAAGACCAATCAGAATTACGCCGACCATGTAACCAGGGTGATCACCCAAGAAAGTCAGTGCCAATACGAACATTAGAATTGGGCCAACCAACCAGTTCATGATCAAAGAGAGCTTGATGGCTTTCTTATCTTTTACCACGGTGCCTAGCAGGTTGTAGTTAACCTTAGCCAGAGGTGGGTACATCATTAAGATAAGGCCTATCGCAAGTGGAATGTTGGTGGTGCCAACAGACATTGAATCGTTCCACTGTTCGATCTGTGGGAATAGGGTACCCAGCAGTACACCAAGGCCCATGGCGATGAAGATCCATAGTGTTAAGTAGCGATCTAGAAAACCTAATTTTGGTTTCATGGTAATCTCTCTTTGTTTGTATCGTAAATCGTCGAAAAACGATTTATTATGGCAAAAAAACACGCTTAAAAGTAAAGGCTATCAAAGCCAATCATTCAAGCGTGAACTTCTATTTTAAAATGCTGTTAAATACCGATTCGAAGCGTTGAATATTGTCGCGGTCGATGCGGTAACACATCTTTGGCGGAATAGACTCAGCGGTAATGAAGCCTGAGTTTTTTAATATTCTTAAGTGTTCTGACACTGTTGATTGAGCTAAACCTAATTCACTCACCAGATCACTGTTTAAGCAGCCGCCTGACTTTTCTAGTGCAGACAAGATGCTAAGTATGCGAATTCGAGCTGGATGCGCGAGTGCTTTTGCTAACGCTGCCATTTCTTTTTCTGCTTCTGCATTACTTGGCGGAAGAGGTAGAGAACAGCTTTCTGTTGCTTGGCATGTTGCAGTCATACTTAGGTGGCTCACTTAATGCTAATCGTTAAAAGACGATTAATAGTAAGCCTATTTCTTTTAGCGGTCAATGTGAATTTTAAAAGTCGCCTTAAATTGGCCTGCTCAGCTTGTTGTTTTGATGACGCTTGATATCCGATCAGTTATCTATTTGAAATCTCATTAGGCATAAACAAGATCTAAGATTTAGGCAAATAAACCGACCGAAAAGCATTGCACTCACTGGCTACTCTAACGATATAATCGAACGCAGAACCGTTACCCAAGATAACGAAAAATCATAATTTACAATTTTATTTATATTTATAGGTAAGCTCTGAAATGCCACAACAGAACATCAAATTTATCGCTGCTGATATGGACGGTACTCTGCTTAATGAACACGGAAAATTAGACCCAGAATTTTTTAACCTCTACGAGCGACTAGAAGCTCAAGACATTATCTTTGCTGCTGCGTCGGGTCGTCAGTACTACAGTTTAATGGAAACTTTTGCTCCTATTAAAGACCGCATGATGTTTGTTGCTGAAAACGGCACATTAGTGATGCATAAAGGCGAAGAGCTCTACAGCTGCTTGCTAGATACAGATGCCATCAAAGATATCATCAAAGAAGCGCGTGCTATAGAAGGTGCCCATGTTGTGTTGTGTGGTAAGAAATCGGCATACATCGAAACCAAAGACGAGCGTGCTCTAGCAGAGATCTCTAAGTACTACCATCGCCGTGAGCAAGTAGAAGACTTGTTGACGGTTGAAGATGAGTTTATCAAGGTTGCTATTTGCCACTTTGACGGCTCACAAGAGAAAGTAAACCCAAGCATCGACGCTAAGTTTGGTGAGAATTACCAAGTGGTTGTAAGCGCAAAAATTTGGCTGGATGTGATGAATGCTGAAGCTTCAAAAGGGGCGGCAATTAAGCATCTCCAGAACACATTAGGTTTCACTTACGAACAGACCATGAGCTTTGGCGACTACCTAAATGATTACGAGATGCTTAAAGAAAGTTACCACTCATATGCTATGGAAAATGCACATCCAAAACTAAAAGAGATTGCTCGTTTTGGTGCGCCAAGTAATGTTGATGCGGGCGTATTCCAAGTGTTGGAGAAGCTTCTCGCGTAACGTTCGAAATCCTTTTTAGATTTTTATCAAAGCCGACTCACTAACATGAGCCGGCTTTTTTATTGGAAATTTCGAATTTTAAAACTCGCCTTAACATTGATTTGCTAAGGTACACTCCGGCTTAATTTGTCTGCCAAGTTTACCCATCCAAAATGTGGCAGCCAGAACCACGGCTCCAGCAATGGTAAAACCATAAATAATCGCATCGGCTTGCGCCAATACGGCAATCAACACATAACTTAAGCTCTGGGTTAATGTAGCGAATAGCGCAAGCCCCCCATCTACTCTTCCTCTTTGTTTTATTGCTACCGCATGGTGCATCCAGTTGGTTCGGGCAATTCTATTGAGTGCGTTGAATGCACCGAAAATGAAAGTAAGAACAATAAGATATGCAGGATTCTCTGCTTGGCTCATCAACAATAAAGAGATTCCGATGATGTACATCGCTATTTGGATGATTGTTTTGTGAGATGCAGACTTCAGAATCAGTGGTAAAGATATCCCAATAATCAGTGCCCCCATGCCGAGAGAGATATTGTAAAGTGCAAGCCAGTCTCCGGTGATATTCAGTTCTGAAAACCAAATCGGAATTAAACGGCTCAAAAAGGTCACCATCGGATATGAGAGACAAGAAACAATCAGGAAACCATAGAATTGAGGCGATTGAGAGAACACATCCTTAATTTCGCCCAATTGCTGCTTGAATGGTGTGTTCACACTCTCCGTGATTTGTCTTCTGTAAGGTGTCACCAAGTAACTTATTGCTGAAATGCTCGAGGCAATACCTGCAAAAATCGCAAATTCAATAATGCTCCACTGCTCGAGTAACACAACGCCAAGAGCGCCAGCACCCAAGGTTGTTGACTGCAAAATAATCTCTTGGTGACTCGAAATTTTGGCATATTCATGGTGGTCGTAATTCTCTTGCGTAAAGGCATTGTTGGTGTGCCAGGCAAGGCTACTTGAAACCCAAAAAATGAGTTGAGCTGCACCTAGGACGACAATAGAACCGACGCCAAACCAGTAAATTGCAGCGACAATAAATGCGGTTGAAGCCTGGATTACCTGCGCGATGATCAAAATATTTTTACGAGAATGGCGGTCGATCAAGGCTGAAAAATAGGGCGTAGCAAGAAAAGTGGTGATCGTACAAACCAGAGCCGTGAGCGCAACAAAAGTGCCCATATTGGGCGTTGCTAGCATTAACCACGGAAGTGCCAACATAAATAGCCCTGAGCTAATGCCATCAAAGAAGCGGCCGGTAAGGTAGGGTGGTGTTTTTCTTTTCATATCTTTGTCTCATTGTCTCTGTTTTGTATCACTCTACAACTTAAAGTTAACTTTAAGTCAAAGGCTGATTGAGAGAAATTTGAGAGCGAATACATTGGTATTTGAACGGGTGTTCAAATTGTTGTAGTCTTAGTGACAACACGGATATCCACTTTGTATTGGATACGCCTTAGCAACGATATTTGGAATGACGATGAGTAAGAAGCTTCAACTCGATATTATTTCTGACGTAATGTGCCCATGGTGCGTCGTCGGTTACAAAAACCTAGAGCAGGCTGTTGCAGAGCTTGGTTTAGAACAACAGATTGAACTTGAATGGCAGCCATTTGAGTTGAATCCAGATATGTCGCAAGAGGGTGAAAACCTGCGTGAGCATATCATGAGAAAATACGGTTCTAGTGCAGAAGAAAGTCAGCGCTCACGTGAGCAACTGGCAGCTCGCGGCAAAGCGGTAGGGTTCGATTTCAATTTTTATGACAGCATGAGAATGGTGAATTCACGCCACTTACATGTGCTGCTTGATTTTGCTCTAGCTTACGGAAAACAGACTGAGTTGAAGCTGCGCTTCTTCACAGCGCATTTTTCAGAGCAGAAAGATCTGTCAGATCTGGATGTTATTGCGCAAGAGCTTGAAGCGGTTGGCTTAGATGCAACGAAGGCACTGAAACGCTTAAAGAACACCGACAACTTAAAGCAAATAGAAGCGCAAGAGTTCGAATGGCAACGCATGGGGATCTCTGCGGTTCCTACCGTGGTATTTAACCGCAAGAGTGCAGTCACGGGCGCGCAGACAGTCGAAACGTACAAGCAGATCCTTCAAGAGCTTATTGCTGAATCATAAGCCGGTCATTGCTATCAATTAAAGTCTGAAGTTCATGGAATCACTCTCACTCGCACAAGCGAAAAAAATTGTACTGCTTTCGCAAAAGCTGCCGCCTAAAAAGAAACGTAATGGCGGAGCTTTGGCGAGGACGCTGTCTGCGATTGAAAACCTTGGGTATGTGCAAATTGATACTATTTCGGTGATACAGCGAGCCCACCATCATACGCTGTGGAATCGTAATCCAGACTACCAACTGAACCTTCTGGATACGTTGTTAGAGCGTCGAGAGGTATTTGAGTATTGGTCGCATGCTGCTGCGTATTTACCTATGCGAGACTACCGCTTCAGCTTGCATCGAAAGAATGGGTTTGCGAGCGATAAGCTGAAGCATTGGTATAAAAAAGACGAGGCCCTAATGGCACATGTTCTTAAACGCATTGAGAACGAAGGGCCATTAATGGCGAAAGATTTTGAAGGCGATAGGCCAAACCCCGGCGGATGGGGCGGTAAACCGGCCAAACAGGCGCTAGAAACTTTGTTTATGCAAGGTGACTTAATGGTGCCGAGCCGAGTGAATTTCCATAAAGTGTATGACCTAACCGAGCGAGTTGTACCGAGTGGTATTGATACCTCTGAACCCACAGAACAAGAGTACATTGAGCACCTGATTATTCGTTATTTAGAGGCGAACGGTGTGGGGATCGCATCGGAAATGAGTTATCTCCTTAAGAACACCAAGCCACTGATACAGAAAACACTCCAACAGATGCTTGAAGACAAGCGAATAGTGAAAGTGGATGTTCAAGGTGCTGATTACTACATGTTGCCAAATGCGTTTGAGTTACTTAATCAGCCACTATCTCGAACCAAGTTAAAGATACTTTCTCCGTTCGATAATCTGTTGATTCAACGTAAGCGAATGCAATCATTGTTTAACTTTGACTACCTTCTTGAGTGCTATGTTCCTGAAGCCAAGCGCCAGTTTGGTTATTTCAGTTTGCCGATTCTATGGCAAGGAGAGCTGGTGGCGCGAATGGATTGCAAGGTCGACAGAAAGAGTCGTTTACTCAATATTCGTAACTTGGTTGTGGAAGATAGAATCAAAAACCATGAGTCGTTGATTCATGCCTTATCTGATGAGCTTAAACACTTCATGGTGTTCAACCAATGTGATGAGATGGTCGTTCACAATACTACGCCTTCTGGCCTTGGCAGTTACTTGATGAGTCATTGGCAAACGCTTTAACCTTCATCGTTGCTCCAAAGCTATTAGTAACGTAGACCACCTTAGTTGCTTTGATCACTCTAGTTATTTAGAAAGCTCGGCTAACAAGAACTGGACAAAGGTCCTGTTCTTCAAAGACAGTTGCTTGGTTTTATAGAGTAAGTGAATCGGCTTAGGCAAAGGTGCCATACCGGGTAGGATCTCCAGTAGAGCACCACGTTCAATCTCTTCTGCGACTGAGATAGTCGGCTGTAACAACACGCCCACGCCTTGTAGGGCGGCATATCGCAACACATCCCCATTGTTCGACATCAAACGCACTTGGCCTTTATTCCCCGTGCTATGCGCCGCTTGGTGGTTCTTAGGGGCTAGGAATTGTGAGTCACCGTTTTGTGTATTGCGTAGTTGGGGTTCACGCCCACTCACATCACGACGGCTGCTGTAACTAAATCCAAGCGATGGGTGCTGTGCGAGATCTTCTAATACACGAATCTTTGTATGTTGGTCTAGGTATTCAGGCGCTGCGCAGTAACACATCTCGTAATCACCTAAGTATCTGGCGACTAAACTTGAGTCAGACAGGTCACCAATTCGCACAATTAAATCAATATCCGAAGAGTAGGGATCAACAAGATCGTTGTTCAGTACGAGCTCGACATTAATTGTCGGATTATTGGCAAGGAACTTCGCCACTATAGGGGCTAGCACTTTGTTCCCATAGGTCACTGGGCAGTTTATTTTGACCGTGCCTTGAGGCTGATTTTCTAAGGTTTGAATTAGATTTTCAGCATTACTGATGTCTTCCAGAATTCGTTTACATTCTCGATAGTAGAGCTGCCCTGAATCGGTTAAAGACTGCTTACGCGTAGTGCGATGAATCAGCTGAGAGTTAAGGCTCGATTCAAGATGATGGATATGTTTACTGATCATGGTCGCCGATAGATTGAAGTGGTTGGCAGCACTACGAAAGCTACCTTGCTCCACCACGTAAACGAAGACTTTCATGCTAGTTAACTTATCCATTAAACACTCTTGGTTGATAAATAATAAACAAAAGGTGAGTTTATCAATTATTAGGGGTTAATTATATTAATGGCAAACCAATAGTTGATTAAAATAAGAGCGTGGAATGCCTCAAACAAACGAAACTATCTTTGTTACTGCGGAACTTAGGATTAAAACCAACATTGAACGTGAGGCTGCGGTTGAAGCCATCGAACAGTTTTGTCTAGATATGCAGAGCGAACCGGGCTGCCTACAAGCGATTGCAACCTATGACCAAACCCAAAGCGACCGAGTGATCTTGCTTGAGCAATACGCTAACCGTGAAGCCATTAACCAGCACTTTGGGATGCCTCACACCCAAGCGTTTATCGAGCGTGATATAACAGAATTAGTACAAGCCTTTGAAACTCATAAGAAGGAGATCTAAGCATGAAATGGGGAATTCTAGGAACCAGCTTTATCTCAGGCGTTATGGCAGACGCCATTAAAGGCGATGCTCAAAGCGAGCTTTATGCTGTTGCAGGACGCACAGAGAAAACACTCAATGAGTTTGCTGATCAATACCAACCAACACGAACCTTCAATAGCTATGAAGCCCTGATTGAAGATAAATCGGTCGACATTATCTACATCGCGCTACCTAACCATGTTCACCACGAATACGTGATTAAAGCCGCTCAAAAAGGCAAAGCGATTCTGTGTGAAAAGTCGTTATCGGTGGATATGGAAAAAACCGAACAAGCACTACAAGCGGTGAAAGAAGCGGGCGTATTTTTCGCAGAAGGTTTGATGTACTTAAATCACCCATTGATCGCCAAGCTTCATCAAGAACTGGCAACCGGAGAAATTGGTGAAGTACGCTCAATCCAAGGTTCATACGTTGCGGCGATTGACCAGTTTGTGAACCCTGCGAGTAAGGGCGCGTTATATAACCTTGGCTGTTACCCTATGTCGCTGATCCACTCTGTCGCACAACACCAGTTTGGTGAGAGCGTGTTTAATGACGTGCAGATCTCAGCAATTGGCCGACGTGGTCAAGATGGCAATATCTGCGAGTCGTCAGCGATGATGCGCTTCAATGGCCAGTTCACTGCGCAGGTTCATACTGCAGAAGATCATGGCTTAAAGCATGGTTTTACGATTTTAGGCAGTAAAGGCTGTATCACTCTCGATACCAACCCATGGTTACCGACCGAAGAGAACACATTTACGGTTGAGATATACGAAACGTCGAAACGTGAAGTGAAAGTCGAAGCGCAAGGCGATGGCTTCCATTATCAAGTGCGTAATATCCGCCAAGCAGTCGAGCAAGGCGATACGCAACTCACAGCGCCAATGGCGACTCATCAAGACTCTCGCGTAATTATGAAGTTACTGACTGATTGGGAACAAGCGGCGGGCTAAAATAAATGTAAACGAAATACGGCTCATACTATTCTCTATGACCATTTAGAATTATCACGTAGAAAAATATGAGCCGTATCGTTGTTTCAAGCTTACTTTGTATGGATCACTTACTCAGCGATAGACGCTTTAAAGGCGATGTTGAATGCTTTGGCGTTGGCTCGAATCTCGTCGTCAGATAAGCCAGGCTTATAGAGAGAGGCTCCTAAACCAAAACCTTTCGCACCGATGTCCAAGTAAGGTTTCATGCTCTCGGTGGTAGGGTTGATTCCTCCTACAGGTAAGCAGATTGCTTCTGGAGGCAGTACGGATTTCAGTGCTTTAAAACCATCAAGACCAAGCATAGATACTGGGAATAGTTTTAACCCTGTCGCACCAGCCGCAAGTGCAGCGAATGCCTCGGTTGGAGTGACAACGCCAGGGAAGCTTACGCAACCTGCTGCCGCTGACATTTTCACAACCTGTTCGTTGAAGTTTGGTGTGACAACTAGGTTTGCACCGGTATCTATCACTGCTTGCGCTTTTTCAGGTGTAGTGACAGTACCTGCACCAATAAGATATTGGTCTCCAAAGTGCTCGACCAACATTTTAATGCTGGTCAGTGCGTCTGGTGAGTTCAATGGCACCTCGATCATTGAGAAGCCTTCTTCAATCAAAATCTGTGTCACTCGAATACAGTCTACTGGTTCCACACCACGGATAATGGCAACGAGTGGTAGGTGATCACTTAGATTAAAGTCTTTATTTGTCATGGTTCATTGCCTCTTTAATTTTTAACATTCCAGCGATGAAAGTGTCATCGCCATTCACGTATTCGGTTGTTTTATCCAGTTGACGACATGCTTGGTCATAGCGTTCTGATAGGGCTTTTCCGCCTACTAAGTAGATGCTCTCTTGATGCAGTTCTCGCACTTCGTTGCCGATTAACAGCCCTGATAAGTAATCAAACACTTCATTTTCTTCTAGATTGCCGAACAGACGGTGTGTTCTGGTTTTGAAAAGTTGATTGGTAATTGACGAGTTCGAGCTTTCTTTTACCCCTTTTACAAAAGCAGCGTTAGAGCTGACTTGGTCAGGTAAGCCACGTCCTAGGATGGTGTGTGTTGACAGTGCGGAAAAAAGCTCTCCGGTCATGTAGGTTGAAAACGAGACCAACTTACCCGCTTCAATATTTGCGTGTTTGCTGTGAGTACCCGGAAAGGCTGCTTCAAGCGTTGGTTTTCCTGCTAACTCTAGAAGTCCAAATAACTGAACTTCTTCGCCCCGCATTACGTCGTAGTTGCCATGTTCATCATAATGGCTGACACCTGGAATGATGGTTGCGGTTGCCCCCCAAGGAAGCTCGAATTGGTGGGTGTTTTGAGCCAAGGACTCCACATTAGTTGGAGTGGAAACATATGGTACGTTAACCCAACCTTGTGCTGAGCCAACCATGCCAGCCATATAAATTGGTAAGTGTTGGTAATCGCCAAGCCACTTACTTAGTAATGATTCAAGTTCGGTTGCAAAGGCACGAAAGTTTGTCGTTCCCCAGTCCAGAATTAGCCAACTGATTGTGTTTTTTTGATTCATAATTACAGCTCACAGATGCGCCCTAAGGCGCGCAGTTTTAGGTTTAGTTGATGTCTTTACTTTGTGTATCTAGGTAACTCTTTCGTTTAGTTAACTTCGCTTAGTTAGTTAACTTTGTATTGCTTGATGATGTCGGTATTCACATCAACGCCTATGCCCGGTTTGGTAGAAATTTGTACCTTGCCGTTTTCCATCTTGATGCCATCGCAAATGAGATCTTTGCGGAATGGGTGTGAAGATTGGTCAAACTCAAGCATTGGCTCGATAGGGTTGAGTGATAGTGGTGAGCTTGGTAGTGAAGCAATAAACTGCAAAGAAGCCGCAATACCAATGCCAGAACCCCACACGTGTGGAATCATCATGGTGTGGTTTGCTTGTGCCATTGCTGCAATCTTTTTACATTCCGTGATACCGCCTGAAGAACATAAGTCAGGTTGAATAACATCGAGTGCTCTCTGTTCAAGCCAAGGGCGGTATCCCATCTTTCCGAATAGTTGTTCACCAGCGGCGATATAAGTTTTAGAGAGGTTTTTGATTTCTTGGTAGCCAGTGATATCTTCAGGTGCCAATAGTTCTTCCAAGAAATACAGATTGAATTCTTCTGTTTCCTTGATGATGCGACGTGCTGCAGCCGCGTTGTAAGCACCATTAGCATCTGCCATGATTTTCACGTCATTACCGACGGCTTCGCGAATTGAACGAATGAAGGCGATATCTTCCTCTACACCGAATCCAATCTTAAGCTTGAAGGCTTCAAAGCCACCATCGACATAACGGTGTGCTTCTTCGATCGCGGCTTCTGGGTATTTTGCGTCTGCAATACGATAGAAGCCTGTAGCATAAGGGGTGACTTCCTTGCGGAATGCACCACCTATGAGGGAGTGGATCGGTTTATTGAGAGCCTTACCAATGACATCCCACAGGGCAATATCAACACCGCTGATCGCGTTTACTGCAGAACCACCTTGACCATATGGACGAGTCACGTTGTACATCTCTTCCCAAAGTACCTCTACGTCGAACGGACTACGTCCAAGTAGCAATGGCTTAAAGGTATGCTCGACAAATGCAGCAGCGATGTGTGGGCTTTGCAGTCCATGACACAAGGCTTCACCAAAACCGATAACTCCTTCATCGGTAACAATTTCAATGATCATTGAGCTACGGCTATGAACCCAGCCCTGAGCAAAGTAAAACGGTGTCTCAAGTGGAACTGAGATTGCGTGTGGAATGACATCAATAATTTTCACAATAAATACCTTACTTAAATCAGAACCAGAGAGATCTGGGGAATAAATACAATCAGTGTTAGTGCAAACATCATGGCTAGGAAGAACGGAATAATTGCTTTTGAGAGCTTCTCAACAGAGAGCCCAGAAACACTTGAACCGACAAATAAGTTTAGACCCAGAGGAGGCGTGATAAACCCGATAGCCAGAGTTACTACCATGATGATGCCGATATGAACTGGGTTGAAACCGAATAACATGGCCACAGGAACCAGAATAGGCGTCAGGATAATGATTGCAGCTACTGTCTCCATGAAACAGCCAACGACAAGTAGCAGTGCCACCATTAAAATAATGAAAATTACTTTGCTATCCGAAAACTCAAGCATTGCGTTAGCAATCTGCGTCGGGATTTGTTCAAGCGCTAAGTACTTACCAAAAGCGGTCGCTGTACCCACAATCAACAATACAATCACTGAAGTAATCACAGATTTAGTGAAGATTTGCGGTAAGTCTTTGAAGGTTATTTCTTTGTAGGCAAATAGACTTACTACCAGGCCATAGACGACAGCTACAACACTCGCCTCTGTTGGAGTGAATATACCGCCGTAGATACCGCCCAGAATGATCACGGGAATGAGTAGTGCCAACTGAGCATGCTTAAATTGAGCCCATACTTCTTTCCAGCTAAACGGTTCGTCTGACCCTTTGTAGCCTTTCTTCTTTGAGTAGATGTATGCCCATACCATCAAGCACAGTGAAACCAAGATGCCAGGGATGATGCCTGCAATGAACAAATCACCAATGGATACGCCAGCAGACACACCGTACATCACCATAGGGATGCTTGGCGGAATCATTACACCAATCGCGCCAGCTGCAGTAACAACCGCTGTTGCAAAGCCTTTGTCATAACCGTATTTGATCATCGCAGGGATCATGATGCCACCGACGGCAGCAACCGTTGCTGGACCCGATCCAGAGATAGCAGCGAAGAACATACATGTAATGATCGAAGCAATCGCGAAGCCACCTGTGATGTTTTTTACCAGTGAGTTAGCAAAGTTCACCAAACGCTGCGAGATACCACCGCTGCCCATGATGTCACCTGCTAGAATGAAAAATGGCACTGCCATGATTGGAAACGAATCAACAGACGTGATTAAGGTACTCACAAGGAAATCAACGCTTAGCGTACCCGTCGAAATAATAGTGAGCAGCGTTGCCATACCTAGTGAGATAGCAATAGGTACAGAGGCAATAACGAGCAGTGCGAATGTCGCAAACAAAATAAATACTGACATGATTACCTCTTATTTCGCTGCTTTGATGTCGTCAGTGGTCGAGACCATCTGTTGAATCAATCTGAGAGTCGTAAGTGCAAATCCTACTGGACCAGCTAAGTAAACTATCCACATCGGTAGCCCAAGCGCTGGCGATGTTTGTCCCAACTGATAGAGGTGTTCTACCATTTGTGTGGATTTAAATAAGATCACGACGGAGAAAATCAAAAATACACAATCTGAGAATAGGCTTAGGTACTTCTTTTCTTTGTCGTCAATTAACATAGATATCGCTTCAATTTTAATATGGCTCTTTTTTGCAACGGCAAAACTGATGCCGATATAAACTAGCCAAATGAAACAGTAGCGAGCTAATTCTTCAGTCCAAGCAATTGAATAATCGAATGTTCTGGATACTACTTGTAAGAATATTGCTGCCGTCATAATAATGAGCAGTATTACGGCTATCGTATTTTCAAAATACTTGTCTAACCAATTCAACATAATAAGATTCCTTATCCACTTGTTACTTAGAACGATTACTTCTTATGGTTTATTTTTATAACCATGAAAAACTAAGTATTAAAATAGTCAGTATTAAAAAAGTAAGATTCTAAATATAAAGTGATGGCTTGAGTTACTGAGTTGCTAATTCACTTTCTGCTTTTTTAATTTGCTCTTGGAAAGCGGATACAACATCTTTACCAATGATTGGTGTGTATTTCTCAATAACTGGTTTAGTCGCTTCTTGGAAACCAACCAGAGCTTCAGGTGTCAGGGTTACGACTTCCATGTTTTTCTTAATAACATCCAAGCTTTCTTGGTTTACTCGACGGTTAACCTGGCGCTCGTAGTCGCCAGCATCAATTGCTGCTTGGCGCAAGACTCTTTGGTCGTGACGGCTTAGCTTGTTCCATGTAGCTTGGCTAACAATTAAGGCTAAGGGTGTGTATACATGGCCGGTGTTTGAAATAGTTTCTTGTACTTCGAACAAGTTGTTTAATGCGATATTCGGATATGGGTTTTCTTGCCCGTCAACGGTGCCTTGTTGTAGCGCTGTGAACAGTTCGTTGAACGCCATTGGTGTTGGCGTTGCGCCCATCGCATTCCATGCGTCCAAGTGAAGTGGACTCTCCATTGTTCGTATCTTCAAGCCTTTAACATCTTCAATCGTTCTAACTGCATGCTGAGAATTGGTAAGATGGCGAAAACCATTTTCCCAGAAATCTAGTCCGACTAAGCCTTTAGACTCTAGTCTTTTCAACATATCGTCAGAAAACTCGCTTCGGAGAACTTTGTCAGCTACATCTTCGCTGGTGATCATAAAAGGTAGGTCGAACACATTGTATTCTGGGTAGAAATTAGCAAGCGGACCTGTTGATGGAATAGATACATCAAGCGTACCTAACTGCAACATTTCAATGGCTGCACGATCATCACCTAACTGTGCTGAGGGGTATATATCCACCTTCAGTTCGGTAAATTTTTCAACGATCTCTTTGAATTTAGCAGCACCATCATAAATTGGGTGTTTGTTATTAGAGCTCATGCTGAAACGCAGTGTTTGAACTTGAGATTCACCAGCTGCAATACTCGATTGGCTATTACCTTGAGAGTTTGTAGCAATTGCTGCACCAATGATTGAGGCGACAAACACCCCACCAATGGCTAGAATTTTTCCGGTTCTAGACATAGTCGTACCTGATTAATTTATTATTTATAATTTAAGTGTAAGTTACATACACTTGTAGGGTTAATTAAGTTGCTTGGATATTTTCTGACAATATTCAGTAATAATAGGGATTAATTCTGTCATTCTCTCGTCAGACATATATTCTTTAATACTGGTTACTGAGATAGCCGCAATAATATTGTTATATTTATTTCTAATTGGCACGGCAACACAGCGCACAAGATCTTCGTTATCTTCTAAGTCATAGCTATAGTCATACTTAGAATACTCATTCATTCGTTTTAGCATCGACTCAACGTCATGATTAGTTTGTGATGAAATTAATCGAATCCACTCCATCTTTGGCATATCAATCATTAACGCTTTTCCAATCCCTGTTGCGGACATTGGGAGTCGGTCTCCCACTTGGGAGGGCTTTGTTGCGTAATTAAATTTAGATATAGAGCCAACCCGTTTCGCGTATTTCTTAGTCAATACGACAGGTTTTAGGCATACCTAACCTAGTAAGCTTGTTCAACGCTTTTATCATCGCGTAAGTTTCACCCACCTGGGCATTGTAATTTCTTAAGCTCAGTTTCCCTCCTAGCAACTGTTTAACTCGATACATCGCTGTTTCTGAGAGTGAACGCTTGTGGTATCCATACCGCTCTTTCCAATACGGTGTACTCTATAAATGTAAATAGAATCTATCTATGCGGACGTAAATATTGGCTGTGTTGCGTAATTAAATTTAGATATAGAGCCAACCCGTTTCGCGTATTTCTTAGTCAATACGACAGGTTTTAGGCATACCTAACCTAGTAAGCTTGTTCAACGCTTTTATCATCGCGTAAGTTTCACCCACCTGGGCATTGTAATTTCTTAAGCTCAGTTTCCCTCCTAGCAACTGTTTAACTCGATACATCGCTGTTTCTGAGAGTGAACGCTTGTGGTATCCATACCGCTCTTTCCAATACTTATTTGAGCCGTATAATTTCTGGCAACCCACGGCGAGATTTCGAGGGTGACCACGCTCCCAGAAGGCTGCCCCTTCTCTTGGGGGAATAAGCGCAATGGCTCCCTTAATCTTAATAGCAGCGTGACACGCTCTCGTGTCGTAAGCGCCATCACCAGACACCTCAAGGATACTTCGGCGTGTTTGTTTCAGTAAGTTAGGGAGTACTGATCTGCTCCAGCCAGACTGGACACTTCATTAAGCGACATTTTGTTGTTCAAAGTTAACTGGGCTTAGATACCCAAGAGCACTGTGCCTTCTCGTTCGATTATAATCAACCTCTATGTACTCGAAGATCGTTTGGCGCATCTGCTCTCTCGTCATAATCGGCTCATATTGGATCGCTTCCACTTTCATAGAATGGAAGAAACTCTCAACACAAGCATTGTCCCAGCAGTTTCCTTTCCTACTCAT